>JAFLDU010000074.1 GCA_017309145.1 Zoogloea sp. | reverse complement strand
GACTGCGGTCAAGCCGGACAACCCGGAAGTCATCGCTGCTCGCGAAAAGAAGATTCCGGTCGTGCCGCGCGCCCAGATGCTGGCCGAACTGATGCGCCTGAAGCAGGGCATCGCCATCGCCGGCACCCACGGCAAGACCACCACCACCTCACTGGTGGCCAGCATCCTGGCCGAGGGCGGGCTCGATCCGACCTTCGTGATCGGCGGCAAGCTCAATGCGGCGGGCGCCAATGCGCGTCTGGGCAAGGGGGATTTCCTGGTGGCCGAGGCCGACGAGTCCGATGCCTCCTTCCTGTTGCTGACCCCGGTCATCTCGGTGGTCACCAACATCGATGCCGACCACATGGAAACCTACGGGCACGACTTTGCGCGGCTCAAGCAATCCTTCGTCGATTTCCTGCAGCACCTGCCTTTCTATGGCGTGGCCGTGCTGTGCGACGACGACAAGCATGTGCGTTCGATCATGCCGCTGGTGTCGAAGCAGATCGTGCGCTACGGCTTCTCCGAATCCGCCAACGTGCGGGCCGAGAACATCCATGCCGCCGACGGGACCATGAGCTTCGACGTGGTGCGGGTCAATGGCACCACCAGCCGGATTCCAGTGGTGCTCAACCTGCCCGGCCGCCACAACGTGCTGAACGCCCTGGCGGCGATCGCCGTGGCCACTGAGGTGGGCGTGTCGGACGAGGCCATCATCAAGGCCCTGGCCGAGTTCAAGGGCGTCGGTCGGCGCTTCCAGCGCTATGGCGAGGTGAGCCTGCCCCAGGGCGGCGCGGTGACCGTCATCGACGACTACGGCCATCATCCGGTCGAGATGGCCGCCACCATCGCCGCGGCGCGCGGCGCCTTTCCGAGCAAGCGCCTGGTGCTGGCCTTCCAGCCCCATCGCTATACCCGCACCCGGGATTGTTTCGAGGATTTCGTGAAGGTCTTGTCCACCGTCGATGCTTTGTTGCTGGGCGAGGTGTATGCCGCGGGCGAGGCCCCCATCGTGGCCGCCGACGGGCGCTCGCTGGCACGGGCCCTGCGGGTGGCGGGCAAGATCGAGCCGGTGTTCGTGGAGAGCATCGATGACATGCCGGGGGCGATCCTGTCCGCGGCGCAGGATGGCGACGTGGTGATCACCATGGGTGCCGGCAGTATCGGCGGTGTGCCGGGCAAACTGGTGAGTGGCGAGGTTTAAGGTGTCGAGCAGTCAATTTGGAAAAGTGGCGGTGCTGATGGGCGGATCCTCCGCCGAGCGCGAAATCTCCCTGATGTCGGGGGGCGCCGTGCTGGCTGCGCTGCAGGGCGCGGGCGTGGATGCCCATGCCTTCGATCCCGCTGAAACCGATCTGCACATCCTCAAGGAACAGGGCTACGACCGGGCCTTCATCGCCCTGCATGGCCGGGGCGGTGAGGACGGCACGGTGCAGGGCGCCCTCGAACTGATGGGCATTCCTTATACCGGCAGCGGGGTGATGGCGTCGGCGATCGCCATGGACAAGTGGCGGACCAAGCTGGTGTGGCTGTCCAGCGGCTTGCCGACCCCGCGTTTCGCCATCCTCGAGGCCGACACCGACTGGGATGCCGTGGTGGCCGAGCTGGGTTTGCCCATCTTCGTCAAGCCGGTGCATGAGGGGTCCAGCATGGGCGCCACCAAGGTCACCGAGGCCGGGCAGCTGAAGGCCGCCTGGGAACTCGCCGCGAAGTTTGATTCGCTGGTGCTGGCTGAAGAGTTCGTCACCGGCCAGGAGCTCACCGCGCCCTTCCTGGGCGACCGGGCGTTGCCGCTGGTGCGGATCGTCGCCCCCGGGGGCAACTATGACTACCAGAACAAGTATTTCACCGACGACACCCAGTACTTTTGTCCGAGCGGGCTGCCTGAGGCCCTGGAGCAGGAGATCCAGGCGGCCATCGTGCGCAGTGCAAAGGTGCTGGGGTGTCGGGGCTGGGGGCGTGCCGACCTGATCCTGAGGGATGATGGCAGTTTCACCCTGTTGGAAATCAATACTGCGCCGGGCATGACCAATCACTCCCTGGTGCCCATGTCGGCACGGGTGGCCGGCCTGTCCTTCGAGGCCCTGTGCCTGGAAATCCTTGCTGGAGCGCGCCTTGGCTGACTTGCGCGCCACCTCCAATGTGCCGGCCGGTGCGGGTAAATCCTCCACCGGCAAGCGGTCGCGCCCGGCGCGCCCGGTACGCGATGGAGGCGGTAACGGGCTGTGGGATCGTCCCCAGCTCCTCAACCTGATTTCCGATGCGCTGCTGGTCTTCGGTGCGGCGGGTCTGGGCTATGCCGCGGTGGCGGCGATCTCCCGCCTGCCGGTGTATCCGCTGAAGGAGGTGGTGGTGACCACCCCGCTGGCCCAGGTCACCACGGCCCAGCTCGAATACGCCGCCCGTTCGTCGATGCGCGGCAACTTCTTCACGGTGGATCTGGATGACGTGAGGAGCGCCTTCGAGAAGCTGCCCTGGGTGCGCCGGGCCGATGTCCGGCGGCGCTGGCCGGGTGCCATCGAGGTGCGCCTGGAGGAGCACGTGGCGTCCGCCTACTGGCGTGTCGGGGAAACCGGCGACATGCGCCTGGTCAATCGCTACGGCGAGATCTTCACCGCGGCGAGCAATGCCAGGATGCCGATCTTCAGCGGTCCGGAGGGGTCTTCCGGAGTGCTGCTGGCCAAGTTCGATGACTTCACGCACAAGCTCGGCCCCCTGGGCAAGCAGCTGGTCGGTGTCTCCCTGTCGGCCCGCGAGGCCTGGCAGCTGAAGATGGAGGACGGCCTGACCATCGAGCTCGGCCACGACCAGGCCAAGGCGCCCATCGATGAGCGCCTGTCGCGCTTCGTGACCCATTACCCCAGGGCCAAGGCCCAACTGAACATGAACGTAGCGGTGGTGGACCTCCGCTACCCCAGTGGTTTCGCCCTCCGGCCGGTGCCGTCCGCTGCGCCGGCAGGCAAGCAAGATAGCAAAGGGAAGCGATGAGCAAAGAGTACAAGGAACTGATCGTCGGCCTCGACATCGGCACCTCCAAGATCACCTGCGTGGTGGCCGAACTCAAGCCGGACGGCCGCATGGACGTGGTGGGGCTCGGCACCCAGCCATCCTCGGGCCTGAAGAAGGGCGTGGTGGTCAACATCGAGGCCACCGTGGATGCCATCTCCCGGGTGATCCAGGAAGTGGAGCTGATGGCCGACTGCAAGATCCGCGACGTCTATACCGGCATCGCGGGCAGCCATATCCGCAGCTTCAACTCCAACGGGATGGTGGCCATCAAGGACAAGGAGGTCTCGCCCATTGATGTGGAGCGGGTCATCGAGACTGCGCGGGCCATGCCGTTGCCGGCGGACCAGCAGATCCTCCACATCCTGACCCAGGAGTTCATCATCGACGGGCAGGATGGCGTGCGCGAGCCGATCGGCATGAGCGGCGTCCGCCTGGAGGTGAAGGTGCATATCGTCACCGGCGCCGTGTCGGCCGCCCAGAACATCGTCAAGTGCGTGCGCCGTTGCGGCCTCGAGGTGCTCGATCTGGTGCTGCAGCCCTTGGCGTCCAGCTATGCGACCCTCTCCGAGGATGAGAAGGAGCTGGGCGTGTGCCTGGTGGATATCGGCGGCGGCACCACCGATCTGGCCGTGTTCACCCAGGGCGCCATCCGTCATACCGCGGTGATCCCCATCGCCGGCGATCAAGTTACCAACGACATCGCCATGGCGCTGCGCACGCCGACGGCCGAGGCCGAAGAGATCAAGATCCGCCACGGCGTGGCCATGCACACCCTGGCCGATGCCTCCGAGATGATCGAGGTGCCGGGTGTCGGCGATCGCCCGCCCCGCAAGCTCTCCCGTCAGGCCCTGGCCGATGTGATCGAGCCCCGTGTCTGCGAACTCTACGAGCTGGTCCAGGCCGAGTTGCGGCGTAGCGGTTATGAGGAGCTGCTGTCCTCGGGCATCGTGCTGGCCGGTGGCGCAGCAGTGATGCAGGGCATGGTTGAACTCGGTGAGGAGGTCTTCCATATGCCGGTGCGGATCGGCTATCCGAAATACGACGGTGCGTTGGCCGATGTGGTCTGCGAACCGCGTTACGCCAATGCGATGGGCCTTGTGATGGAAGGCGCGGCCCAGAAACGGCGGGGCTTGCAGGCTCGCCAGACCCGGAATGTGGGGCAGGTTTTTTCGCGCATGCGGTCCTGGTTTGAACGGAATTTCTGAATGGATGGAAACGTTGTTTTACAGACGTTGTTCAGTTGAATAATTGTGTGCAATAGGCCCTTATTTAGTTGTACCATTCGATATTAATACTAAATATGGGCCCGGCTTGCTCACCGTATTAGCCGCGCGGCAAGAGGCAGCGCAGATTTTTTTGGAGGCGAGGTTAAATGTTTGAAATTGTTGAAAAAGCGGCCGGAGGCACCAATATCAAGGTGATCGGCGTGGGTGGTGCGGGCGGCAATGCCGTCGACCATATGATCCGCGAAGGTGTGCAGGGGGTGGATTTCATTACCGCCAATACCGACGCCCAGGCCTTGTCGCGCTGCCTGGCGCCCACCAAGGTCCAGCTGGGCAAGACCGGCCTCGGTGCCGGCTCCAAGCCCGAGGCGGGCCGTGCCGCTGCGCAGGAATCCCGGGATGCGATCGCCGCGGCCCTGGAAGGTGCCCACATGTGTTTCATCACCGCCGGCATGGGCGGTGGCACGGGTACCGGCGCCGCTCCGGTGGTGGCCGAGATTGCCAAGGAAATGGGCATCCTGACCGTGGCCGTGGTGACCAAGCCCTTCGATTTCGAAAACCGCATCCGCGTGGCCGAGAGCGGTGTCGAGGAGCTCTCCAAGCAGGTCGACTCCCTGATCGTCGTGCTCAACGACAAGCTGCTCGAGGTGTACGGTGACGACGCCGGCTTCGAGGACTGCTTCCGCTCCGCCGACAACGTGCTGACCAGCGCCGTGGGCGGCATTGCCGAAATCATCAACGTGCCGGGTCTGGTGAACGTCGACTTCCAGGACGTGCGCACCGCCATGGCCGAGATGGGCCGCGCGATGATGGGTTCCGCCCAGGCTGCCGGTCTGGACCGTGCCCGGATCGCCGCCGAGCAGGCCGCCGTGTCCCCGCTGCTGGAAGGTACCGAGCTGTCCGGCGCCCGCTGCGTGCTGATCAACATCACCGCCAGCCGCTCCCTGAAGATGTCCGAGGTGCGTGATGCCGTGAAGACCGTCCAGGCCTTCGCCGCCTCCGAAGCCTTCGTCAAGTACGGCACCGTGTTCGACGAAGCCATGGAAGACCGCATCCGCGTCACCGTGGTGGCCACCGGCCTGGGGGCGGTACGTGCCGCCGTTGCCCGCAAGCCGGAGATCCAGGTGATCCGTACCGGTACCGACAACATCGGTATGGAAGTGGATTACGGCAGCCTGGAAATGCCGGCGGTGATCCGCCGTACCTCCCGTACCACCGTGGAAGCCATGAGCGCCAACGGGATGTCCACCCTCGACATCCCGGCCTTCCTGCGCAAGCAGGCAGACTGACGCGGGGCCTGCGGGCCTTGTGAACGCGCAGCGGGAGGTCGCCTCCATCCGCTGCGCGTTTTTTCATTGGCCGGCCGGTTGTGCGGAATGCTGCGGTGCGGCACTCTGGATGTGTTAATATTCAATGACTTGAAAGCGGATCCAGACCATGCTTAAGCAGCGCACCCTCAAAACCGTCGTCAGTGCCACGGGCGTTGGGCTTCACAGCGGCGCCAAGGTCACTCTTACCTTGCGTCCCGCTGCGCCGGATACGGGCATAGTCTTCCATCGGGTGGATCTGGACCCGGTTGTCGATCTGCCGGCCGATCCCTATGCGGTCTGCGACACCCGGATGTGCTCTGGCCTGCTGCAGGGCAACGCCAAGGTCAATACGGTCGAACACCTGATGTCCGCTCTGGCCGGACTGGGCGTAGACAATGCGCACATCGATGTGGATGCGGCCGAGATCCCCATCCTCGATGGGAGCGCCGGCCCCTTCGTGTTCCTGATCCAGTCCGCCGGCATCGAGGCGCAGAACGCCCCCAAGCGCTTCCTGCGGGTCAAGAAGGCCGTGGAGTACGTGGAGGGTGACAAGTGGGTGCGCCTGGAGCCTTACGACGGTTTCAAGTTGAGCTTCTCCATCCTGTTCAACCACCCGGCCATCGACAGCACCGGCACCTCGGTGGTCATCGATTTTGCCGAGCATTCCTATGTCCGCGAGGTCTCGCGGGCCCGCACCTTCGGCTTCATGCAGGACGTGGAGTTCATGCGCGCCAATGGCCTGGGGCTGGGCGGCAGTCTCGACAACGCGATCGTGATGGACGAATACCGCGTCCTCAATGCCGATGGCTTGCGCTACGCCGATGAATTCGTGAAGCACAAGGTGCTGGACGCGATCGGCGACCTCTATCTGGCGGGGCACTCCCTGCTGGCTTCCTACAGCGCCTACAAGTCGGGTCACGCCCTGAACAACCAGATCCTTCGGGTGTTGCTCGAAGACGAGTCGGCCTGGGAGATCGTCACCTTCGAAGAAGAGGCCCGGACGCCGCCTGCCGTGGCGCGCCTCTTCGATCTGGCCAGCGCCTGAGGCGGCCATGCTGCTGCTCCGCCTCATTGCCGTGCTGCTGGCAATAGGGATCGGCGGCTCACTGGCGGCCTTCGTCTTCACCGGTGACCGGCGCTACCTGGCCCTCGGATGGCGTCTGTTCCGCTATGCCATCATCGCGGCCCTGGTGTTCTTCGCGCTGCTGATCCTCGAGCGCGTCTTCGTGCCCTTCGTGTAGCCCGCTGTTGTCAGCCTGCGCGTTTGACGAAGCGCCGCAGGGCCTTGGCCAGCGGCGAGTCGGCCGGCAGGGTGTCGGCCAGGCTGCCCAGGCCTTCGCGGGTTGTGGCACTGACGTGGCGCTCCTGCGGAGGCGGAGGGGGCGGGCGATAGTCCTTCACGGCCACCTTCACCTTGATGTCTCGCAGGATCACCCCGGCGCGGGTGAAGTCGACGAGGAGGCTCGGTACCGCCTGCTTCAGCTTCACGGCGAGGCCGGCGCTCTCCACGTGGATGATCAGCTCCTCACCTTTCAGATTGGCGACACGGCACACCTCTGCCATGTAGTCCGGCAGAAAGCCGGCCAGCATCTGCTGCAGCCGCATCAGCCGGGCGGCGTGAGCCTGCAGGCGGGACAGGGCGTCGCCGCTGCCGAGGAAGTTGTCGATCGAACTGGCGCTCATGGGGGCTTGGAAAACGGAAAAGCGCCCCCATGGTATGAACTTGTTCCAGGGCGGACAAGTATGCGTGCAGCCCTCTCACGATCACGGCCGCGTCCGGGCGCCATGATAGAATCGCGGTTTTGCCGCGTTTTCCCTTCGAAATCAAATGATCGCAGGCCTTCTCAAGAAAATTTTCGGTAGCCGCAACGACCGGCTGATTCGCCAGTACTCCCAGACGGTGCGTGCCATCAACGCCCTCGAGCCGAAGATTCAGGCCCTGTCCGACGACGAGTTGCGCGGCAAAACCGATGAATTCCGTCAGCGCATTGCCAAGGGCGAGACCCTCGGCGCCCTGCTGCCCGAAGCCTTTGCGGTGGTCCGCGAGGCCGGCAAGCGGGTCCATGGCATGCGCCATTTCGACATGCAGATGGTCGGCGGCATGGTGCTGCACGACGGCAAGATCGCCGAGATGCGTACCGGTGAAGGCAAGACCCTCACCGCCACCCTGCCGGTGTATCTCAACGCCCTGTCCGGCAAGGGGGTGCATGTCATCACCGTCAATGACTACCTGGCCAGCCGCGACTCCGACTGGATGGGGCGCATCTACCGCTTCCTGGGCCTGAGCGTGGGCTGCAACCTGTCGCAGATGCCCCACGACCAGAAAAAGGCGGCCTACGCGGCGGACATCACCTACGGCACCAACAACGAGTTCGGCTTCGACTACCTGCGCGACAACATGGTCTATGACCTGTCCGAGCGGGTGCAGCGAGGCCTCCACTACGCCATCGTCGACGAAGTCGACTCCATTCTGATCGATGAGGCCCGCACCCCGCTGATCATCTCTGGCCAGGCCGAGGACCACACCGAGCTCTACGTGCGCATGAACGCGGTGCCGGCCCTGCTGACCCGCCAGGAGGGCGAGGGTGAGGAAATCACCCAGCCGGGCGACTACACCGTCGACCTCAAGGCCCATTCGGTGCTGCTCACCGAGCAGGGGCATGAACACGCCGAGGAGATCCTTGGTCGCCTGGGCTTGTTGCCGGAAGGCTCCAGCCTCTACGATCCGGGCAACATCCTGCTGATCCACCACCTGTACGCGGCCCTCCGCGCCCACGCGCTGTATCACAAGGATCAGCACTATGTGGTGCAGGGTGGCGAAGTCGTGATCGTGGACGAATTCACCGGCCGCCTGATGGCTGGCCGTCGCTGGTCTGAAGGCCTGCACCAGGCCGTCGAGGCCAAGGAAGGCGTGAAGATCCAGGCCGAGAACCAGACGCTCGCCTCGATCACCTTCCAGAACTACTTCCGGATGTACACCAAGCTGTCCGGCATGACCGGCACGGCAGATACCGAGGCCTACGAGTTCCACCAGATCTACGGCCTCGAGACCGTCGTGGTGCCCACCTCCCGTCCGATGATCCGCAAGGACCAGAACGACAAGGTGTACCGCACGATGAAGGAGAAGCACGATGCCATCATCGCCGACATCAAGGACTGCGTAACCCGTGGCCAGCCCGTGCTGGTGGGGACGACCTCGATCGAGAACTCCGAGCTGCTGTCCGACCTGCTGACCCGTGCCAAGCTGCCCCATAACGTGCTCAACGCCAAGCAGCACGCCCGGGAAGCCGAGATCGTCGCCGAGGCGGGCCGCCCCGGCGTGATCACCATTGCCACCAACATGGCCGGTCGTGGTACCGACATCGTGCTGGGGGGCAATGTTGAAAAGCCGGTCTCCGTCATCCGTGAAGACGAATCCCTTTCCGATGCGGAGAAGGACGCACAGATCAACACCCTCCGTGAAGAGTGGAAGCTCCGTCACGAGCAGGTCCTGAAGGCGGGTGGCCTGAAGATCATCGGTACCGAGCGTCACGAGTCCCGCCGCATCGACAACCAGCTGCGCGGCCGTTCCGGCCGCCAGGGCGACCCGGGCGAGAGCCGCTTTTACCTGTCGCTCGAAGATCCCCTGATGAAGATCTTCGCCGGCGAGCGCCTCAACGCCATCATGGTCCGCCTCAAGATGCCCGAAGGCGAGGCCATCGAGGCGGGGATGGTGACCCGCTCCCTGGAAACCGCCCAGCGCAAGGTCGAGCAGCGCAACTTCGACATGCGCAAGCAGCTGCTTGAGTACGACGACGTCTCCAATGACCAGCGCAAGGTGATCTACCAGCAGCGCAACGAGCTCCTGGAAAGCACCGATATCTCCGAAACCGTTGTCGCCATGCGCGAAGGCGTGCTGCACGACCTGTTCCGCATCTATGTGCCGGCGGAGTCCGTCGAGGAGCAATGGGATCTCTCCGGTCTCGAACTGGCCCTCGAGTCCGAATACCAGCTCAAGGTGCCGTTGGCCGAGTGGGTCAAGGCCGATTCCAGCCTGAGCGACGAAGACTTGCTGCGCCGTGTGCTCGAACAGGCGACCCAGGCCTACGCCGACAAGGTGGCCCTGGTGGATGCCAATGCATGGCATGGCTTCGAGCGCAATGTGATGCTGCAGAGCCTGGATACTCATTGGCGTGAGCACCTGGCTGCCTTGGATCATCTGCGCCAGGGTATCCACCTGCGCGGCTATGCCCAGAAGAACCCCAAGCAGGAGTACAAGCGCGAGGCGTTCGAGCTGTTCGAGAACCTGCTTCAGCTCATCCGCACCGAAGTCACCCGCTTGCTGATGACCGTCCAGGTGCGCTCCGAGGCCCAGCTGGAAGAGGCCGAGGCACCGCCCGAGCTGGAGAATGTGCAGTACCACCACGCCGATTACGATGAAGCCCTGGCGACTGCCAATCCAGACCGGGACGTTCAGCAGCCGCAGCAGAATCTGGCCCCCAAGGCCGGGCGCAATGACCCCTGCCCCTGCGGCTCCGGCAAGAAGTACAAGCACTGCCATGGCAAGCTGAGCTGAGCACGCTCAAGCGCTTGTTTTTCTGCCAGGGCCAGCCACAAGCTGGCCCTGTTTCCTTTTGGGAGGCTTCCTCAAGGCGAATGCTGTTCAGCCGTTATGGGGCATGATGGGAAACCTATGAGCAGCGACGAGAGAAAATTGGATCTAACTGGCTGGATCGAGCGTATCCGCCACTGCGAAATGCCGGTCTTTGGGCGTACGGTGGCTGCGCTGCGGGCGCTGATGGATGACGAGCGTGCCTCTGCTTCGGCTCTGGCTCAGGTCATTCTCAAAGACATGCCCATGACCTCCAAGGTTTTGAAGCTGGCTAACAGCGCTTATTTCAACCACTCCGAACAAGGGGTGAGTACGGTATCGCGCGCGATTGTGGTGCTGGGGTTCGATCCGGTGGCCGAGCTGGCACTGTCCGTTTCCCTCATCGACTCCCTCCTCAAGGGAGGCGTGCGGAGTCGCGTGCAGATTGAAATGGCGCGTAGTTTTCACGCCGCCGTGCAGGCCCGCTGGGTGGCGACCCGGCACGGGGATGGTTCGGGCGAGGAAGTGTTCATCGCGGCGCTGATGGCTCGGGTCGGAGAAATGGCCTTCTGGTGCTTTGGCGGTGAGCAGGCTCGGGCTCTGGATCGATGTCTCAGCCAGTCAGCAATGCGTGAGGAGGAGGCGCAACAGGTTGTGCTGCACTTCCCATTGCGCCATTTGTCGATAGGGCTTGCCCGAGAGTGGCGCCTGGGGAGCTTGGTTTCTGCTGCACTCGAGGGGGATGCCCGGAGCCGTGGAGCGGAGCGTGCCGTGATCCTCGGTCATCGCATCGCTAGGGCGGCTGAGTTGGGCTGGAAGAGTGATATCGGCCGGCAGGTGATACGCGAAGTGGCCGATCACTTGGGGCAGCCTGTCTCCGTTGTGCAGGCGGAAGTGTTGGCCAATGCCGATTCTGCTGCCAGGGTGGCGGCGACTTTTGGTGCGCCGGAGGCGGCGCTGATGATTCCCCACCAGGATCAGCAGCCTGTCATCGAGCCGGAGGTTTCCGCAGGAGTGAGTCCTGCTGTGCCGGATGCGCAGCTTCAGTTGCGTATCCTCCACGACCTGGCCGAGTTGATCATCAGTCGCGCCGACATTGTGGACATTCTTCAATTGGCTCTGGAGGGTGTGTACCGGGGCGTGGGGGTTGAACGTGCCCTCATTGCCTTGCTGAGCTCGGACAGCCTGAAGTTGCAGGGGAAGGTGGCCCTCGGGGCGGGTAGCGAAGCGCTGTGTGCCCGCTTCGTCTTTTCGATGGATGGCGATCCGGATGATGCGCTGGATTGCGCCATTGATAGCGCCGAGGCGTGCTGGGTGACCCCAGATGGAGATCAGGCCCGTGTGGCCCGCCTGCTTGATGTGACTGCGGCCAAGCATGCGGTACTTGTGCCCTTTGGAATGGTTGGCCGTCAGATTGGTGTCATTTATGCCGATCGTAATGGCAAGGTGCTGGACGAGGAGTGCTGGCGAGCGGTGAAGCACTTTGCCCTGCAGGTGGGCCTGGCGATCAGCATCCAGGCTCATGGGCAGTCAAGCCCCTCAATCGGGTGGCGTCTCACATAGCATAGCTGGCTGTCTAGACTGCGGTCGTGGGCTATCATGCTCCCTTAAGCCTCAAAGGCAGCAGGAATGCCCGCATGGCGTTCTTGTTTAGAGCCCTTTCGATGCATTTTTCCGGTGGAGCCCTGGATGCCTTCCTCGACTGAGCGATTGAAGGTGTTGTTTCTCGCCGAAGGGGCGACCTTGGCGCATGTTGCCCGGCCGCTTCTGTTGGCTGGAGGGCTGGATCCGGCCCGTCACGAAGTGACCCTGGCGCGTTCTGCTGCCTACGCCTGGATGACCGAGGGCCTGGGCTTCAACGTCTGCGACCTCGACTGCCAGGCGGCGGAGGTCTTCGCGCGCAGGCTGGATCGCGGCTCCCCCTTGTTCGACTATCCCACCTTGCGGCGCTATGTTGAGGAAGACCTGGCCCTGATGGAGCGCTTCCGGCCGGACGTCGTAGTCGGTGATTTCCGGCTTTCACTGTCTGTCAGCGCCCGGCTCTGGAAAGTGCCTTACATCACGGTCTGTGACGCGTACTGGAGTCCAGAGCTGCCCCTGGATCCGCCGCTGCCGGTGCTGCCTTTTACGCGGCTCGTCCCAGTGAGTGTGGCGGCGCCGCTCTTCCGCCTGGCGACGCGTGTGGCCTTCCCCTATCACGCGCGTGCCATGGAGCGTCTGCGAGTACATCATGGGTTGCCCAGCTTGGGCTATGACCTGCGACGGGTTTACTCCGACGCGGATCTGCGTCTTTTTGCCAACATTCCTGCCTTGTTTCCCGAGTTGCGTGAGAGTCGCGAGGCAGGTTTCCTTGGGCCGATCGCATGGTCGTCCGCGCCGGTCGAAGGGCTGAATCCAGAGGCTTTGCCCCGCCCTCTTGTGTTTGTGACGATGGGGAGCTCCGGAGACGCAAGTGTGCTGTCGGATGTCGTTCGCGCGCTGCTGCCTGCGGCCGGCACTGTTGTGGTTGCCACCGCCGGCCGCGTGGCGCCTGAAGCCTTGATGTCGTCCAAGACCATGGTGTTCGATTTCGTCTCGGGGGAGCAGCTCTGCCGGCATGCCGATCTGGTCGTCTGCAACGGAGGAAGTCCGGTCACGAATCTGGCGCTCCGGCATGGCGTGCCGGTGATAGGCATTGCACGAAACATGGATCAATTCTTGAACATGCGGGCGGTCGTCCGCCAGGGGGCGGGGGTGATGGTCCGAGCCGATCGGGTCCGCGCGGAGGAAATCCTGGCCTGGGCGAGACGTCTGACAACGGATACCCGGTGGCGAGTCGAGGCGCTCCGCCTTGCCGACTCAGGACGCGAAGCGCTCGCTGGAGGGGCCCTGGAGATCCATGTCGCCCGTTTGCTCGGTGTAAAGGGTGAATGATGTCGGTGGTTTTTACACTTGCGTCTTCGGACGTGTTTTTGAAGACGGGTTTTTTTGTGTAAACGTATGAAAAATTTCAAGTTTCCTTGTTGTGGCATGAGCTTTGCTAATAAGGGTCAGAGGAGCAGAATGGTGTTCCCGCCCAAATTCAACAAGGAGATTTAATATGTCCCGTCTGCGTAAATCCGTTGCGGCACTGGCTGGTGGCGTCATGATGATGGCGGCTGCATCTGCCAGTGCTTACCAACTCAACCTCGGTGGCACCATCGGCGTCGTCGATTTCAACACGATCGACTGGAGCGAGAACGGCTCTGCTTATGTTACCGGTTTCGATATCACCAACCCGGGTGACAAGTTCAACATCAAGGCGATCAGCAAGGCTACCAGCCTGAGCCTGAATTCCGCCCAGGCTGTGACCTGGCTGGATAGCCTGGCCATTGCCGCCGGCGCCACGACCAGCAACGTCGAACTGACCCTGGTTGCGACCCTGAATGAGCGGATCGACTCCGTGGTTGGCAATATCGCCAACTTCGTTCTGGAAAGTGGTCGTTTCGACATCTACATCGACTTCGTTCCGGAGTCCGGCAACCTGGCCTCCGGTCTGGGCTTCTCTGATGGCACCCGTCTGCTCGGCGGTACCTTCAACCCGGGCCAGGCCGGCAGCTTCACCGATATCAACCTGATCCCGCCGGGTACGCCGGGTGCGAGCGGCACGGGCTCCAACAGCCTGGTTGCCAGCATCGATTTCGTCAATGCCCTGCTGACCCCGGCTCCGACCGACTCCAACGCCACCACGACCCTGCAATATGGTCTGCTGGCTTCTGGCTGGACCCGTCCGACCACCATCGATGGCGTGGTTCTCGGTGCTGATACCCCGACGGACTTCGTCATGAAGGCCGATGCCAACCAGACCATCCTGGGTCGTGCTGTGCCGGAGCCCTCCAGCCTGGCGCTGCTGAGCCTCGCTTTCGGTAGCCTGGGTGTTCTGCGCTCCCGCAAGAAGAAGGCCTGATCGAGGCTTGAAGTACTTGGGGTGATGTAAGCATCACCCTGCAGGGCCGGCTATGGGTGACCATAGCCGGCCCTGATGCTTTTTACGGTCGTAAAGTACCTGGGGCTCGGCTACCATTGGGGCCGGTGCTACCGTGAGGGGCTGGCAGGGGCGTGACATGCGACAGATTTCGGGGCGGGCAATCGCTCAATTTTCCGCAATGATGGCTCTGGAGGTGGCGGGTGCCTGGCTGGGGGCGGTGGAGTGGATCGGCCCAGCGGTTCCTGCGGCATACAGGGGCGTCACGGTAGTACTGCTGGGGGTCTTCCTGTTTTATGGGCTGGCCATTGCGGGTTTCGGTTTGCTTCAGAGATTTGCGCCAGTTCCATCCGGGCCCATTCCGGCAGGCTCTGCAGAGGAGCGGCGGGCGTTCGTCTACATGCTTCATTTCATCCTGATCTTCAATCCCCTGATCTTTGGGCGCTTCATGCCATTTCCACTGTTGGGCCTGGTGCTCAAGGCGCTTGGTGCTGAAATGGGCAGGGAGAGCTATTGTGCGGGCTTGGTCATGGATCCGCCTTTCGTCCGCGTGGGCCAGAACTCGATCATCGGCAATGACGCCATGTTGATTGCCCATGTGATCGAAGGGGATGAACTGGGCTACTATCCCATTCAGATCGGCAGCAACGTAACCATCGGGGCCCGTGCCATAATCATGGCGGGTGTGACCATTGAGGATGGTGCCATCGTTGGCGTACAGTCCGTCGTCAAGAAAGGTACCCATATCCGGCGTGGAGAAACCTGGGTAGGTACGCCAGCCCGGAGGTTGGATCAGACGTCAGTGGAGTCTTCACAGTGAAGATCTGCCTTGCTGCTTGAACATGATTGACACCCACTCCAAATGCCCATCAAAGTCTTGATTACCTTCCTCCTGCAGCTTCGGCTGGCGAGCCGGAATCTGTTCCGTCAGCGCAGGCGTACGGTGCTTGCATTGAGCACCGTTGCCGGGGGCGTGATTGCGCTCCTGCTTGCCGGGGGGTTTTTCAACTGGGTATTGGTGAGTATTCGGGAAGCGACCATCCTGTCCCAACTGGGCCATCTTCAGATCACCCGGCCCGGCTACTTCGAGGAAGGCATCAGCTCGCCCTATGATTATCTGCTACCTGCAAAAATACCGGCAGAGCCGGAGGCGCTGGAAGGTGTCAGGACAATCGCGCCTCGCCTTGCCTTTACGGGCTTGATCAGCAAGGGGGATCAGACTATTTCCTTTCTGGGGGAGGGCATTGATCCCGTGAAGGAGGCCCCGATTGCCGCGGCCATCACGATTACCAAGGGCAAGGACCTTACCGATGCGCCACCTCAGTCGCTCATCATTGGGCAGGGGCTCGCTGCCAATCTGGGGGTCGATATCGGGGACTCTGTGGTCCTGCTCGCATCGACGGCGTCCGGGGGGCTCAATGCAGTCGAGTTGAAGGTGGCGGGCTTTTTTGCGACGGTCTCCAAGGCTTACGATGACAGCAGCTTGAGGGTCCCTGTGGACATCGCCCGCAATCTGGTGCGGATCAAGGGGGCTACGAGTTGGGTGGTCCTGCTCTCAGATACGGCCCGCACTGATGCAAGCATGGCTGCCATGCGGACCCTCCTGCCCGCCAAGGATTTCGAGATTACGCCCTGGTATCAGCTGGCCGACTTCTACAACAAGACGGTCGAGCTCTTCTCAAAGCAGGTTGGCGTCATTCGCGCCCTGATTGCACTTATCGTGATCTTGAGCATTTCCAATACCTTGTCCATGGCGGTCATGGAGCGTACCCACGAGATTGGCACGTCCATGGCGATCGGGGTCAGGCGGCGTGGGATTCTCATGCTCTTCCTCACCGAGGGGGCCTTGCTGGGCGTGCTGGGCGGGCTGATCGGTGTTGTCCTCGGCCTCGCCTTGGGGGAGCTCATTTCCTTCATCGGCATCCCTATGCCACCACCGCCTGGTATGGCCTTTGGCTACATGGGGCAGATCCGGATCTCTCCGGGGCTCACCCTTGACGGCTTCATGCTGGCGTTCACCACGACCTTGCTGGCCAGCATCGTGCCCGCCTGGAAGGCTTCGCGCATGAACATCGTCGACGCTCTGCGGAATCAAAAATGAAGCAGATCTTTTTTGCCCTCGCCCTGCGTAATGTCTTCCGCCAAAAGTTGCGCACATTGATGACGCTTACGGCGATTGTGTCGGGGGTGGCGGGGCTTATCGTGGTCGGTGGCTTTGTGCAGGATATCTTCATTCAACTGGGAGAGGCGATCATCCACTCTCAGACGGGGCATATCCAGGTGTTCAAGCAGGATTTCCTGGACAAAGGCTCGCGCCAGCCGGAGAAGTACATCATCAAGGACCCGAAGGCGCTTGCTGAACGACTCGCGGCTGTGTCCGGTGTCGAACAGGTTTCAGCTCGTTTGAACTTTGCAGGTTTGCTGAACAACGGGCGCCGTGATCTGGCGATAATTGGCGAAGGCATCGAGCCTGACAAGGAGAACAAGCTCGGTACTTACCTCAAGCTGTCTGCAGGCCGAAATCTGAAGGATTCAGACCGGTTTGGAATACTCATCGGGCAGGGGGTTGCGCGTTCTTTGGGGCTCAAGCCGGGCGATCGTGTCACCTTGGTGATGAATGCGGCGGAGGGAGCGCTGAATTCTCTGGAGTTTGAGGTGGTCGGGGTGTTCCAGAGCTTCTCCAAGGATTACGATGCCCGCGCGGTGCGGATTGGGCTTGCGGCCGCGCAGGAGTTAATGCAAACGGAAGGCGCCAATCTGCTGGTTGTTTCCCTGCTGCGGACCGACGATACCGACAGGGCGACGCTTGCCGTGAAGGCACTCCTGGGCAAAGAGCTCGACGTGCGGCATTGGAGAGAGCTTTCGGATTTTTACGACAAGACGATAGATCTCTACGACCGTCAGTTTGGTGTGCTCAAGTTCATCATCCTGTGCATGGTGCTGCTGTCCGTGGTGAACAGCGTGAATATGAGCACCTTTGAACGCACTGGCGAGTTTGGGACGATGCAGGCGTTGGGTAATCGGTCCAGCGATGTCTTCCGTTTGTTGATGGTCGAGAACCTGATTCTTGGCACGATTGGCGCAACCCTGGGTGTCTGCGTGGGCGTGCTTGCCGCGCTTTCGATCAGCGCGATCGGGGTCCCGATGCCCCCTCCGCCAAACGCGAATGTAGGTTACACGGCCTTTATCCGTATCGTGCCGCGCATACTGCTGGAGGCCTGGATCATCGGCATCGTCGCGACGGTGCTTGCTGCGATATTGCCGGCACGCAAGGCGACCCGGATGCCTGTGATCGACGCGCTCCGCCAGAGCGTCTGATTACATTGCCCTTCAGATGAGGGCTTCAGGGCTGGATAATGAGTTCGTCAAGGCTCTTTCGCAGGGATCTTGAACTTGGCGGGTTGGACTCTCCCAGTCGGCAGAAAAAGCCGATGTCGTCCTGCTCCTTGAGATGCGCGATGCGCTCCAGTTTGCCGGAGATCTCTTTCGCGATCTTCATGGCGTGGGGCTCGGCGGAAAATGAGCGCTCACGTCTGGCGTACCAGCGGAATATGAGCGGAGTCATTTCGGGCTGCAGGAACAGCCCTTGCTCGGCGGCGGTCAGCCAGATGCGCTGAATCGCCATGCCCGTTTTGACGTAATCGTCGGTCCCTGTCAGCTTGCCACGGGGCTGCAGGACCAGATGCGCTCCGCAGAAGAACGCGGGCAGCGCATCGAGTTCGATGCGCGGCAGGATCGTTCCGAACATGAAGTTGTTGAAGAAGTTGACCCGTTTCCAACTGCCCATCACCCACTGCATCATGCTGGCCATCAGCGGATCGGCGCCGACGGCTTCCTCCGGAATCTTGTCATTGCTGAAGCGTGCCCCCCATTCAATCACTTCTCGATGAACCGCATAGGCCTCCGGGCAGGTGAGTCGCACATAGGCGCTGCGCCACAGCAGTTCGGCAATCTTGAGCTTTTCGGAATTGCTCTCAAAGAAGCGAACGTCGAAATCAGTGCCTCCCGCGCGCGAGATGGCGCTTTTCTGCTCGTTGCTCAAGCGCTTCGTTTTCATTATCCGCCGTTGTACGACACGTGCTTCTATGAACGGTAGCAACGGGTCGTTGGACGGATCCGGGCTTGGCTGGAAAAAGATGTCGAAGATTGCCGCCCCTTCTGGGCTATCGCTCCTTCTTTTCCAGGAGATGGATAATTGTTCGCCACTGGCGGCTATCCGGATTGTCTCGATCAAGGCGCCATGTGCGATGTGGCTCGCATGCCCGTCGAAGTCGTAAAGGCACCAGTCGCGCGTGTCGCTGCCGTGGATGACCACATGACTGTCGCTGATGATCTGGAATTTCCAGGGCTGGCAGTTGTCCCCGCTGGGTGCCCAGCGCGCCAAATCGAGTATCTTGAACAAGTGGGGCGGGATGGTCATGTGTTGCCTCGCGTTTCGTGTCAGGCCGTGCCCCTGCTGAGTCTGGGGGGCCTTGAAGGGCAGGCCGACTGGCGTGGGGCGGTGGGCAGCTTTTCGATCAGAACTTCCGATGAACGGCTAACCAATCCAAGAATACGTGATTCGGAATGGGTTTCCTAGTCGCGCCCTGGCGTGTGGCTAGGCGGCAAGTCGTGTGTTTTACGCCATTGTGACTGTTGCGTTTTAGCCGGCCGGTGACGTCGAGGCGGACTGCGACACGTCTGTGCTGATAGTCTATCGGCCTTTCTCATTGTCTGTTCTTGGAGTTGTAGCCATGCCCGTATTGTTATCCGTCCCCGAAGCAGCGGACCTCTTGCCCGTAGCAGGTGTCCGCCTTGGCGTGACCGAGGCCGCCATCCGCAAGCAGAACCGCAAGGATCTGACCTTGATCGAGCTGGCGCCGGGCGCACGCGTGGCAGGGGTGTTCACCCAGAACCGTTTCTGTGCCGCACCCGTGCAGGTGTGCAAGGCCCACCTGCCGGCAGGCAAGGTGCGAGCGCTGGTGATCAATACGGGTGTGGCCAATGCGGGGACGGGGGAGCCGGGCCTGGCGGCCGCCCGCGCAAGCTGCGAGGCGGTGGGGGCGCTACTGGGCGTGTCGGCGGAGCAGGTGCTGCCCTTCTCCACGGGGGTGATCCTCGAGCCTCTGCCGGTGGAGCGTCTGGTGGCCGGGTTGCCCGCGGCCCGCGATGCCTTGCGGGCTGACGGATGGTTCGACGCCTGCCACGGCATCATGACGACCGATACGGTGCCCAAGGCGGCGTCCCGCCAGGTGACCATTGGTGGCAAGAGGGTGACCCTAACCGGCATGTCGAAGGGGGCCGGCATGATCAAGCCGAACATGGCGACCATGCTGGGCTTCCTGGCCACCGACGCGGACGTGGCTCAGCCTTTGCTGGATGCCTTGGTCAAGGAGGTCGCCGATCTGTCCTTCAACAGCATCACGGTGGACGGTGACACCTCGACCAACGATAGCTTCATCCTGATCGCCACCGGCAAGGCCGGCAACCCGACCGTGTCGGATGTTGCATCGGCTGATTATGCCGCGCTCCGTGCCGCGGTGCTGGACCTCTCCATCTGGCTGGCCCAGGCCATCGTACGGGATGGGGAAGGTGCCACCAAGTTCATCACGCTGCAGATCGAGGGTGGTGCCAGCCGCGATGAATGCCGCAAGGTCGGCTACGCCATCGGGCACTCGCCGCTGGTCAAGACGGCCTTCTTTGCGTCGGACCCCAACCTCGGACGCATCCTGGCCGCGATCGGCTACGCTGGCATCGATGATCTCGATGTCTCCCGTCTGCGAGTCTGGCTTGCGAGCGGTGGCGAGGAGGTGCTGGTGGCAGAGAAGGGCGGCCGTGCTGCGAGTTACCGGGAAGAGGCCGGTGCCCGGGTCATGCAGCAAGCCGAGATTACCGTGCGGGTCGACCTCGCGCGGGGCTCCGCGACGGCCAACCTGTGGTCTTGCGATTTCTCCTATGACTACGTGAAGATCAACGCGGATTACCGCTCCTGAGTGTCCTGGAGCGTTGCCCCTCCCGCTGGCGGAGGGGCTGCGTTCCTGGCTTCGGCCTGTCCTGTGTCCTTCTCCTCTCGCTGGATGTAGGTCCGCTCAAGCTCGCAACGGGCCTGGAGGCGGGCGGGGGCGTCGCTCTCTTGCGTGAGGGAAAGCCGGCAGTGGCGGGTCATGACGCCTGACCCGACCTGCTCCAGGCGCCGCATCAGTGCCAGAAAGTCTTCCTCATGCCGGAGCACGGCTTCGACGCGCAGGGTGGTCGTGCGCAGGGAGGAGGCCTCCGTGACATGGGCCACCGGAC
>JAFLDU010000073.1:13587-20312 GCA_017309145.1 Zoogloea sp. | reverse complement strand
AGGTCTCGTGGTTCGAGATCACGCACGGAATCTCGATGTTCAGCTCATCCGCCTGCCAGCGCGCCAGCAGGTCGTACAGGCAGTGCTCCTGCTTCGACACCAGGATCACCACCCGCTTCTTGCGCGCGCTGTCCGAGATCCGCCAGTCCATCTGGAACTCCGCCGCGATCGGCGCGAACTTGTCCCGCAGCACCTCGATCCCGAACGGCAGCGAGTCCGCCAGGATCTCCTGGCGCATGAAGAAGCGCCCTGCCTCCGCGTCGGCGTGGTGGTTGGCCTCGGTGATCCAGCCTTGATGGCTGGCCAGGAAGCCACTCACCGCGGCAACGATGCCGACCCGGTCCGGACAGGACAGTGAGAGGGTGTAACGACGGCTCGATGACATGTTCTCAACTCCGCTGGAAGTTCATATAACGAATCATTTTTTCGTATGGTGCATTTTGTATTTCCTCGTGTCAACTATTTTTTCCTTAAGTGAAACATGCGGTGATGTGCAATAATTCCTCTGGGATTGATTGAGGAAGGACGACCGATGAGCGAGCAAGAAGGCAGCGGCAGCCTGGAGCGATACCTGGGCAACACGATCCGCGACCTGCGCCAGAAGCACGGCCTGACCATCGCCGACGTGGCGAACCTGGCCGGAATCAGCCGGGGCATGCTGTCCAAGATCGAAAATGCGCAGACCGCCACCAGCCTCGACACCCTGTCCCGCCTGGCGGCGGCCCTCGGTGTGTCCATCGCCACCCTGTTCCGGGGCTACGACGTGCGGGATGGCAGCGCACAGTTGGTGAAAGATGGAGAGGGCATGGAGGTTGTGCGGCGTGGCACCAAGAAAGGCCACACCTATCACCTGCTGGCCTATGACCAGGGGCCGACCAAGGTCTTCGAACCCTTCCTGATCACCATTGATCACGAGTCCGAGACCTTCCCGATCTTCGAGCACCCGGGCACCGAGTTCATCTACATGCTGGAAGGCGAGATCGAGTACCGGCATGGGCAGAACACCTATGTGCTGACCCCGGGGGACGCACTGACCTTCCGCGCCGACATTCCCCACGGCCCCGAGAAGCTGACGAAATGTCCGATCCGCTTCCTCAGCGTGCTGATGTACCCCGCCGCCGGCGAAGCCAGCTGAGGCCGCCCCGACCGGGCCGCGGGCCCGGGTTCAGGCGGTGGCAAGACCCTCTCCGGCGCGGGCACCGTCCGCGGCCAGCGCCTCCTCGCCACGCAGGCCGCCGGGCTCGCTGCGGTAGCTGCCGCTACCCTTGATCACCTCGAACTGCCAGCTGCGCTCGATGTTCTCCCGCTCGCGGCTGGGGGTGAAGGTCGCAATGAAGCGGTTGACCGCCTGCAGGAGCGCCAGCGACGAGGGGTCGTCGGCCACGCCCACGGCGTAGAACCAGGGCTGCGCCGAAAGCGGCTGCGGCAGTATCTCGATGCGTCCCCGCCAGGGACTGTCCTTGCCGTAGCAGGCCCAGGCGAAGATCGGGTGATCCACCGCAAACGCATCCACCGTGCCGTCGGCCAGCGCATCGTGGATCACGCCCTGGTCGGAGTAGCCGATCAGGTTGGCCAGGCGCACCGTGCCCGGACCACCCCGGCTGTGTTTGCTCCAGCGCAGCCCGGCAGCCTCCAGGGCGGCGAAGGCCGCCGGATCATTGATGCAGCCCAGCACCTTGCCTTCGAGGCTGGCCAGGCCACTGATGCGCTCATCGCCCTGGCGCCGGGCCAGAACGTAGTTGAGATAGGTGTAGCTCTCCGAGAAGGCCACGCCCTTGTACGCCGCGTTGGGCGGCAGGGCGCTCCACACCAGGTCGGCCTCGGCCTCACCAGGACGCCGGCCAGCCTGCAGCAACTCGGTGCATTGGTCCCACGGATGCTCGATGAACTCCACCTTGACGCCGATGGACCTGGCGAAGGCCCGGGCGTAGTCCACATCGAGGCCGCGCAGGGGTTCCCCTGCCTTCATGCGGAAGGACAGGCCCTTGAAGGCAGGCTCGATGGCCACCCTCAAGGTACCGCGGGCCCGGATGGCCGCCAGGCGATCGAAGCCGCTGTCGGCCTGCACCCCCTCCCGCTCGAGCAGGGGCCCCAGCGCAGGCAGGATGCCGTCGCGCGGCAGCCGGTCCAGGCGGCCCAGGTCGCGGGCGAGACGCTCGGCCCATTCGAGCTTGAGACGCTGCCGATCAAAGGTGCTCTGATTGAGGGCGTGCATGGCCGCGATCACCCTGCCATGCTCCTCCAGCGCGGCCAACGAGCTGCGCAGGCCGTCGAAAGTCTCGCCGATGCGCGCAAAGGCCTCCCCGGTCTCCCGGTTGGCCGCTGCCACGCTGGCGGAACTGGTATTGCGGAATCCTTCCAGACGCGTCTGGAAATCACTGAAATCGAGCAAGCGCGAGGCGCTCTTGGCATTGGCGACGGTATCGCCAGCCAAAGCCCGGATGCTGTCGGCCACCACCGCAAAGGCTCGCCCCTGCTCCCCTGCACTGGCCGCCTGGATGGCGGCATTGAGAGCCAGCAGGTCGAGGTCGCGGCCGATCTTCTCGAGCACCCGTACCACCTGCCCGATGCGCCCGACCTTGTCGGCCAGGGTGGCCTCGAGCTCGGCCAGCCCGACGCTGACGCCCTGCCCGGTTTCCGACAGGGTGGCCACGGCACGGTCGCGCAGGACCAGGGCCTGCTCGCTACCCTGGTTCATGGCGGCCTGGCCGCGCGCCGTCTCACCGGTCATGGCCTGGATGCGGGCGGCCACCTCGCCCTGGTGGGCGGCATGGGCCGATTCGGCGTTCAGGCCATGGCGGACCAGATGGCCGATGCGACGCCCCCAGGCCGCCAGGGCATGCCCCGGCGAGGGGCTGTCCGGCACGGCCGGCGCGAGGCCGGCCTGGCTGTCACCGACCGCGTCGTCGGCGGCCACGAAGTCACCCCCGCGGGGGCCCAGGATTCCTTTCATCCAGAGCATCATGGCCGCCGCTCCGCTCAATGGTGGTAAGCCGATTCGCCGTGGGCGGCGAGGTCGAGACCCTCGCGCTCGTCTTCCTCATTGACACGCAGGCCGATGGTGATGTCGATCAGCTTGAAGGCGATGTAGGACACCACCCCCGACCACACCACGGCAGTGCCCACCCCCCAGGCCTGGGCCACCAGCTGGGCGCTCATGTCGTAGGTACCCGGCGCATTGGCGACGTAGTCCCAGATGCCGGCACCACCCATCTCGGGGGCGGCGAAGACACCGGTGAGCAGCGCACCGAGGATGCCGCCGACACCATGCACGCCGAACACGTCGAGGCTGTCATCCACCCCCAGCATGCGCTTCAGGCCATTGACGCCCCAGTAGCAGACGATGCCGCCCAGCAGCCCCATGATGATGGCGCCCATCGGCCCCACCAGACCGCAGGCCGGGGTGATCACCACCAGGCCGGCGATGGCGCCGGACACCGCGCCCAGCATCGAGGGCTTGCCCTTGAACAGCGCTTCCACGATGGTCCAGGAAACGGTTGCAGCGCAGGTGGCCACCAGGGTGTTGAAGAAGGCCAGACCGGCGGTGGCCCCGGCTTCGAGGGCGGAGCCCACGTTGAAGCCGAACCAGCCGACGAACAGCAGCGAAGCGCCGACCAGGGTCATCACCAGGCTGTGGGGGGCCATCGATTCACGGCGGTAGCCGATGCGCGGACCGACCATGTAGGCCCCGATCAGGGCGGCGATGCCCGCATTGATGTGCACCACGGTGCCACCGGCAAAGTCGAGGGCGCCCTTGTTGAACAGGAAACCGGCGAATTCACCCGCCTTGGCCGCCGCTTCGGCGGACGTGAAGGCATCCGGGCCGGCCCAGTACCACACCATGTGGGCCATCGGGATGTAGGAGAAGGTGAACCACAGCACCATGAAGACCAGCACCGCCGAGAACTTGATGCGCTCCGCGAAGCCACCGATGATCAGCGCCGGCGTGATGGCGGCGAAGGTCAGCTCGAAGGAGGCGAAGATGTACTCGGGCAGCACCACACCCTTGGTGAAGGTGGCCACCACGGTGTCCGGCGTCACGCCCTTCATGAACAGCTTGTCGAAGCCGCCGATGAAGGCGTTGCCGTCGGTGAAGGCCAGGCTGTAGCCATACACCGCCCACAGCACGCCGAGCAGACAGAAGATCACCAGGGTCTGCATCAGCACCGACAGCATGTTCTTGGAGCGGACCATGCCGCCGTAGAACAGACCGAGGCCGGGCGTCGCCATCATCACCACCAGCAGGGTCGCAGTGATCAGCCAGGCCGTGTCGCCCTTGTTGGGCACCGGGGCAGCGGCGGGCGCCGCAGCCGGAGCGGCCGCACTGGCCGCATCGGCAACCGCCGAGACGGCAGCCGCAGCGGCGGGTGCATCGTCGGCCCAGGCTGGTGCGGTCACAAACAGGGCAAACAACAGACTTGCAAAAAACATCAGGCGTTTCATGGGGTTCTCCTCAGAGGGCTTCGCTACCGGACTCGCCGGTGCGGATACGGATGGCGCGTTCCAGATCGAAGACGAAGATCTTCCCGTCGCCGATCTTGCCGGTCCCGGCGGCCTGCTCGATGGCGGCGATCGCCGCATCCAGCGCCTCGTCCGGCACCGCCGCCTCGACCTTGACCTTGGGCAGGAAATCCACCACGTACTCGGCCCCCCGGTACAACTCGGTATGCCCCTTCTGGCGCCCGAATCCCTTCACGTCGGTCACCGTCAGCCCAGGCACGCCCGCCGCGTTGAGGGCCATGCGGACCTCATCGAGCTTGAAGGGCTTGATGATTGCGCTGATCCATTTCATGGCCGGCTCCCGTGTGACTGGCAGGCCTGCGTCCTTTGCGGAAACTTCATGGCTCTACTCCCTATTTGCACAGAATGAAAAAAAGTTTCCCTTCAATGAGCACAAGCTGTGCCAGGAGTAGCCACACTTTAAAAATCAATCACTTGGGAAATGACGCCGGGCAGGCATGCACAAAAACCCGGCACACGCCCGGTGCGCCGCACCAAACGGGCACATCGCACGGCGGGGCAGGCCTACGGCTTTGATCTGAATGGAATTTCGCGGAATGGGGGAAGGCCCGAGCGTCCCACGATGCCTTCCGATGATGAAAAATTTCAATCGCCAGGTGTACAAATCCCAACTTTCGGGTATAGTGCCGGCCTTCGACAGACGCAGCGCAAGCAGTCAAAACGCTGGTCCGGATCGAGTCAAAGCGGCAGTAGCTCAGTTGGTAGAGCGCAACCTTGCCAAGGTTGAGGTCGAGAGTTCGAGACTCTTCTGCCGCTCCAGTTTCCCGTCCCCCGGTTGCCATCCGGTGTGGACACTACGGGATACCGCTCATGTAGCTCAGTGGCAGAGCACTCCCTTGGTAAGGGAGAGGTCGGCAGTTCAATCCTGCCCATGAGCACCACCCGATAGGCAAGAAGGCCGGTTCCCCAGGGAGCCGGCCTTTTTGTTTCGTCCGCAGCGACCCGCCGCTAGAAGTAATACCTCGCCAGCACCTGCCAGCCGCGGGCTTCCGGCACCGCCCCGTACACGCTGCCTGCCTCGCCCTGATGGAGCACCCACTGCAGGGCGTACTCCATGCTGTCCACGTGGTAGCGCGCCTCGGCCCACAGGCGGCGGCTGCGGTCCACCAGGTCGAGGTTGTGCATCAACCCAAGGTCCAGGCGGGGCATCAGGGCATCCTGCCACAGGGCCTGGGCGAACAGGGCGCGGCGGGTAGGCAGCTCCTGGCTGACCCGGACGGCCTGCCGGTACTGGCCGTAAAGGGCGACCGGCCCCTGGCGCAGGGCGCTCCAGCCGTCCCCGTCGAGACCGGCCCCGTTGTGCTGGAACTCGAACGTCAGCGAGAGCTTGTCGGCCGTGGTGTAGCCCAGGCCGGCCGCGACGCGGTTGCGCCAGGTGCTGCAGCCGCAGGGCGGCACGACCGCCTCCAGCGCGTCGGCCAGCTGGGTGGGGCTGCGCCCGCCCGACCACTCCAGATAAGCCACCGTGGCGTCGTTGAGCAGGCCGGTCAGGTTGAGGCCAAAGCGGGTCGCCCGGGCCTCCTCATGCAGCACCAGGAACTGCGGCGTCAGCCCGCCGATGCGCTGGCTGAGGGCCAGCAGGGCGCGATGCCGGGCATTGGTCGCGCCGACGTCGAGGGCCAGCCCCTCCGGGTTGGGCCGGCTCGCCAGGGCGGGCACGTAGAGGGCGGTCAGCGAGCCGCCGTCCCACAGGCGCTGGGCTCGCAGCATGATGCTCCCCTGGCGGTTCTCGCGCAGGCTGGCCGGGTTGATCGAGATCGGCGCCCTCACCGCCCCTTCACGGAAGTAATCGGTCGGGTTGTAGCCTGTCGCCACGCCGTTGCGCACATTGATCCGCCCCAGGTCGGCCATGGCGTCCGCAGCCAGCTGCGCGCTGACATAGGCCTCCTTGAGGGTGTTGACGGCGTGCTCGCCGTCCCCCGGGGCGGGCTGGCCGAGGTCCAGGCGGTCGGCCAGGGAGACGCGCAGGCCGGGCGCCAGCGCATGCTCGTAGCGCAGATCCAGGGACAGGCGCCGGCTGTCCTGCATGGCGACACGCCCCCGTAAGGCCGACGCCCCCAGGCCGACCTCGATGAAACGTCGCCAGTCGCTGGCCTGCGCGACCTCGTCGGGCTGCAGGTCGGCCAGGCTCAGCGCGGCATCATCGGCATCCGTCGCCCATGCCGGTTTGGTGATGCCAGGCGGTAATTCGCTCCAGTCCGCCC
>JAFLDU010000073.1:0-13577 GCA_017309145.1 Zoogloea sp. | reverse complement strand
GGCATCATCGGCATCCGTCGCCGCCTCCGCCCGGGCCGGGCCGGCCGCGCAGGCCACTGCAAGGAAGGCGGCGACAACACCGGGCCAGGCACCGGCGACGCTCATTCGGGCTTGAAGCGCGGCAGGTAATCGCGCTGCAACCAGGCCTCCGGCACCTCGCGGCGGGTCCAGTCGGAGTAGCGCATGACGGTGACCCAGTCGCTCTCCAGGCCGTCGATGATGACCATCTCGGTGGGCCGCTGCACACCGAAGATGGGCTGGTAGCGGCGGTAGTAGGCGGTCTTCAGCAGCTTGCCGCTCTCGGAGTAGAAGCGGGCCTTGACCGGACGGGCGTTGGCCACATCCACCCACATGTCGATACGGTGGTAGGTGGCGTCCGGGTTGGCCGCAGACAGGCTGAGCCGGTGGCAGCGCCGGGTCTGCCGATCACCGTCCTGGGTGTCCTCCTCCACCGCCGCCACGGCCTGGTAGTCCCGCGCGAAATTGACCGTCACCACGTCGCCGTTGGAGGCCTGTCCGAGCAGGCGCTGCTGGGGCGACAGACGGATGCTGGCCTTGCTGGACGGATCGTAGAACCACAGGTCCTTGCCATTGAACAGGATCAGCTTGTTGGCATCACGGGCCGGGGCGGTGTAGCGCACCAGGCTGCGGAACTGTCCTCCTGCCGGGTCGGCCTTGGAGTAGATGGCCAGCGTGCTGCTCTCGGTCTGGCGGCCCTGGCGGTACTCGACCAGGGTGTTGGTGAGCCCGAAGGGAAAGTCCGGGTTGCGCACGGCATCGCTGGCCACCAGGATGTCCTGCGGGCTGGACGCCGCCTGGCCGGGCAGCGCCACCAGGGCCAGGGCCAGGGCCAGCACGAGCAGGCGGGTCATAGGGCGTAGGCGCATCATCATCTTCATGGTCAGGCGTGGCGCAGGGCATCGACGATCATCGACCTTGCCGCGCGGCGGGCGGGCCACCAGGCGGACAGCAGGGTCACCCCGATGATGCCGGTGACGCTGCCGGCGAGCAACGGGAGGTCTTCGCCCACCCGCACCAGGATCAGGTAGGCGTAGGCATAGCCCGGCGGGGTCCATGACCAGCCGCTATGGTTGATCGCGTAGGCCACGCCGAGGGCTACCACCACCCCGGAGGCGGCCCCGATCAACCCGAGTTGCAAGGCCTCGCACAGGAACAGCCGGCGGATGCCCGAGCGGCGCAGCCCCATCGCCCGCAGGGTGCCGATCTCGGCGGTACGCTCGACCACCGCGGTGCTCATGGTGTTGCCGATGGTGAACAGCACGATCACTCCGATCAGCAAGGCGATGAAGCCGAACATGGAGTCCATGAACTCGTTGGTCTGCCGGTAGATGGGGTTGAGGGTCTCGAAGTCGAGCACCTCCAGCCCGGCCTGCGCGGACTCGGCGAGCAGCGCCTCCAGGCGCTGGCGGGCGGCGGGGATCTGCGCGGTGTGCTGCAGCTGGATCAGGATGGCCGTGACCTGCGGCGTGGCGGCGCCGTAGATGAGGCGCTGGGCCTGGACCAGGTGCATGGCCATGTACACATCGTCGAGGGCCTTGATGCCCATGTTGCTGGCCTTGATCACATTGAGGCTGGCCACATTGGGAGCCCCTCTGGCGGTGGCCGCCAGCATCTCGATGCGGTTCTCGGCGGAGGGCGTCCGGGCGCTTGCCTCCAGGGACGACAGGGCGGCGATATCGTCAGGCACGCCGGCCCCCTCGGTCGTCTTCGCCCCCCCGCCGGGCACACAGTCGGAGGCATCGAGCAGCGCGCACAGCTTCAGCTTGCGCGCCACCCCCATGCCGACCAGCACCGCATCCTGGGGGGCCCCCACCAGCGGCAGGGGCTGGGCATAGCTGATCACCCCGAAGTCGTTCCATTCGAGCATCCGGTTGCGATCCTCCGGGATCAGGCCGATGGCCATCACCGAGCGCGACACCCCCGCCGAGAAATTGCCGGCGATACCGCCCAGCTGCAGGGTCGGGGTGGCCATCACCAGCATCTGCGCCAGCACCGGGTCTTGCCGGATGCGGGCCAGCAGGGCCTCGTAGCCGGCGATGCCGTAGGCGGTGGGATTGTCCCCTCCGTCGAGGAAGTAGCCCTTGCGCTGGATCTGCAGGTGGCCGGTCTGCTGCACGAAGCCGGTCTGGGTGCCGTACAGGATGTTCGAGCGATAGCCGCCGAAGATCAGGATGGCGACCAGACCGATCACCATCGCCAGCAGGGTGGTGAGGGAGCGGCGGCGATTGCGCAGCAGGTTGCGCCAGGCCAGCGACCAGGTGTTCATGAGCGACCTCCCGGCACGTCGGCTTCTCCATTGCGCTGGCGCTCCAGGCCGACGATGCGCCCGTCACGGATGAAGATCACATCATCGGCCTCGGCATGCACCTGCGGATCATGGGACGAGAACACGAAGGAGACGTCCTGTTCCCGCTGCATGCGGCGCATCAGCGCGATGATCTCCGCCCCGGTCTGGCTGTCCAGGTTGGCGGTCGGCTCGTCGGCCAGCACCAGCCCCGGCGCGGTGGCCAGGGCGCGGGCGATGGCCACCCGCTGGCGCTGGCCCCCCGACAGCTGGGCCGGCAGGTTGTTGCGGCGGCTCTCCAGCCCGACCGCCTCGAGCAAGGCCTCCACGCGCTGCCGTCTTTCGGCGGTGCCGACCTTGGCGAGGCGCAAGGGATACTCGATGTTCTCGTAGGCGGTGAGCACCGGGATCAGGTTGAAGCTCTGGAAGATGAAGCCGATGTGGCGGGCCCGGAAATCCGACAGTGCATCGTCGGGCATGGCCTGCACCGCCTGGCCGGCCACCCTGACTTCGCCCTGGTCGGGCGTGTCGATGCAGCCGATG
Organism: Zoogloea sp.; assembly: GCA_017309145.1. GTDB lineage: Bacteria > Pseudomonadota > Gammaproteobacteria > Burkholderiales > Rhodocyclaceae > Zoogloea. The sequence goes on along the minus strand of JAFLDU010000073.1, from coordinate 10,729 downwards.
AGGTTGAGCAGGGTCGTCTTGCCGCTGCCCGAAGGCCCCGAGATGACGGTGAAGACCCCCCGCCGGATGTCGAGGGTGATATCGCTGAGGGCCGGCACCTCGACCGCCCCCAGGCGGTAGACCTTCCCCACGTTGAACAAGCTGACCGGATGCATTGCAGTCCCCGAAAACGGAATCCCGACCGCCCGGAAGGAACGGTCGGAGCGAATCCTATCCGCCTTGCGGGGCGAGGGTATTGAACGATTACGACACGGCCGGGGCATGCCGGAACGGTAGGCTTTTCTTATACTTGGGCATGCTCAAGATCGACCCGCCCCCTCCTCCACCGGGCGCCGCACCGATGTCGGCCGCCACCGCCCAGCTATGGCTGCCCCGCCCTGCCCTGTCGTCCTGCGTGCGCGCGGTGATGAGCCGGGACACCCGTGGCGTGCCCTTGCGCGATGACGAGCGCTACAACCACTTTCCGGCGACGCCAGCCTGCTCCCTGGTCTGGTACTTCACCGGCGAGGCCGAGGTGCTGCGCGCCCACCTGCCCGCCCAGGCCGACAGCCCCGGCACGCCCCTGCCCGACCGGATCACCTTTTGCGGACCGTTCACCCGCCCGGTGATCAGCCGCAACCCGGGCCCCATCCACGCCATGATCCTGATGCTGATGCCGGATGCCCTGGCGCTGATGACCGGCATCGACCCCGGGGCCTTCATCAACCGGGTGGTTCCCGCCAGCGAGGTCATGGATCCGGCCTGGATGGCCATGTGCCGGGAAGTGGACTGCGCCACCGACGATGATGCGCGGGCACGGATCATGGATGCCTTCCTGACGCCTCGCTGGCAGCAGGCCCGGCCGGACGCCGACTCGCCCACCCGCCTCTTTCTGGACTGGTCCCACAACCTGGCGCTGCGGGCCGGCACCTCCGGCCTCGGACGCAGCCTGCGCCAGGTCGAGCGCCGCATCAAGCAATGGACCGGCCAACCCCTGCGCGAGTTGCGCGGGCTGGGACGCTCCGAACAGGCCTTCTTCGACGCGGTGGTGGCCGGGCGTTCAGGGAATGTGAACTGGAGCGAGGTGGCCAGCAACACCGGCTTCGCCGACCAGTCTCACCTGTGCCGGCAGACCCGGCGCCTTACCGGCTTTCCCCCTCAGGAGCTGCGCCGCCGGATCTTCGCCGACGAGAGCTTCTGGGCCTACCGGCTGTGGGGCTTCAGCGAGAGCGAGCTGCCGGACTGAAGCGGCGGCCCCGGCCGCAAAAAAGGGCGGCCGAAGCCGCCCTTGCCGGGGTGCCGGATGGGGATGCCCTCCCCGCCCTCCTCAGACCCGGCTCTGGATTTCCTCGATGTAGCCCTGCATGCCGGTGCGGATGTTGGCGGCGTTGCCTTCATCCGTATCGATGTGCATGGCCAGGCGGTAGGACGGGCTGACCCGCACCACCACGTCACCGAAGATCAGCTCGCGCTCGCCCTCGACGCGCACCCGCACCACGTACTTGTCGCGCACCCGGAAACGCCGCGCGTCCTCGGGGGTCATGTGGATGTGGCGCTGGGCGCAGATCACACCGCGTTCGATGGTCGTGCTGCCAGCCGGGCCTTCCAGGGTGATGCCCGGGGTGTTGGTCAGGTCGCCGGACTCGCGGATGGGGGGCTGGATGCCGACCTTGAACTGCTCGGTCATGGCGATCTCCACCTGGGTTTCCTTGCGGGTCGGCCCCAGCACCCGGACATTGGCGATGCGCCCCTTGGGGCCGACCAGGTGAACTTTCTCGGCACAGGCGAACTGGCCCGGCTGGGACAGCTCGTGCTCGGGGGTGAGCTGGTGACCTTCGCCGAAGAGCTTGTCCACGTCGGCCTGGCAGAGGTGCACGTGGTGGGCCGAGATCTCGATGGGGATGGCCGGCGCCTCCTCGGCGCGGGCCTCGAGCAGCAGCTGGTTGCGCTCGATGGCACGCACGGTCTCCCAGGCCACCAGGCGTTCGTCATCGTTGTTGATGACCAGGATGGTGACCGGCGAGTCATCCGCCGAGATCACGGCATGGGCGCCGAAGTTGCCCAGGTTGCGGTTCTTTTCCTCGTCCAGCTTGATGCCCATGTAGCCGAGGCCCTGGCAGGCCAGGCTGCGCACGGTGGCGCTGGATTCGCCCACTTCGCCGGTGAAGGCCAGCACGTCGATGCCGCCCATGGCCGCCACGTAGGCGCCGATGTTCTTGCGCACCTGGTAGCAGAAGGCCTTGTGGGCCAGCAGGGCCCGGTGATGGCCGTTGCTGGCGGCGGTCTCGATGTCGTGGATGTTGCTGGAGATGCCGGAAATGCCCTTCAGGCCGCTGCCCGTGTTGATGAGGCGGGACAGCGCCTCCGGCGACATCTTGTGATGCTCCATCAGGTGGATCATCACCGCCGGGTCGATGCTGCCGGAACGGCTGGGCATGATCAGACCATCGGTGGGCGTCATGCCCATCGAGGTATCCACCGAACGGCCATGGTCGATGGCACACACAGAGGCGCCGATGCCCAGGTGGCAGGAGATGATCTCCAGTTCGCCCAAGGGGCGCTGCACCACCTCGGCCGACTTGAGCGACACGTAGCGGTGGGAGGTGCCATGGAAGCCGTAGCGGCGGATCCCCTCCTGCTTGTACAGGTCGTAGGGCAGGCCGTAGAGGTAGGCGTAGGGCGGCAGGGTCTGGTGGAAGGCGGTGTCGAACACCGCCACGTGGGGCACGCCAGGCAGCTGCTGCATGGCCATGCGGATGCCTTCCACATTCACCGGGTTGTGCAGCGGCGCGAAGACCGACAGGGCCTCGATGTCGGTGATCACGTTGGGGGTGATCACCACCGCGCTGGAGAACTTGCTGCCGCCATGAACCACCCGGTGGCCGACCGCGACCACGTCCTCGGGATGGAAGGTGAAGGCATCGCCAAGCAGGTGCGTGGCCTCGCCCATCACCCGGAACAGCTCGGCAAGGGGGAAGGGCTCGCGCACCTGGGTCTTGGTCTGGGTACCGACATTGACCGTCACACAGGACACGGCCGGGTCGGAGTTGTCGATGATGCCGTGGACGTCGGCGCCGAGGTCCTTGGTGTCATAGATCCCGAAATGGATCTGGCTGATGCCGACGTTGAGGGCCAGCACCTTGCCCGGCGTACCGTTGATCAGGGACAGGGCATAGGGGTCGTCGGACCTGGCCGCACCCGGTGTCTGCCCGCTGACGATGTCCAGGGACATGCTGCGCATGCGGTCGAGCAGCAGGCGCGACAGATAGGCCACCGCCTTGGGATTGGTCAGGATGTGGGTGTTGAAGACCGCCTGGGGGATCAACAGCACGTAGCAGCGGTTGCCGGCGATCACGTCGGCGGCCAGCTTGTCGCCGGTGAGGATCGACATCACCCCGAACACGTCGCCCGGGGCCAGCTGGGACAGCACCGAGCGGGTACCGGTGTTGTCGGTGACCGAGATTTCCGCATGGCCGGTGATCAGCACGCCGATGTACTTGCTGTCGTCGCCGGTTTCCAGGATGGCCTCGTTGCCCTCATAGGTGGCGAGCTGCCCCTGGCTGACGATCTCCTCGACCTTGTCGGCCGGGAAGTGCTCGAAAAGACGTACCTGTTCGAGGAAGAACCGTTTCAGATCGATTTCACTCACGCTGACTCTCGCTTCAGATTGGTGTACCACAGGCCACAGGATAGTCCCGCTGCTGCAATGCAGCAAAGCACATTTGCCGCACAGGATGGACCCATCGGCGCGCCCTATGGCGACAGCATGGCCGATGCATGAGCCTAACCCGCTGTTGTGACGGTCATTCGCGGGAAATCTGAAGGGTCAGCTGAAGGGGCAGCGTGCAGTTCAGGGCGTATCGTCGTCGGAAAGGCGGACAAAGGCCCGGCTGGCCCGGCGCAGGAAGGCGGTCTGGCGCTTGAAGGCCCGGCAGCCCCGGCAGAAGACCAGATGGAAGCGCAGACGGAGACGCTCGATCAGGCTGAGGGGCCGATCCAGGCCCTCGGACATGAGGCGGGTAGCCTGCCGGCATTTCAGCATGGCGCCCCCTCCCCGGCGAACCAGCCGGTGCTGAGGCACTGGCGCAGGCCCGCCCGCGCCCGGTGCAGGATCACGTTGCAGTTGCTGATGCTCAGCTGCAGGGTGGTGCAGATTTCGTCGGTCTCCAGGCCCAGAAACTCCCGCATCATGAAGACCCGGGCGGTGCGCGCCGGCAGCAACTCGAGGCAGGTCTCGAACACCTGCCAGAACTGGCGCTGTTCCAGGGCCTCTTCCGGATCGCCCCAGGCCCGCGGCCGGCCGGCCGGGCTCCAGTGGCCGTTCTCGCGAAACAAGGCCTCGAAGGCTTCATCCATGTCGGCCTCGTCGCGTTCGAGCGTGCTGACCTGCGCGCTGCGGCCGCGCTCCCGCAGGGCATCGATGACCTTGTGACGGACGATGGTGAACAGCCAGGTCTTGAGGGCGGAGCGGCCACCGAAGCGGTCGACGCCCCTCAGCGCGGACTCCATGGCCTCCTGCACCACATCTTCGGCAGCCGCGTCGTCCTGCAGCTGCAGGCGGGCGAACTTGAGCATCTGCGGGCGGAAGCCGGAAATGAGTTCGGCCTGGGGGGTATCCGTCATGGTTGGCGGGAGGCTCCTGTCAACAGGACGCGCTGGCGGATCCACGCATCCACGCTGAGGCGCCCGGGACCGAGCAGGATCAGCGGCAGCAGCATAGCAAGAAAGATCACCGGCAACTTGAAGTTGCCGAAGCCCTCGTCGCTGATCGCATAGCCCCGCGCCAGCTCGGCCAGACTGCTCCAGGCCTCCGGCCAATGCACGGCGGCAGTGGCCACCACCGTCAGGACGGCCAGCGAGACGGCGAAGAAACGGGTGCCGAAGCCCAGCAGCAGGGCAATGCCGCCGGCCAGCTCGAAGCTCGTGGCGAGCTGCCAGCTGAGGTCGGTCGGCAGTTGATCAAAAGGAAACGGGAAGCGCGCCTGGATCTCGTCGAACCAGTTGCTGCCATGGAGCTTCTCCAGGCCGGACTCGAAGAACTCCCAGGCCAGCACCAGGCGCAGGCCCAGCAGAGCGGCCCACTGGCCCGCACCATCGAGGCCACGAAGACCTGCGCGCAGCAGGGCCAGGAATGCAGAAAGCAGCGGAACGGAGGTGGTGTTCATGCTTGGACTCCCAGGATGATGCCGAGGCGACGCAGGTCGGCCAGGGCCTGACGACCGAATTCGAGAAAGGCGGCATCCGCCTCCCGCCCCATCTGCCCGGCCAGAGCGGCAAGGGCCTCCCGACCCCGCCGGCCGGCCGGCTCCAGCAGGGCGAGGAGGGTCGCGGTGGCAGGGCTGAGTTCGACGAAGCACACCGCATCGGTGGCATCGCGATACACCAGCAGGCGGACGGGCTGCGGGCGGCGCGGCCTGTAGTCGGGGCCGATGTGCTGCACCGGCCAGTCGAAGGCCAGGGACAGCAGGGCCGGATTGAGCTCCGGGATACCTTCGAGGAGGTCCCCGTCGGGGTCGACCGGGGCGCCTTCCCCGTCCATCAACTCCACCGCCAGCTCGGCCCATTCATAGTGCGCCAGGGCGGCAAACCAACGCGGCAGCGGAGGGGTGTCGCCGGCCTCCAGATAGGCCACGAAGGCCCGGGGGATGTCGCGGAACCAGGGCGACTCACAGGCCCCGTCGCGGAAGAAGGCCCGGCACAGGCGCGCCCAGCGCGCCTCGCCGAGGCAGGCCCGGCCGACCGGGAAGCAGCGATCCAGGAAGCCGCGCAGGTTGGCGAAGAGCAGGCCCTCGTAGCGCGCCATGGCCGCAGCAGGTACGCCGGCGGGCCGGGGTGTGCGCCCCCCGCTGCGAATGCGCTGCCCAAAGCTGCGCTGGAAGTCATGCAGGCCAGGCACGCTCATGCCACAGGCTCCAGCAAACGGGCCGCCGCACGCTGCAGCGCGGCGATGCGGGCCACCTCGCGGCCGAGTTCCTCCAGGGTGGGAAACTCGGTATCCCGCTCCAGGCAGGTGGGCACCGGCCCGCAGTGCCGGTAGGCCTGGGCCAGCAGGTCCCACACCGGGTCGATGACCGGCGCGCCATGGGTGTCGAGCCGCCAGCCGTCCTCTTCCACGTGATGCCCTGCCACGTGGATGTAGCAGGTCCGCTCCAGGGGCAGGGCGCGCAGGAAGGCCAGCGCGTCGAAGCCGAAATTGGCGCTGTTCACCACGATGTTGTTCACGTCCAGGTGGAGCATGCAGTCGGCCTCCTCGATCACCGCGCGGATGAAGCCGGCCTCGTCCATCTCGGCCCCCGGCGGCACCAGGTAGCAGGAGGCATTCTCGATGCCGATGCGCATGCCCAGCACGTCCTGGGCCTGGCGGATGCGGGCGGCGGTCCAACGTACCGCCTCCCAGGTCCAGGGCAGTGGCAGCAGGTCATAGAGCGGCCGGCCGTCGTCACTCCAGGAGAGGTGCTCGGTGTAGAGGGCGATGCCGTGGCTGTCCATGAAATGCCGAATGCGCTGCAGCAGGTCGGTGTCCAGGGGCCGCATGCCGCCCAAAGACAGGGACAGACCATGGCAGACGAAAGGATAGCGCTCAGTGTAGGCCCGCAACTGGCGGGCCTGCCGCCCGCCGGTGCCGGCCCAGTTCTCCGGGGCCAGCTCGAAGAAGGCCACGCTGTCGGGCACCCCCGCCTCCATCGCGGGCAGCAGCTCGCGACGGAAACCAAGGCCGGCGCCGGAGGGCAGGCGGGAGCTCACTTCTTGTCAGCCGCGCACTTGCCGTCGGCCTTCTTGTCGCCGGCGCAGCTGGCTTCCTTCATCTTGTCGCCGCTGCATTTGCCATGACCGGCCTTGTCGGCGGCACAACTGCCGTCAGCCTTCTTGGACATCTTCTTCTTGGCGGCGGAACACTTGCCTTCACCACACTTGCCATCCTTGGCCTTGGTGTCGGCCTGGGCAAGCTGGTAGCCGCTGTCGAGGGGCTTGGCGGCAAAAGGATTGTCGGCCGCATGGGCCAGGCTGGCGAGCATCAGGGTGGAGGCCAGGGCGGCGCTCAGGGAGGTGGTCTTCTTCATGCTGGAACTCCTTGCTGTTGGGGATTGAGGGTCAGCCCTGGCGGCGCCGGGAAGGTGCCGCAAATCGCAGGTGCTGATCCTTAGTCGGAGCAGGCAACGGGTTCTTACACACGCAGATCAATAAAATCGTCGGGCGCGACGGTTATCATTGACGCCCTCCGGCCCCAGCCCTGATTCCCATGGCCTCCGACGCCCCGCCCCCCCGCCACAGCCTCCTGGAAGACATCCAGGGCATCCTCACCGGCTGCCTGTTCATGGCCCTGGCCATCCTGATGTTCCGCGAGAGCCGTCTGCTCCTGGGCGGCACGGCGGGGCTGGCCTTCCTGCTCCATTACCTGGCCGGCTGGCGGCTGGGACCGGTGTTGTTCGTGCTCAACCTGCCCTTTTACGTCTTTGCATACCGGGCCCTGGGCCGTGCGTTCACAGTGAAGACCTTCTGCGCGGTGGCCGTGCTGGCGGTGTATACGGAGATGTTGCCGGGCCTGATCGCCTTCGAGCGGATCGACCCGCTGTTCGCGGCGGTGATGGCCGGCCTGCTGGCGGGCATCGGCATCCTGATCCTGATCCGCCACGGGGCCAGCCTGGGCGGGCTGGGGGTGCTGGCGATCTACCTGCAGAAGGTGAAGGGGTGGCGCGCCGGCACGGTGCAGATGCTGGGGGATTGCGTGGTGCTGGCGATCGGCCTGGTGGCCGTGTCGGCGGGCCAAGTGGCCCTGTCGGTGCTGGCGGCGGCGGCCCTCAATCTGGTGATCGCCATCAACCACCGGCCGGACCGCTACTTCGGGGCCTGAGCGGTCCCGCGGGGCTCAGTGATCGGCCAGGTTGTTGAAGATCTGCTCAAGGTCCTGGCTGATGCGCATCAGGCGGGCTTCGCTGAAACCCGCGTAGCCCCGCACGAAGATCTTGCTGGTGGCCTGCTGGATGTCGGTGAGCAGGCTCTCACCCTTCGGCGTCATGGACACGTCGGTGATCCGTGCGTCATCCGGGTTGGTGGCCGTCTGCACCAGCCCTTCATCACGCATGCGCTGCACGATGCGGGTGATGGTGGACAGCTTGATGATGGCATGGGTGGAGATCTCCGACACGCTGAGCGTACCGTGATTCTTGAGCAGCAGCAGGACCCGCCGGGTCGGCACATCGGTGCCCAGCTTCTTGAGGATCTGCTCCATCTGCTGGGTGTAGATGGCATGGGCCCGCGCCAGCCAGTAGAAGGGAAACTCCTCGTAGCGGAAGTCTTCGCTGGTCGGAAGGAAACGGCTGTTCTTTTTTTCGCGCGACATATCGGGGTGACTCTTGGATGCCCTGAAGACTCGACTCGGCCGGGCACGCCACCGGCGGCCCCGGGCATGATACCTGCTCCGAGGGCCGTCCGGCAGCGCCGGGCTCAGCCCTCCTTGTAGGGGCCCGCCCCCAGGCCGATGGGCTCCGGCGCGGCAGCGACCAGGCGCGAGAAGATTTTTGCAAAATCCTCGGGCTCCGAGGGGGTGCGCGTGCCACTCATGGGGTCCACCGAGCCGGCAAAGCCCGCGTTCGCCACGGCCCAGTCCTCGGCGGTGAAATGCTTGTGCACCAGCGGCAGGATCTCCCGCTCCTCGCGCATCATGTGGTCGCGATAGAAGGCTGCAAAGGCCTCGAAGGCATCCACGAAACCCTGGAAACCGCCCGGGGCGCCGTCGGCATAATTCTGCACGGCCACTTCCAGGGCCTTGATGCGGTCGTTGCCGTGGGTGTGCTCCTCCTCCAGACGAGCCACGGCCTCGGCGCCTTCGGCGGTACGCTGCTTGAGCAGGGCGAAGATGAACTGATCTTCCTTGGGGTGGTGGCGCTTCTCGGGATAGGCGTCCAGGTAATGGACCATGGCGCGCAGCAGGCCCATGTCGGGCTGCAGGGTGCCGGAACCGATGTCCCGGAGCATCAGCCGGATGGCGTGCAGGATGGCCGCCAGGGACTGATGTTCGTCGATCATGATGCGCAGGGCTTCCATTCGTGTGTCTCCTTGGGGCGCTCAGGTGGCCAGCATGGCCTGATGCTTGCCGCCGAGTCCCAGATAGGCCTCGATCACGCGGGGGTCGTCGGCCAGTTGGTGGGCGGGGCCGTGCATGGCGATCTGGCCGGTTTCCAGCACGTAGGCGTAGTCGGCCACCTGCAGGGCGGCGCGGGCGTTCTGCTCGACCAGCAGGATGGACACGCCACGGCGGCGCAGCTCGGCGATGATGCGGAAGATCTCCCGCACGATCAGCGGCGCCAGGCCCAGGCTGGGCTCGTCCAGCATCAGCAGCTTGGGCTTGGCCATCAGGGCCCGCCCCACCGCCAGCATCTGCCGTTCACCGCCCGACAGGGTGCCGGCCAGCTGGCTGCGGCGCTCCTTGAGGCGCGGGAACAGGGCGTAGATCTCTTCCATGGTGTTGGCATGGTCACGCAGGCCGCTGCGGTAGCGCTGGAAGGCGCCGAGCAGGAGGTTGTCCTCCACACTCATCTCGCTGAACAGCTCGCGCTTCTCGGGCACCAGGTTCATCCCCCGGGCGACCATGCGCTCCACCTCGGGCACCACCTCGACGCTGCCGTCGAAAGCCACCTGGCCCTTCGACTCGAGCACCCCCATGATGGCCGACAGCATGGTGGTCTTGCCGGCGCCGTTGGGGCCGATCACGGTGACGATCTGGCCCTCGCCCACCGTCAGGCTGGCGTTGCTGAGGGCCTCGACCTTGCCGTAGGAGACGCTGAGGCCGCGGATCTCCAGCACGGTATTGTTCGGATTTGCCATTACTCCACCCCTCCCAGATAGGCTTCGAGCACTGCCGGATCCTTCTGGATCTCGTCGGGCAGGCCTTCGGCGATCTTCTGGCCGAATTCCATCACCACCACCCGGTCCACCAGGTTCATCACAAAGTCCATGTCGTGCTCGACGATCAGCGTGGCCAGGCCTTCGCTGCGCAGCTTGCGGAGCAGGTCACCGAGGGCCTGCTTCTCCTTGTGACGCAGGCCGGCTGCCGGTTCGTCGAGCAGCAGCAGGCACGGGTCGGCGCACAGGGCGCGGGCGATCTCGAGGATGCGCTGCTGGCCCAGGGCCAGGCTGCCGGCCTCGGCATGCATGAACTCACCCAGCCCGACCCGCTCGATCTGCCGGGCGGCCTCCTTGAGCAGGCGCGCCTCCTCGGCCCGGTCCATGCGCCAGGCGGACGCCATCACGCCCTTGTCGCCGCGCAGATGGGCGCCGATCGCCACGTTCTCGAGCACGCTCATGGTGGGCAGCAGCTTGACGTGCTGGAAGGTGCGGCTCATGCCCATCCGGGCGATGTCGCGGGAATCCTTGCCGGCCACCGGCTGGCCCATGAACAGCACCTCGCCGGAGGTGGGTGTGTCCACGCCGGAGAGCTGGTTGAACATGGTGCTCTTGCCGGCGCCGTTGGGGCCGATCAGGGCCAGGATCTCACCCGCCTTCACCTGCAGGCTCATGTTGTTGTTGGCCACCAGGCCGCCGAACTTGCGGGTCACGTTGCGCGCCTCGAGAATCAGCTCGCCGGCCTTCGGCGGGGTGCGCCGGGGCAACGCCTCGGCGGACGCGTCGATGTGCTTGTGCTCCACCCGCACCGGCACCAGCCGAACAGGTATTTCACGTGGCCGAAACCTCCATTGTGCAGGAAGCCTGGAAAAAACGCAATGCGCCACACCTCCACGGTTGGGTGTAC
>JAFLDU010000009.1 GCA_017309145.1 Zoogloea sp. | reverse complement strand
CCCGCTGGCTCTGGCTCTACAATCACGAGCGCCCCAACATGGCATTGGGCGGTATCACCCCAAAACAGCGGCTCGCCATGGCCGCATAGCTCTACTTCTGACTGCCCATGAAAATGGGGGGATTACCCGACCACCAGATTTTCACCATTTGCCAGATCGGCCGGATTTGAGAAGTTGTACGAACCGAGGTAGACCCGGGCGGTCGGCTTGTCGAAATCAATAACCACAAACTTGTGATGGAGCCGGGTCCCCACACCCCCTGACAGGCTGTCGGGCTCACTCTTGAACGGTTCGGGGAGGTTCGCTGACAGGGCAGCGGGATAGACTGGATACGCGTTGCCCTCTGGCGTTTCGATCTTGATACCGCCTATCCGCCGGTCGGCCATTCCATAGGTAAACACCTCGCTCTCGGTCACTTTCGTGACGGCCTCTCTGAAGGAGCCTTTCGTCTGAGCGAGAAAGGCAAGCGAGTAGAGCAGGCTTGATTCCGCCTCGAGAACATCCTTAGCCACTGCACTCAGTACCGCGTTACTCTTGCTGTGGGGGGAGAAAGTTACCTTCGCATCGATGCCGACAATCCCCAAATCATGCCACTCTGATGCGGAAGCAGTCTTTCCAAATCCGACATGGAGACTCCGTTACTGGTGATCAGCCTGTCCGACAACGCACTCAAGTAGCCCGGATTGCGTGATCACGCAATCCGGCATGATGCGCATTCAAGAACATCCTCACCGACCTGCCTAGCCCCAGAGCCTCGTTTGAGATCTGCCGGCACCCTGTCAGGGCAACTAAAGAGTTTAAGTTTTTGGTGAAGTTAAGGTGGTGGGGGCTTTACACATCACTAGTCCCGCGCAGGCTTATCGACAAGTCGGTGCCTAGCACTGTGGATATTCGATGAAGAATCAGAATCGAAGGATTGGCGATCCCCCTTTCCAACTGGGAGACATAGGTCCGATCCACCTCTGCCTGCAAAGCCAAGGCCTCTTGAGTCAACCCAAGCCGCCGACGCGACTGTTTGATCTCGTTGGCAAGTTCAGCGCGAAGGTCATCAAAGGGTTTAGCCACCAACAAACAATGCCGGTGGCGAGACTATCAATCCACGGAATATAATCTACATTTTTCACGTAGATTTACTTCTCATGTTCCAAACTCATCGCTCGGCAATCTTTCCCGTACAGTACGATCCCAACGTCAGCCTTTGGAATTGGGTAGAGCTCGGGGTCGATGCGCCTTTCTTCATGCTGGAGATCGCATCCCAAACGGAGGATGGTGACTTTGTCACCCATAGAATGACATCCAACATCAACGTGCTACGCGATCACGTGGGCATTTCCGGCGCTGGCGTTTTGAAACGTGTTTTCCTGCTTTCACCGGGCGATGTGAATGGCTCGGATTTCTTTCAGTTGGACGCCCTAGACAGCGTTTGTTCGTTGCCGAATAATTCGGTAAGCATGCTCTTCAAACTGACCGATGGACGGACGCTCCATTTCAGTTTGGGGGAAGAGCAGCTTGATGAGTCCCACTACACCGTCCAAATATTCAAACGCGTGTCGGAAACAACTTAGCAGTACCGGGGACTGCCCTGATCTGGCAAGGTCGCGATGACGACGGCGGTTTGCCCCGCCCGAGGTAGGCAGTGGAATGCGCTTACCCCTATTGTCCCAAGTTCTGACCATCGCACGAGATAGCAATGATCAAGGCCATTTTGTTCGACGCATTTGGCACTCTTGCGGAGATTGCGGAGCGGCGACGTCCCTACGCCAAGCTTTTGTCGCTTGCCGATACCCCCCTGCGTCAGGATAGTTGTCCCTTTTGCCTGATTTAGAGTTCAGGCTTGCAAGCTGGGGGCAAACAAGAGGACGACGTGAGATATCCGAAGGAACTGAAGCAGAAAGTGTTGGCGCGAATGATGGCGCCGGGGAACGAGACGGTGTCGGTCCTGGCGAGGGAATTCAATGTGACCGAGGCGACGTTGTACGCGTGGCGGCGCAGTGCGCTGCAGGCCGGTGTCGCCGCGCCGGGAGATGGCCGGGCTGCAGAGCAATGGACCGGGGCCGCGAAGTTCGCGGTGGTCCTCGAAACGGCGTCTCTGTCCGAAGCGGAGTTGGGCGAATATTGCCGCGCTCGTGGCTTGTTTCCAGAGCAGGTTCGGGCTTGGCGTGAGCTCTGTGAGGCGAAAGTGGATCGGCAGCGTATCCGCGAGCTGGAGCGAGATCTGGGACGCAAGGACCGCGCCCTGGCCGAAACGGCGGCGCTGCTGATTTTAAGAAAAAAAGCGGCAGCGATCTGGGGGGAGGACGAGGCCGAATGATCAGCACCCAAGATCGCTGCGACGCCGTAACGTTGATCGATGAAGCCGTGAAGAAGGGGGCCCGATTGTTCCGGGCCTGTGCCGAACTGCGCTTGTGCACGCGCACCTACCGGCGCTGGACCGGCCTGAACGGCGAGGTCAAAGGCGATGCGCGCCCCGCGGCCATCCGGCCGACACCGGCCAATGCCTTGTCCGAAGCCGAGCGGCAGCGCCTCGTGGCGATTGCCAGCCAGCCCGAATTCGCCAGCCTGCCGCCCTCGCAAATCGTGCCGACGCTGGCCGATCGCGGCGAGTACCTGGCCAGCGAATCGAGCTTCTACCGGGTTCTCAAGGCCCATAATCTGCAACATCACCGGGGTCGTGCGAGAGCGCCCAGCACGAGCGAGCCCCGACGTCACTCGGCCCGCGGCCCGGGGCAGGTCTGGGTGTGGGATATCACCTGGCTGCCGGGGCCCGTTGCCGGCACCTACTACTACCTGTACCTGATGCTCGATCTGTTCTCGCGCAAGGTGGTGGGCTGGGAAGTCCATGACGAAGAGAGCGCCGAGCACGCCTCCCAAGTCATCCGCAAGGCAAGTCTGGCCGAGGGCCGGAGCCTCGCGCCGCTGGTGCTGCATTCGGACAACGGCAGCCCGATGAAGGGGGCCACGATGCTGACGACCTTGCAGAAGCTCGGCATTGCGCCTTCGTTCAGCCGCCCTGGCGTCTCTGACGACAACGCCCAGGCCGAAGCCTTCTTCCGCACCCTCAAATACCACCCCGGCTATCCGGGGAAGGGCTTCAAGACGCTGGAAGCCGTGCGGGCGTGGGTGCTGAAGTTCGTGCGCTGGTACAACACCGAGCACCGCCACTCTGCGCTCAAATTCGTCACGCCGGCTCAGCGTCACGAAGGGGCCGACATCGCTGTCCTGGTGGCGCGCAAGGCGCTCTACGAAAAGGCCAAAGCAGCCAATCCAGGGCGCTGGCGCGGCACCACCCGGAACTGGGATCGCCCCGCCACCGTGTGGCTCAATCCGGTAAGACAAGAGGATAGAAAACTAAAGAAAGCTGCTTGAGTCACCGGACAACTACCTTGACAAATAACGATACCAAGACCCGCCAGACTCACGCCGACTACGCGACCACCGTGATAGCGCGAGACTGGGCTATCCAGGAAACCGCCGATTGGCTAGGTGTTACGCAAACTCAAGCTCAGGAAGCTGGAGTTTTCGAGGGCCTTGTAACAGAACTCATGAGCATGCGTCTCTTCCCGGAGGCAGCAGAGACGCTTGCTCAACTGCGTGCGAACGGTTTCACTCTCGGGATCTGCAGCAATCTGGCTCAGCCCTATTCAGCCCCACTACGCGCCTTACTCCCCTTTGAAATGGATGCGTACGTATGGAGCTTTGAACTAGACTATCAAGCCTAGCCCCATCATTTTCCAGGCCGCTTGCGAGGCCTTGCAAGTGAAGCCGGACGAGATATTGATGATCGGTGACACGTATGAAGCAGATTGTCTCGGCCCTCGGATGCATGAAATGCAGGCGTTACACCTTGCCCGCACGGGATGCAGTCCGGATAGCATTTTCTTGAAGTCACTTTCGGGCCTTCACATGATCTGTGCCCCTGAAGACTGATGTACATCAGACGAGATGCCATGAGAATGCAAGGGGCCGGAGCGGACGATAGTTTCCAAACCATGTAGCCTTCGCATGAGGCCAGAGCGCGCCACCGTGTGCGACTGCGACAGTAGAATGGTGATATCTCAGCAGCGGAGACAACCGTGGAAGCAGCCATTGTGATGCAAGCGAAAAGCCTCTATCTGGCGTCGCCGGCGGAGCGCGTGAGGCTCATCCGCAAGCGAATCCCTGCGTCCCACCTCAAGGAACTCGCAGACAGTATGCATATTTTGCAGGGACACTTACTGAGCATACTCAATCTGCCTAGTGCATCAGTCCGACGCAAGAGCCGTCAAGGCGCAATGCTCACTACCGAGCAAGCTGAGCGTGTAGTCGGTCTGGAGTGCCTGATCGGCCAGGTCGCGGTTATGGTGGAGGAATCAGGCGACGCGATCGGTTTCGATGCAGCTCAATGGGTGGGAGAGTGGCTTACTCAGCCTGTCCCCGCCCTTGGGGGAGCGACTCCCGCTGATTTCGTGGAGACGATGACTGGACAAAAGCTGCTCTCCGGGTTGCTCGCGCGGTCGCGGGCAGGGGTGTTTGCGTGACGCAGACATATTCATGCACATAGTAGGGTCTGTTGACAATCCCCCCCGAGAAATGATGCTCTCCTGACCAGCCCAGAAAGTCGTTTACGTTCAGCCAGTTGCGCAGGGGGCTGTTCACCCGGCGTCACTTGTGGTCCTATTCTGACTTTTGGGCAGACTCAGGATGGTGCGTGTGTGCTTGCGTGACGATCAATATGAGCGGATTGCAGGATGGCTGCCGGGCAAGGCGAGCGATCCGGGGCATACCGCAGCGGACAACCGGCTTTTCGTCGAGGCCGTCTTGTGGGTTGCCCGTACGGGTACGCAAAGTGAACTCCGGGGTATCCGACCTTACTCATAGGTGAGCATCTACGACGCGAGCCGAGACTGCTTCCAGGGGCAGTAACCCGTGAATATGCATGCCTCACAGAAATCACCCCCTCTTTAGGTTCGCAGCGGCAGCGACACTTGAGGCTCAAGTGCCTGCAAGACCGCATGGGCCTTCAAGATATCTTGATGCAGCTCAGGATGTTTCGGTGCAGATACGGTGACAACAAGCGCGTAGCGGATAGAGGGAGCCCCCGACGCTGCACCACCCGCTTCACGAGCGTTGTAATGCACATCAAAGACGGGCTCCAGAAGGCTACTACCCAAGCAGCCATTTTCCGCATGGAGAACAGTCTCCCACTTCCCGAGATCCGAACGTAACTCCTCCTCCGTCCTGAACACTGCTTTAGGAAAGAATGTCTTCGACGCGGCGTTTTTCTTGCCGGCTGCCTGCTTTGTACGGTTCGGCCTAAAAGTGATTCCCAGCCCAGCCTTGGTGTAAGCGCCGGCGTCCTGAGGATCAACCGGGCTCGCGTAGCAAAAGGTTGCCCGAATGCGTACCTTTCCTTCTAGCTGAAACTCAGGCAGCGGAATGGGGGCACGGAGGAACTTCCCAGCCCTCAGCTCCCCCTGATAAATGATCCGAGCCTCACCCTCTCCACAAGTAATGAGTCGATTCATGTCGGACGGAACACGCCCCCATCCAACCTGCCGCACATCGTGATCGTCCGCACTATCGCAACCATGTACGAGAAGGGCCTTGATCGTCAGAGGATGGACGGGATCACCCAGGATGGCTCGGATGCCCACGGCGGACCGCAATGCCAGTGGCGCTGCAAAGCTCGTTCCGAGTGTCGCCGCCACGTTCGGTTTCAGTCCGGGTGCTGCGACATGGAAATACTCTTTCGGGGCACCGCCGAAAGCAACGACATCAGGCTTGCGTCGTCCCGGACTCCGGCCTGGCCCCATCGCGCTGTATGCGGCCTTCTTCCATTCGGCGCCCGAACGATCCGCCGCGCCAACCGACAAGGCATTGACGCTATCTGCGGGCACCTGAATCCGATTGAACCCCAAGGCCTCGTCGCGCTCCCCGTTGTTGCCGACCGCCACCGTCATCAAGGTTTCCCCGTCACTCAAGATGCTGTCGATGACAGCGGTCCACGCATGGACATCTTGATCCTCGACGGGCAGATCCGGCCCCAGGCTCAGGTTCACAAACTGATACTGACGAGACAGCAGAACCGTTTCCACATGTCCAAGTGTTCGATACAACTCGTAGGGATCCTCGCCCTCCACTTTGGCATCGAGCACTCGGTGGTGGTCAACGGGGGCATACGGACGCGCCGCAACCTCTTCGGGTTCAATTGGACCGAAAAGGAGTGCTGAGGTGACACCGAGACCGTGCTCCAAGTATGAGGGCACATCCAGTGCATGCTCGTCAGCAAGAAAATAGCGACGAACATATCGACCGAGAACGTGCTCAACGGGCAATCCTCCGTCCAACACGGCAACCTTGGGTTCCCGTGAAAGCGGCTCGGCGCTTGGCAGAGAAAACGGCACTGAGAGCGGCTGGCTCCTTGTGACGGGGCGCGCGGCTCGCAGGTGCGGCATCGGTCGAATCACCCGAGCCAGTGTAAATTGAGCCAAGCGTTCAAGCGCTGTCGCGTCGCCCTCCACGGCAATAAACAGCAGCCTACCAGCCTCGAACCCAAACTCCCCGTTGACGAGAAATCCACAGTCCTTGGCGTAGTCAGCAAAGAGTGACCGGACGTAGCCTGCGTCACCGTCCGGCGGCAGGTGAAGGCCGACCTCGAAGACGTGCCCAAGTTCTGTGCCCTCAAGCTGAAGCCGGTCGGCGGCAGTCATTGCGGCAAAGCTTTCGAGCTGGGCGAACTGCTCCCCAACCGGCATCTGCTCATTCAGGCTACGGGCGAAGGCCGGGAACTTCTTGAGGGCAGAGCGCGTTCCTGCAACGAATATCTCTGTGGTGTCGGCCTCGGCTGGTGCCTTCTTTAGCACCTGCCGTCGTGGTTTGATGCGGCGAGTCCGCGACCCCACTGACGTGAGCCCCACCTGATCGAAGAGCTGCTTGGGGAAAAACGACTTCGCTAAATAGGCGGGATGCAAGACCAGCCGCGCGACGGCTAGATCATCAACGCACGCCTTGCCCGGAAGCTCTTGAAACAGCACATTGGCAGCTTCGATCTGAGGGACGATGACCTGCTTCGCCTCACCAAGCGTGTAAGGGTGGGCCTTGTTGCTTGGGGCCTTCTTGGGTGCCTCAATGGGGTACGTCAGCAACTCTGCCCGGCCAATCAGGTATCGCGTGGTCATTTACTTGAGCCCCCTTCCTTTACGAGGCGACGGCCCCGCATGCTTGCGAATCGTATCGCGGGCAACACCCGTCATCTGGCTTATCTGAACATGGGTATGCTGTCCAGCTTTGGCGAGTTCAATGGCCAAATGCAACCGTTCAGCCTTACTGAGCATTTCCTGGTTTTGCCCCAGCACTGACGAGATCAACCTCTCGACGGGGGCGACTTCAAGCGTATAGCCACGCCGAAGCGCATTGATGCTTCGCTCCACATCGGAGAGCGATTGCCCCTGAAAGCCTGCAGCCAGTACATCGATCCAGGGCTGGAAGAGCCCCCGGTCTTCGCCCAGAAAACGCTCGATCGCGACGGCGATTGATTTCGCATCTGGTGCATCGAATTTCACGACCAAGTCAAAACGACGCCACAGCGCGGGATCCACCAATTCCGGGTGGTTGGTGGCAGCAAGCAGCAGGCCGCTGTCCGGCCACTGATCAACCTCCTGAAGCATGACGGTAACCAAACGCTTGAGCTCACCGATATCCGATTCGTCACTCCGACGCTTCGCGATGGCATCAATTTCGTCGAGCAAAAGGACCGCCGCATGCTTCTTGGCATGATCAAGCGCCATGCGCAGATTGTTTCCGGTCTTTCCCAGAAGGCTGCTCATCACCGCCGTCAGATCAAGGACCCACAGCGGCTTTCCGAGCGACTGCGCAATCCAGCGGGCAGACAGGGTTTTCCCCACGCCAGGCGGACCGACCAGGATGGCCGATCGAGTGGGGCTAATACCCCGTGCAGCCAAGCGCTCTGACTCCTGACGTTCATGGATGATCGCTCTGATCGCATCGCCTACCCCTACGGGAAGAATGGGTGCTGCCAATCCCTCTCGGTCATCGAATACACGAATCAGCGGCAGACGGGAATCTCCGTCAACAGGCAGCAGGATCTCCCGGTCATCGCTCACCGACACTCCGCGTCGAAGCACAGAACTCCCAGCCGATCGGGTTTGTGTTGTCTTTAGCGACTGATCCAGGCTTGAAGCCAACTCAGGGCGACCTTGCCGGTACTTACGAACCAATTTCGCCAACAGCAGTCGTGTGTCTTCATAAGAGTCCGCGGCAGCGAGTCTTGCCAAATTGGCGAGATCATCTTCCAGATCCTTGCATTCGCCCACCCCTTCAGATTTATTCACAAGAATCACCAGAATTATGAAAAATTATTATGGCGAATTTTATGACCAAAACAAAAATTCGTCAATAAGTCATGCAGGGATACATGCAGCGAAAAGTGCAGTGTAGCCATCCCTATCCTTCCTTCCTGTGCCGCTGCATCGCTCATCAAAATTTAGTTGTAACAACATCAACGAAGATGTAGCGTAGACAACATGACTCAATGGCTCTCGCTCATCACCAGTCTTCCCACCGAAAACGCCACGGCCCGTATGCGGGCTTGGCGGGCGCTCAAGGCATCAGGGGCCGCCGTCCTGCGTGACGGCGTGTATCTGATGCCTGAACGGGAAGCCTGCCGCAATACGCTCGATGCCGTGGCCGCCGACATCCTGGGTGCCGGCGGCACGGTGTTTGTCCTGCGTGTCGAAGAGCCGGATGGCGCCGCCTTCGTCAGCCTGTTTGACCGCCGTGAGGACTATGCGGTGTTGCTCGCCGACATCAGCAAGGCGCATGCAGGACTTGCTGCCGAGACCGCGGCCGACACCCTCAAGCAGGCACGCAAGCTACGCAAGACCTTCGCGGGCCTCGCTGAAATTGATTTCTTCCCCGGCGAGGCCCGGCGCCAGGCCGAGGCGGCTTTGCAGGATCTGGAGCAGCAGGCAGGCTGGGCCTTGTCTCCAGATGAACCTCATGCCGTCGCCGGCACGATTCCCCAACTGCCGCTTGGCCTGTACCTCGGCCGGACGTGGGCTACCCGTTGTCGTCCATGGGTGGACCGCCTCGCCAGCGCATGGCTGATCCGCCGCTTCATCGATCCGGATGCGCACCTGCTGTGGCTGGCGTCGCCTGCCGATTGCCCGCCCGATGCCCTGGGTTTCGATTTCGACGGTGCGACTTTCAGTCACGTCGGCGTTCGGGTCACCTTTGAAGTCCTGCTGGCGAGCTTCGGCCTCGAAACCCCCGCGCTGCAAAGGCTTGGGGCGCTGGTGCATTTCCTGGATGTGGGGGGCGTGCAGCCCCCCGAATCGGTGGGTATCGAGAGCGCCCTGGCAGGCCTGCGGGACACCATTGGCGATGACGATCAACTCCTGAACTTCGCCAGCACGGTCTTTGATGGCCTGCTGGCCTCCTTCGAGAAAGCGACTCCCGCAAAATGAACCACGCCACCACCATTCCTGAAGTGAGTCCTGACGCGCCACCCGCGCCGGTCAGCTTCTGGGAAGCCTTCGTTTTCTGGCTGAAGCTCGGCTTCATCAGCTTTGGCGGACCAGCCGGGCAGATTTCGATCATGCACCAGGAGCTGGTGGAGAACCGCCGCTGGATCTCCGAGCGACGCTTCCTGCATGCGCTCAACTACTGCATGGTGCTGCCCGGCCCCGAGGCCCAGCAACTCGCCACCTACATCGGCTGGCTGATGCACCGGCGCTGGGGCGGTATCGTCGCCGGGGTGCTGTTCGTGCTGCCTTCATTGTTCATCCTGATTGCCCTGTCGTGGATCTACATCGCCTTCGGCGAGATGCCCCTGGTGGCCGGTCTGTTCTACGGCATCAAACCGGCTGTCACCGCCATCGTCGTACAGGCGGCCCACCGTATCGGTAGTCGGGCGCTCAAGAACAATGCCCTGTGGGCGATTGCTGCCGCGTCCTTTGTGGCGATCTTTGCGCTGGATGTCCCGTTCCCGGCCATCGTCGCCGTCGCCGCGCTCATCGGCTACGTGGGCGGACGGCTTGCGCCCGACATCTTCAAGGCCGGTGGGGGCCATGGCATGGCCGACAAATCCTTCGGCCGGGCCCTGATCGACAACGATACGCCAACCCCGGAACATGCCCGCTTTCGCTGGACCGGGCTGATCAAGGTAGCCCTGACAGGAGCCCTGTTGTGGGCGATTCCGATGGGCTTGCTCACTGCCACCTACGGCTGGGATCACACTCTGACGCAGATGGGCTGGTTCTTCACCAAGGCCGCGCTTCTGACCTTTGGTGGCGCCTATGCGGTACTGCCCTATGTGTATCAGGGGGCCGTCGGACATTACGGCTGGCTCACGCCCACCCAGATGATTGACGGGCTGGCCCTGGGTGAAACCACGCCGGGGCCGCTGATCATGGTGGTGGCCTTCGTCGGCTTTGTTGGCGGCTACGTGAAGGCCGTCTTCGGTCCGGACGGCCTGTTTCTGGCCGGCGCGGTCGCGGCATCCCTAGTGACGTGGTTCACCTTCCTGCCATCCTTCATCTTCATCCTGGCCGGTGGACCGCTCATCGAGACGACCCATAACGATCTCAAGTTCACCGCCCCCCTCACCGCCATCACCGCCGCCGTGGTGGGCGTAATCATCAACCTGGCGCTGTTCTTCGGCTACCACGTGTTGTGGCCAGCGGGGCTTGCCGGCCCCTTCGACTGGGTGTCGGCACTGATCGCCCTGGCGGCAGCCATCGCCCTGTTCCGGTACAAGCGCAGCGTGATCCAGGTCATCGCAGGATGTGCCGTGCTTGGTCTGCTCATCAAGAGCATCCATTGATAGCAACCAACTGGACACTGCCTTCAACCGAAGTGCCAAGGACTCAATGCCCATGCCGATGATGGATGTCCGGAAAGTGATCATGGCTGTGCTTTAACGGCACGTGGTGATGGGGATGGGTATGCGGCTCCCGCCCATCCCACGCGAAATCATGGCTGTGCTGATGGTGTTCGTCGTGGATGTGCGCGTGGGTATGGTCCAGTGCTTCATGCACATGCCCATGCCCATGGGTCTCGGTTAGATGCAGCCACACGCCAATGCCCATCAGAACCGCGGCGATCCAGAAGGGAGGTGGCGTCGGCTCTCCCAGCAGCGCAATGCTCACCGCAGCGCCGACGAAAGGCGCGGTCGAAAAATAGGCGCCGGTACGGGATGTGCCCAGTTCCCGTAGCGCCCGCACGAAAAACACCAGGCTCAGACCGTATCCCAGCAAACCGACACCCATGGTCATGCCGGCCAGCGGCCAGGCTGGCAGGGCCTGACCAAGCACGAGGGCCAGACCCAGATTGACGGCCCCCGCCACCAGCCCTTTCGCGCTGGCGATGAACAAGGCATCGGACGCAGACACCTTGCGGGTCAGGTTGTTGTCGATGGCCCAGCACAGACAAGCCCCCATGATCGCAGCCGGGCCAATCCAGTCACCCCGGCCAGCCTCTCCGCTCTGCCAGGAAAGCGCGATGCCACCGGCGACGATGAACCCCATGCCGGCAACAATCCGACGTCCGGCGTGCTCCCGGAACACCACCCAGGCCAGCACCGCGGTCAGCACGGCTTCGAGGTTGAGCAGCAGCGAAGCCGTGCCTGCGCCTGTTCTGCCAAGCCCGACAACGAGCAGTAATGGGCCGAGCACACCGCCGAAGCCGATGGCGCCTCCAAACCAGCGCCAATCTGCACCCGACAGCCCGCTTGCCTGCCAGCCCCGGTCGCGCAGTAGCCGAGCCACGGCAAGGCCGAGGCCGCTCCCCAGGTAAAGCAACCCGGCCAGCGCCAGGGCCGAGCCGTCGCCGATAAGGAGCTTGACGAAGGGCGTGCTGGCGCCGAACAGGGCGGCGGCCAGCAGGGCGAGCCAGACGGCGGGCGTGGTGCTCATTTAAGGTTGAAGATGGCCTGCGCCGGAGGTTTGCCGGCAAGGGTCACCGTTACTGCGGCACGCACTCCAACCCCCACCTTGAAATTACCTTTGGCAAGCAGGAGGTTTTCGCCGGCCGGCTCAAGGGGCACGACCGTCTTTTCGTTGCCGGCATAAAGAGCCACTTCCGCCCTTGCTCCTTGGGTGGAGACCGGTTTGCCGTGATCAGAAACATGAAGGGTCAGTGCATTGGGCCTGGCGACCAGCTCGTAAGTCACCGAAGCGACCTCGCGGGCGATACCACCATATTTTGGTCCGTGGTCGTGCCCGGCTCCAGCGAAGACCGGCGTAGACACGAGCATGGCGGCAGACAGCAGGGGGAACAACAGGGTGTGTTTCATCGGGAACGCCTCAAGTGGAAAGTATCAGGATTCAAGAATGCTTGCGTTGCCCGACCGGCGCGCAGAGGAACCACGTTCCGCACACTCGTGGATGGCACCGAAGCGCAGGTATAGCGCGGGCACGACGATCATGTTGAGCAGCGTCGAGCTGCCCAGCCCGAACAGGATGACGATGGCCATCGGCGACTGGATCTCGCTGCCTGGCTGCCCGGCGGCCAGGGCTAGCGGCACCAGCGCCAAGCCAGCGGCCAGGGCCGTCATCAGGATGGGCACCAGGCGCTCCTCGGCGCCGCGCTTGACGGCTTCGGCGGCATCGCGCACCCCCTCGTGCTCCACCAGGTGATGAATGTGGGCGATCATCATCACGCCGTTACGGGTGGCGATGCCGAACAGCGTGATGAAGCCGATGATCGACGCCACCGACAGCACGCCACCGGCGGCAAACACCCCGATCACGCCACCGATGATGGCCAGCGGCAGGTTGAGCATCACCAGCAGCGCATCCCGCGCTGTGCGGAAAGCGACGAAGAGCAGCAGGAAGATGCCCACGACGACGCCTACGCCCAGGAACAGCAGCGTCCGGCCGGCCTCTTCGGCGCTCTCGAACTGGCCGCCGTACTCCACGTGGTAGCCCGCAGGCAGCTTGACCTGGGCCGTGATCTTGCGCCGGATGTCGTCCACCACACTCGCCAGATCCCGCCCGGCCACATTGGCCATCACGACCATCTTGCGCTGCACGTTTTCACGCGTGATGTAGTAAGGCGCCCGGTCATTGCGAATGTCTGCCAGGGCCGAGAGCGGTACGCGGGCGCCGCTGGCCGTGGTGACCAGCGTTGACCGGATCGCATCGATATTGGCCTTCGCCGAAGGATCGAAGCGCACCGCCAGATCGTAGCTGGCCTGGCCTTGCTGGACACGGCTCACCGCCATCCCGGAAAAGGCCATCTCGACGGTTTCCGCCACCTGCCGGATGGACAGGCCATGACGGGCCAGGGCATCCCGCCGAAAGCGCAGGGTGAGGAAGGGAATATCGCCCTGCTGCTCGTCCGAAACATCGACCGCACCGTCAACCGTCTGCACCAGAGCCTTGATTTCGCCGGTCAGGCGACGCAGCTCGGGCAGCTCGGGGCCGAATATCTTCACCGCGATGTTCGAGCGGTTGCCCGAAAGCATGTGGTCGATACGGTGGGAAATCGGCTGACCGATGACGATCTGGGTACCCGGAATGCTGGCGAGGTCGGCCCGTAGCGCGGCCAGAAAGGCTTCCTTGCTGCGCTCCCGCATCTTCAAAGTCACTTCCATTTCCGACGCAGACACGTCCATCGCGTGCGGATCGCCCTCGGCCCGGCCGGTTCGACGGGCGGTAGCGACCACTTCAGGATGGGACAGCAGGATCTGCTCGACCTGTTGGCCCAGGCGATCGGACTCCTCCAGCGCGGTGCCCGGCAGCGTGGCGGTACTGACCGTCAGCGTCCCTTCGTTGAAATCCGGCAAAAAGGCCCGGCCTGCGAAGCTCAACGCAACCAGGGATGCCACCAAGGCAAGCACACTGACCAGCGTCACCCCCTTCCAGCGGGTCAGCGTTGCGTCCAGCACGCGCCGGTAGCCGCCCTTGATGGCATGCAGAAAGCGCGGCTCCACGTTCTGGCGGACGATCTTCGAGCGTGGCAGGACAAGCGCCGCCAGTACCGGCGTAACGGTGATCGCCACCAGCAACGAAGCGGCAAGGGAGACAACGTAAGCAAAGCCCAGCGGCACCATCAGCCGACCTTCCACACCGGAGAGAAAGAAGAGCGGCATGAACACCAGCATGATGATCAGGGTCGCAAACACGATGGAGCCCTGGATCTCGCGGGTGGCATCGAAAACCACCTGCAGAACGGTGTGCTGTTCGCCTTCGGGCTGGGCCAGGTTCTCCCGCAGACGCCGGACGATGTTCTCCACCACGATGATGGCGTCGTCCACCAGGGCACCAAGGGCAATCGCCATGCCGCCCAGGGTCATGGTGTTGATGGTGGCCCCGAGTGCCTTCATCGACAGGATGGCAGCGACCAGCGACAGGGGGATGGCCACCAGGGTGATCAGCGTGGCGCGGGCCGACAGCAGGAAGGCGAAGACGATGGCAACGACCAGGATGGCCCCGTCGCGCAGGGCGACGAGCAGGTTATCGATCGAGGTTTCGATGAAATCCGCCTGGCGGAAGATGTGGCGCTCGATCTTCATGCCTGCCGGCAGGCCTGCCTGGATGTCCGCCAGGGTGCGGTCAAGCCGATCGGTCAGTTCCAGCGTATTGGCCCCGGGTTGCTTCTGGATGCCCAGCACCACGGCCGGCTTGCCGTTATGGGAGCCGACGCCACGCTTTGGCGCAGCCCCGATGCCGACTTCGGCGACGTGACGGATCAAGACCGGCTGCCCATCGCGGACGGTAATGACCGTTTCCGCAATGTCGTCCAGCACGACAATCCGGCCCTGGCCCTGGATCAGATACTCCTGACCCGCTTCCACATAGAAGCCGGCCGAGGCGTTCTGATTGGACTCGCGTAGCGCCTGCACCACCTCGTCGAGCGTCAGCTTGTAGGCGGCCAGGCGTTCGGGCTTCACCGTCACCTGAAACTGCTGGGTGTCACCACCGATAGGCAGCACTTCAGCGACCCCGGGGACGGCCAGAATCCGCCGCTTGAGCACCTGCTCTGCGACGTTCTTCAGGGTCAGACCATTGTGTTTGTCGGAAACCAATGCAATGAAAAGGATCTCCCCCATGATCGATGCTGCAGGCGTCATCGCCGGCGCCGGGATATCCGGCGGCAAGGTGGCACGGGCCAGTTGCAGACGTTCAGCCACCACCTGGCGGGCCCGGTAGAGGTCGGTGCCCCACTCGAACTCGACGGTCACCACCGACAGGCCGATCTTGGTGGCCGAGCGTACCCGACGCACACCGGGGGCACCGTTGAGTGCGGTTTCGATGGGAAAGGTGACCAGGTTCTCCACGTCCGTCGGCGCCATGCCGTGCGCCTCGGTGACGACCGTTACCGCCGGTGCGGTGAGATCCGGAAAAACGTCCACCGGTGTGCGGGCAGCCTGCCAGCCCCCCCAGGCCAGCAGCAATACGCCGGCCAGCACGACAAAAAGCTTGTTGCGGAGCGACCACGCAATGATGTGTCCGATCATGATCGTGCCCTGTCAGTGCGCATGGCCGTGGCCGATTTCACCAGTCTTGGTGGCGGCAAGCTTGACCAGATAGGCGCCTCGCGACACCACCCGTTGGCCGGGCTCAAGGCCTTCGACGATTTCCACCCAGTCACCTTCGCGGGTGCCCACCCGTACCGGGCGACGCTCGAAGGATTCTCCGCCGGTCATTACAAACACATGGGGGACGCCACTCTCGTCGATCACCGCCGAGCCCGGAACAGCGATCACTTCGCGGGCTGCGCCGGAGTAGACCTCCGCTTTCACCGCCATGCCGACACGCAAGCGTTCATCTGGCAGGGGGAACTCGAAAAGGACCGGCACCGTGCGGGTCGCCGTATCGATGGCCCCACCCGTGGCGATCAGGCGGCCATTCCTGCCCGGCACGATGTCGAAACTCTTCTCGATGCCTTCCACCCGGAAGCTGGCACCACTCGGCGCAGCGAGCCGGGCCGATTCCGACTCGGAAACCCGCAGTTCCAGCCACAGCATGCGGCGATCAACGATGTGAAAAAGCAAGCTGCCCTCCTGAGCAAAGGCGCCCGGAGACACGCGTACATCGGCAATGATCCCCGAAGCCGGAGCACGCAGGGGTACCCCGCCGGCGCTCCCTCCGTACTGGCCAAGGCGCCCTTGTGCAGCGTCGAGCTCGGCCCGTGCCGACGCTTCAGCGGCACGGGCGGTGAGCACGCGTTTCTCGGGCACGGCCTCATCCTTGAAGAGCTCTTCCATGCGGGCACGTTCACGTGCGCTCAGATCAAGCGCCACCCTGGCCTTGCGGGCATTGGCCTGGAGCGATGCCAGATCAGTGTCGCCGCCCAGGCGCGGTGAAAGGTAGGCGAGGATGTCACCCTTCTTCACGACCTGTCCAAGCTGCGGAAAAGTGCCGGAAGGCTGCACCTGGCCGGACATCGGCGCCGTCAGCAGGGCTTCGCCATCCGGTCGGGCACGCAGCGTGCCGGTGGCGGCGATCGCGGGACGGATCGCATGCCGCGTTACTTCGGTCGTGGCGAAATCCACTTTCCACTGCTGTTCCTTGGTGAAACCAATGCCGCTCTCATCGTGCTCCGCGGCAAGCGCATCGGCGCTCTTCCGGTCAGGGTAGATCGTGACGGGGCCGAGGCGATGGCGAACGGTGAAGTCTGCGGCAACCACCTCAATCTCGAGTTCTCGCGGTCCGGCAAGCCTGGGCTCGGCTTCCGGCCTGAAGATGCCCGGCTGGGTTGGCGCGCGGGTGGAGAAGACTTCATCCGGCTGGCCACCACCGGAGAGAATCACGCTCACTGTGCCCGTGGCCAGGGCCTTGAAGTCGGCCAGTTGGGTCAGGTGGGCAGCGAAGGCTGACTTCTCGCCGACAACGAGGCGGGGAAACTCCACGAACAACTCGGTCTTGTCGGTGAAGTGGGTGATCTTCTCGCCGCCAGGGCCGTGGTCATGCCCATGACCGGCGTCGGCTGCCGGTGGATGGCGGCCGTCGGCGGCATCTTCGTGGCCACGGTCGCTGCAGGCTGACAGGCTCAGGACGGCAAAGGTCGATAGCAGCAAAGTGGCAATCAGGGTCTTGTTCATTCGGTGACACTCCCGGTCAACAGGTCGTATTCGATGCGGGCCTGGCGGGCTTTCCATTCCAGATCGAGGGCGGTGATTTCGGCATCCAGGGCGCCGCGATAGGCGTCGAGAAGCTCCAGCAGGGTGGACTCACCGCCCTGGTAGGCGGCCTCGGCGATGCGCAGCAGCTCTGCCGAGCCAGCGACGGCACGCGTGCGGTAATCAGCCGCGGCGGTGCTCAGACGCTCGACCTGGCGGTGCAGGCCACGCAGATCGCCTTCCGCGCGGGCACGGATCAAGGCGTATTCCGAGCGGGCACTGAGTGCATCGGCTATCGCCCTGCGCGCACCGGCCTGCTGGCGATCGAAGACCGGCAGGGGAATAGAGAGGGTGACGACGGTCGACGTGTCCCGGCCGACACCGTTATCCGTGTACTTGGGGCCGACGCCAACGGTGACGTCCGGCACCCAGCGACGGGAGGCAGCCCGGCCGTCGAGATCGGCCGCTTCGGCACGCCGGGCAAGGGCCTGCAGATCCGGCCTCCGTTCAAGTCCACCCAGAGCCTGGTCAAGGGCAGGTAAGCCTGCCGGAGCCAGCACGCCATTGACGGGGTCGAGAGGCGCGCCGGGTGCGCCGATCAGGGCAGCCAGACGTTCGTGCGCCCGTTCGAGATCGGCCTGCTCGACGCTGAGACGCGCCTGGGCGGTCTGGCGCTCGCGGGCAAGACGACGGCGGTCATAGCCGGAGGCTTCGCCACTACGGGCCAGCTTGTCGACGATGCCCTCGACGCGCGCGAAACGCCGGGTCCAGGCCTCGGTCGAACTGATGGTCTCCTGCTTGAGGAGCACTTCGTGGAAGCGGTAACGGATTTCGGCGGCAATCTCCTTGCGACGCTGGGCGTTACCGGCGCTGGCCACATCCACACGCAGATCGGCAGCTTCCCGGCGCAGTCCGCGACGCCCGGACACATCGAAGGTTTGGGCAATCAGCCAGGTCTGCTCGGTAGCATCGGCGCCACGCCGACCTCTATCGCTGCTGTAGCCAAGGGTGGGATTGGGCGGAAGGCCGGCGGCCAGGGCATCCGCCTCGGCCGCCTCCACGGTTCCGCGTTCAAGGTTGGACAGATCGCTCCGTGCAAGGCCAAGGCGAACGGCATCAGCCTCGGTGAGCGAACGGTATTGGGATACAGCTTGGGGCGTATTGGTCTGTGCCCACGCAGCCAGCGGCAGCGCGAGCGAAACCATGCATAGCAGGTGTCGCATCGGATTCCTCGTGACGAAATGACAGGGTCGAGGTCACCGGCAGGCGATGAAAGGCGATGGCTGCGCGAAGCAGCCTGGAGAAAACGGGCCTGCCGGTTCTACAGCAGAACCGATGGAGGCCAGTCGAACAGCAGTGGGATGTGAGACGTGAAGGTGGCAGGTGGCCGGACAGGGCGAACACCGGGCGGAGGGTCGCCGAGATTCAGATCGGGATTGATGATCAGCGTGCTGAACAGGGGGTGATAGTGCCCGCCCTCATGATGTCCGTCCTCACCATGATCACCGTGACCAGGGATCGGGTTCAGCCCGAACAATCCATACGGATCGCTGTCAGGATCGGACTCGTGCTGGTGATCATGATCTGTGTCATGAGCGTGAAAGCCCAGAGCCGCCACATCCTCCCCCCAGTGACCGTCGACACTCTCGGCCGCCGCCCAGGCGAACTGGAGCGGAACGAGCAGCATGAGGAGGATGGCAAGGATGCGACGCATGGGCGGATTCTACTGCATCAATCCGCTGATCTGCCAAGCAGGCCTGATTGGGGAGCTGAAGGTAAACGTGCCCGACCACTGCCGCCGCCCAGGGGACCATCATCGAAAGTTGGAGGCAAATGCAGAACCCACACCACCAAGATTCATGATGGATCCCCATCCGTCAGGAACCCATCCGGCGTGACGAGGGCTTCATGGGCTGTAGCCGCGGCGTCCCTTGCCCGCTTTGCCAACTCCTCCTGGTAACCTTGCCAGAAGATCACGATTTCGATGCGTTGGTTCGAGGCCAGATACCCCCAGTGCTTGAAACGCAGATCAATCAATGAAAAGAGTTCAGGGTAGAAGGGAGCCAGTTCGACTGTTTTCATCAACCCAGCTTGCAGGTCTAAATAGAGTTGCAAAGCCTGCTCGTGCAGCTCCTTAGAAGCGATTTCTTCTGACTGAGCCACGAGAAGCAAGGTCGTGACCAGCGCTTCAAAGTTGCACATCTCCCAGAGCTTTTGCTCGTCATCGCCCTCAAATGCCTTGAATCTCAGCTCCCGCTCGGTACCGCGAAGCTCAGCTTCAAACAAGAGCGCACGGACTTGCGGAGAAAGCGCCCTCATCTCGGCTTCAATGGCGCGACGATCAAGCCTCTCCCGCTTCAGCATTCGCCATATGGGACTGCGGAACCAGACGGCGGTTCCAGGGAAACGAGCTTCGGCTTGGTCAATGACGTTCCGCGTCCCAGGCTTGTCTCTGGGGACCTTTGAGCCCTTCTCGTAGGCATCCCATTTTCGCGGCCGCGCGACATCGGACTCCCGCTTTCGCACCAGCTCGCCGTCCAGCGCCATCTCGATGGCGTACGCGGACGGTAAGCCCGACTGGAGCTTGACGGCGTGAAACCACATACGGGTTCGAAGTTGGTCGATGGGATCCGTCGGAGGCCGGCCACGGCCGCGGGGTTCCGCAAGCGGTTGCATATGATCTGTCTGGAGTACTAAAAATCAAATTATCGGAGCGGGTGGCGAAAAATGCGACAGAGATGAACACTGCGTGACATCACGTATCCGTAAACACTTGGTCATGATGCCAACAACCAACGATGGACTCGACGTCTGTGAGCTATTCCGAACACAGTTACGGGAGTCGCTGCTACATCTCCATGGGCCATTAATGGGTGGACCAGATCTAATGACTGCATTGGGCCATAGGTCTCCAGCATCGCTTCGACAAGCGCGTCGCCGTGGACAGATCGGCATCGTTCTATTCACAGTGCCCAATCGTCGAGGGCTGTTTGCTTTGACGCAAGATGTTGCCGACTGGTTAGCGCAGATGCGCACTCAGTGCGTCGGAAAGGATGGCATCCGCTAGACAATCCGATCACCACCGAATCCCCATCCTGAAACGCAAACGCCCGAGGAGGCTGCCTCGGGCGTTGCGCGCTACATACTACTTTTACAAGTCTCGCCGACTGTGAGGATAGTATCGGCTGCGCACGCCTCCTCGTCAAGGTCAGATATGCTTTTGACGAGCAGGTGTACGTGCGGGATGGCTTTGTCCTCGCCCGACCAGGCCTGTCGGGCGTTCTGTGAGGAACCCCGCCATGCGGCTCCCAGTACGCCTCCAGCGAGAAATCGCACGTATGCATTTCTACGACCCCACTCAGTCCAATAGGGCCATTGCCTCTGGGCTTCAAGTATCGCCCAACACCGTATCTGCGCTATGTTCAAAACTAAAGGCATCAGGCCTGGCCTGGAGCGACCTTCGTGATCTGGACGACGATGCCTGGGTCGACGCACTCAAGACCCAGAACCGTTCTGTTGCGCAGCGGAAGCCCTCTCCCAACTGGGAGTGGGTTGATGAACAAATGCAGTTTCCCGATGCCACGCTGCAGCAAATATGGCGAGAATGGCGCGAGCAGTGCCCGACCGGGATCGGCTTCACCCAGTTCTGCGAACAATACAAAGCGTGGAGCAAAAGCCGGCACATCGTCATGCGACAAGTTCACGAGCCGGGGAGAAACCTGTTCGTCGACTTCGCAGGTAAGGTCATCGAGATCCGAGATCGGAACGGAGAGCCGTCAACCTATGCACAAATCTTTGTCGCATCGCTGGGCTATTCGAGTCTCACTTACATTCAAGCCGTTGCGTCCCAAAGCACCAACGACTGGATTAAATGTCACGTAGATTGCTTTGCTTACCTTGGTGGCGCACCCGAGTGGGTCGTTCCCGACAATCTAAAGGCTGCCATTTTGCGCCGTGAGCGAGACGAGATTATCGTCAATCCGGCCTACAGAAATTGTCTAAGTTACTACGACACAGCAGCAATGCCGACCGGTGTGCGCAAACCCAAGCACAAGGCCAAGGCAGAGGTCGCCGTAAAGATCATTCAAATGGGAATACTCTTCCCTCTTCGTAATCGGGTGTTTTTTTCCCTTGAAGAGCTGAATTTAGAACTCCGCAAGGGTATGGATCGCCTCAATGGCCACAAATTCAAGAAAATCCAGGGTTCTCGACTTGAAAGATTTGAATCTGTCGAGCAAAAGGCACTTAAGCCATTGCCCGAATCTCCCTATGAAATCTGTGATTGGCGTTACAAAGTGAGGGTAGGGGATGACTATCACGTCGAGCATGGTAAGTGCTTCTACTCGGTACCTCATACCTTGCGCGGTGAGCGCGTAGATTTGAGGTACACCGCAACGATGCTCGAAATCATGCACAAGAATAAAAGGGTTGCGCTTCACAGCTTGATCACGGAGCCAGGCAGAAACTCCACGCATGACGAGCATCGGCCGACCGCTCATTTGCGCGTATTGGAGGGGGAACCGAAGGCTCTCATGGACTGGGCGCAATCGGTAGGCGGAAAAACCGAGGAAATGATTAATCACCATTTGGAAAATCGCAAAGACAGGACCAATGGACTTAAAACTGCGCGTCGGATTCGAAGCCTCGCCCATGCATATGGAGAATCACGTATTGAAGAGGTGTGTATCTATGCCCTCTCGCTCAACATGACCGCGCTCCGGAATATCGAGTCCATTCTGAAGCAATCAGCAGATAAGCAGGCTCATGCCATTGCTGAGGCTAATTCGACCACTGTTCGTGCTACGCACGAAAACGTTCGTGGGGCTGATTATTTTGGAGTCGATTCATGAGTATCGCAAACCGTACCTTGACTCAACTTCGGGCGTTACGGCTGACAACCATGGCGGAGGCTTACGAGAATCAGCTCCTACAGCCCAAGCTTCATGAATTTGGATTTGACGAGCGCTTAGCAATGCTCATCGACCAAGAACAGAACGAAAGAGAGTCGAGAAAACTCAAGCGTCTGATCAGGGATGCGGCATTGCCGGATCGTGCATCACTGGAGGATATTGAATTTAGGCCAGATAGAGGTCTCGAAAAGCAGATTGTCGCAAATCTATCAAGCTGCGAATGGATTAAAAGGCAGCTAAACGTTATCATTCTCGGTGCAACTGGAGTAGGAAAGACTTGGCTCGCCAGCGCATTCGGAAATCAAGCTTGCCGTCTTCGACTCCCCGTGATGTTCTATCGTGCAAGCGATTTGTATGAAGCTATATCTACTTCATCTCTCGACGGATCCTTAGCAAAACTGAAAGTGAGTTTAGAAAGGCCATCACTTCTCATTATTGACGATTTTGGTTTGGGTAATCTCACCTCGCCGATATCCCAAGTACTTCTGGATGTGATCGACCATCGGGTCCGAACTGGATCATTGTTAATTACAAGTCAGTATCCAACGACTCAGTGGCATGATTTTTTTCCAGATAAAACCCTTGCCGATGCCATCCTGGATCGTGTTGTTCATCAATCGCATTGCCTCACGCTAAAGGGGGAGTCGATGCGCAAACTGAATGCACGCAAACGACTGGAGGAGGCGTGAGCACGGTACCGTAAGAGTGCGCAGGTAGCCGGTTGCCGCGGTCACGATACCGGACCAGCGCTCATGACCACCGTTGGACGTGATCAATTGCGGTTTAAGCTACTGATCACGTCCAACTGAACGGTGTGAGCACGAACGTCCGAAATCTGCACCGACATTGCTGTCGTTAGACAAGTAGTCCTCGAAAGCCTTGCGGAAGATCTTCACGGGCCCCTCACCACGTGCGATCAGCGCATTGTTGTTCTGTACAAAAAAACCACGCCAACTGTAGTTTGTCGAGCCGCAGACAACTGCATTGCAGACAGTGCCTGAGACTACAATCGTCTTGTTGTGCTGCAAGTTGCTCATGTGATGGCGCTTGACATTTGCACCTGCCCGTCGCAGTCGATCAGCCGCGATGGACTCGCCCGATGTCGGTTTGCCATGATCATCGCTGTCGTCGATGATGATGCGAAGCCGATTGGCCAACTTCAACAGGCGCACGTAAACCTCGTGCTCGCTCAGGTCGTAGGCGACAACATCGACATCGGCGGAGGCATCGCTTATGGCCTCGTCTAGCACCTCAAGGATGGCATGACGAGCCTCGAAGCCCATCCATTTCAGAGCCTCTTCCGCTTTGGGGTGGCTGGGAACGAAGTCGAGGCCCTCAGACGCCTTGGGCGGGATCAGTGTCTCCATGCCCTGACCTTGGCCAACGTACTTGTCTACGAATGCCTGTGAGGAAACAAAACCTCTGGTGAAGGTGACATTAAGCTTCCCGGGATAGGTCTCACGGCGCAATTCAATCGCAGCCTCTTGCGGCACCCCGTAACTTAAGACGTCCTGTTTGTCCATGAACACGGGGCTCACGCGATAAACGAACTCACCGGGCATTTCGGCGTTACGTGGAAAGTGCACCCAACGGAATTTCTGAATCGGCGAGAGCCTCGTCGAGAGACGGTTGGGATTGACCTCCCCGTCCGGCGCGGGGAACGTGATCCGGTTCTTGAGCGCAAAAAAACGGTCGCCTCCCGGTTCTTTATACTCAATCGCAAAGCCGACGAAATTTCTCGGCGGCGTCCCCGTCCTCCAGTTCATCGCGACCAACGCCATGCCTTCACCTCGATGCACCTTGAGAGTGAAAAGTGCGTTCTGATTGATGCCCTCGACCTGAAAATCGCTCTTCATGATGTTCCTCCAGGAAATACCACTTCTGATCGAGGCATCCATCTAGTCCCTATGGAAAAGTCGCTCTTACCACCACACAGCGTTGCTGCCAAACGACCAGGCCAGCAGAGGCCGCTTCAGTCGCCTGCCCCCCGGTGATGGGGCATTGCGCGAACATCGCCTAGCCTCAAGGTAGATAGGCAAGCCATCCGTGACTAAGGCAAATTCACACTGATGCTACCGATGCCTCTCCACACGGAAATCAGCTTGGTGCAGCAGCGTAGGTTTCTTGCTGGCGTCGGGCTGGCTCACAAGTTCAATTCGCACGTCAGCGGACGGTGTCAGATTCTTCAGGCCCAGCACGTAGTGGCCACCGTCGGCCACCATCCAACCAGCGCCCTTGCGCGGCACCACCTTGTCAACGCTGTCCTTGAACGATGTCACAAACCCTCGTACCAGTATCTTTAGATCCTTCTTGTCAGCGGCCTGTACGGTAAAGCCGATGCTCCCCTCGTCATCCTTGTTCGCCCTGATGATGGCCCCGTCTGGAACGATCGCAACCGCAAGTTCATCAGACTTGTCGGGGGCTGCCCTGGGCGGTATCGCTGCGACAAACACATAGGTTGGTGGCGCGGCCGCAGCGCTGGCGCCGGGTAAGCCTTGAAGTACGACGCCATAGGGCAGGAGTGTAGTGGCCGACGCATCCAACGATTGGATCTGCGCAACAGGTGGGAACTGCAACGCGACGGTGCGCCCATCTTTGCTGGTCGTGACTGAAGAGGCCTGCAGCATGGCCGCTCGCATCGGCTCAGTCCGACAAGGAGCGGCGGTATGTTCCGCAAGCTTGGCGGTCGCGACCTTTGCTCGCGATGTAGTCCCTGGCTTGACAACGGGAGCCGACGCCAATTTAGCGGGCACCGCAGCCGATACCGCGCATGCTCCCAGGACTAGTCGGGCATCAATAGCCTCGGCACGCAGATTTTTGCCTAGCCCCAGCGTGACTGAGACCCCTTTATTGTCGGAAGTGTAGGCCACTAGCTGCTCCGCAACGGGCCACTCCATGTCAGCCGGACGCGGCACGTCAATCACGCTGTTGGCAAAGCGCGACTGTCGGTTCAGCGCGATGAGTTCAGCCCACACATACATCATTTCTCTCTGGCGTTCTAGATCCGTGATGCCAGCGGCGGCGAGCGGCTGAAGTTGAGTGACGAACGACTGGAAATCACCGTGGAACGCGAAGTCATTGAGATGATTCTCCAAGACGCCGGGCGTGAGCTTCCGATCGAAGGCGTATTCATGCCCCTTGCTGATAGCCTCCAGGCCTTGCCAATAGCTGGGAGTTCGATGAGTGCTTAGCTCTGTCCCATCCAGCACATGGTGAAGTGAAAGGCGCGACACGTAGTACAACTGCTTGGCCGTTTTGGGTAGAAACACTACAGCTGAGATGTTGAAGGTACGAGGCACCATGCCGAAGCCGCCTCCGGGCAGCGGATCTGCACCCATCCGGATACGGATCGTGTTGTCGCTCAGGCGACCAACTGTAACTACGGATTCGAGATCAACTCCCTCTGCATCGTTCTCATTGGACTGGCTTCTCCCGACCGACGCGCCGACGCTACCGAATCCCTTCAGCAGGTTCAATGCCAGAGCGAGCTCGCGCTGTGCGATAGAGCTATTCGATCGCCGCGTTGCCTGAAGCGAATCCGTAGACAGAATGGGGACCACCAAAGGGACGGCCGGGAGAAGCTCACCTACGGTACGCTTGCCGGTGTTCGGATCGAACGATCCGCTTGATGCGAACATCGAAAGGTTTGCATAAACGTCATAACCTAGTCCGCGGCGTAGCGGCATGACGCTGACCTGGATCCGGGTCAGAAAGGCGTCCTGCCCAGTCCGACGTGAGACATTGTCGATCTCCGAATTCAATACTGCGATGTCGCGCAGCAGGTTGGCTGCGGTCTGGTACTGCAAGAGTGCGTCCGCAGACGTGTCCGGGCCACTGACCGAGACAGGCGCAGATGCGCTCAGGCCCGTGGGGGGCGCGACAGTCGGGAGTTCCGGCGAACTCTTCTCCCTTTTGGAGTCGGCTGCCGTCGTAGGCTCCTTCCCACTCCCCGACGACGTGGTGATGGTCGAAGACTCCTTGGTAATCGAAGGGGTCAGCGCGAGTTGGAACTTGAGGATATCTAGCACCCGGTCAAGCCGGACAAGCGTCGTTGGGATAGATTTGGTCAGCGCATCGTTGGCGCTGAGCACAAAGCCTGGCTTCAGCTTGTCCTTGATGTCCTCCCACGGGGTGATGGAAGTGATTGAGGTGTGAAGCGATGCAGCCTGGTCTATCTGCTGCACAGACTTGCTACCCTCTTCCGGCCCAGCTCGATTGATGGTTCCGCAGCCTGACAAAATCAATGCGGCGACCAGCGTCATGCTGACAAGCTCTTTCATGGCTCCCCCTCTTTGAGTTGGACGACCCGACCTGATCCCTTTTCTGATAGAGGGATCAGTCCCCGCACTACTGAGACGGCAAGGTTACCGCCGCCAGCCCCCATCATTCAAAAGGCACGTTTGATGTTGCTACCGTAGGTTCATCATTTCAGCAACACGCCCTCACCCAATCGAGTCTCACGTCACCTATTCCCAAACATTGCCAGTCACTGCCCGATGGGTTGTGGACGTGGTCTTCGCTTGGAGCAACTGGGCACGAAGCTCCAGAATTTCATAGTTGAGATCCTGAATCTGCATTTCCATGGTCATTATCTTTTCCCGGTCCGCACGAGACGTGTCCGAGCAAGTGGGATGCTCGGACTTAGGCGCAGGGGCATGTTGAGAAGTGGAGAGTGATGTAGCCGCCGACTGGACAGGCAATCTTGAGGGCGCGCTGTATAGACCTAAGGTTGCTGCCGAAGCACTATGTGACTGGACATGGCCTCCACCATGGCAGTGATATCCTCCACTGCGCCGATCATGGTGACACCCTTGACCGTCGGTCCGGCCTCCATGTGCAAAGGCGGCGCCAACAATGCACTGCAGCGAGACCAAGGCGACAGCAAACTGAATTGTCGTTCTCATTGAGTCACCTCCGTATTTCAAAATGGAGGATCCCCTTCGACTTCCAACTATGCAATGACATAGTCACGGTAGTTGTGTGACATAGTTACGCGCACAGCACACCATCCTGTTACTTGCAATGCACCTTGCAGGCAACAGGAGAAATCGGTGCAATTCGCCTTGCGATCTTCATTCTTGCCGGCGCCGTAGCCAGCTGCAGCACGTTTTACCCCAGCCTAGTCATCATTTCGAGACGATCAACTCTCAAGCATCCTGTTGCCCGCCCTGCCACGCCTATAGACGCACTGATAATCAGCAAGCACGAGGTCTACAACCAGCAGCATCCCCACCAAGTGCCGGATCTGAAGACTCCCGCTGAAACACTCGCATCAGAGGCATAACCTGTGCAGGACTTTCTAGGTCAATACAACCTGGCCGATCATACAGACCAGCCCGCGCACACGCCGTCAGCGTCCGGGAGCACACCTAAGTTTGCAACACATCCTATACGTCTCGCCATAACTGCTGGGACGAACAGATTGCGTGCACTCTCTTTTTGGATCTAGTATTCCGACGACTTCCATCCGCGCGGAAGGTGCTCCAATGTTCAGCCCCCACTACATGAAGCAATCGGCTCGCAGCCTTCTCTTGAAAAAACATGCTTCGTCCCTCAAAGCGAAGAAGCGACTAGTCGTGTCCGTTGAGTCTGTCAGGCCGACACCTGCGGTTCAGGAGCGCGCCGAGCAGCTTGCCGCGGCCGCTCGTCGTGCCAAGGAAGCACATTTTCTGGACAAATATCGGGTCGCTTTGCCTAGCTGATGGTGACTGGCAAGGGACATGGTTACGGGCCACGTCGCCCACAACCTCTCAGTGGCACGCCATATCGCGTTGAACCTCATCCGGCCGAACACCTCGGTAAAAAAAGCATCAAGACCAAACGATTGCTGGCGGCAACCTCGGATGAGTTTCGGGCTGCGCTGCAGGGGCTTGAGGTGGAGAGCGACGACGAGGAAGAGGAGAATTGATGTCGGGTGGGTAACCGCAGGAGCCCTGAAGACCAGCCCGCAGTCCGAACGGAGCAGAAACGGCGCCGGCACACGTACCAGCGAGCCGAGACGAACAATGAGGGCCTGCTCCATCCAGGGCTGCCTCTGCGGTACGGGACTGGCCACTGCGCGAGAGGCGCCCCCCCCAGACACGGCAAAGATCTGCCGCCCAGCGTACGTTGAGCTGGGATGCCCTTGACCGCCGAAACCGACCGGGCGATTCCTGACCTGCCAGCCGTGAAATGGGACACCCGCTGTACCGTGTTCTTGTTGAAACCAAGCAGGTGCTCCACCGTCCGGTAGCCAAAATGCTTCGGACGCTACCGTCTAGGTTTACACCCTCTCCGTCACCCGGCTGCCACCCTCGGCACATGACATATCGATGAGCACGACTTTCATCCCATGGCATCGAAAAAGACGTGTAGCAAACTCACTACTTTGACTTTAACTCATCTTCTTCCGTCCAGTCCGGCGGAGGCCAGACACCTCGCCTAATCATCGAGTCCCGTCTCACATTAGGCAAATTTTCGCTATTTCGGTACATCTTTATATTATCCCCAACACCCCCCTCCCTAAACCATGCATCTACCTGCGAGAGCAAGGCGATGCACTTTTCGACTACATTATCGGCCGCTTTTTCCTTTCCCGAAAAAGCGCCAAGGCTCCGAACGCAGAACCACCTGATGAATAGTTTCGAACTATACAAACAACCATGCTCGACCAAATGAGAAATTCGAACCTCGCCCGATTTCAATTGACGTCCATATGCATCAACAATCCCAACTTCATGGCACACTCCAAAACAAACCACGAAACAAGGCTTCCCTCCCTTGTCAAAGTTAACCTCCAACAAGTCATTAAACTCCCCGCGAACACGGCGATAGGGATAACAGTCCCCCCGTCTGTGCTCGGGAATGAAGCCTAACCCGAGCACAGACCTATGAAGTTTTTCTCTTACCGCCTTATGCAATAAAACGGTCGCTTCTATTTTCATTAAATAACGAGGGAATCTATCTACTTTTTCGGAGAACTCGCACCATCAGCCTCACCACTAAGTGCGACTGCCGTAGCCGCTGACCCAACACCCCCTCCCACCACGCTCCCTACCACTCGCGCCGCGTTGACTACTTCACCTGGTGAAGTACGTACAACCTGATAGTTATCTAGTTCTCGCACAGCTCTACGCTGAGGGGTGGTCAAAGTACTCTTCCCGTACTTCGCCTCAACCAGAACTCTCTCCCCTGTAAACACACTCTTTTGAACCTGATCGACCCGAGTATAAGACTTACTTAACGCCACTTCTTGCTGCAAGGCAACCGGGACACGACCTTGGGCAAGCCCCTTTACTGCAGCAGCCACTTCCCCAACAGTTCCCTTTGTCATGTTACTGGCATTACTCAGGAAAGAGCTAGCTGCTTTACCTGCACCGATATTACCTACCGCACCCAGTGCAGCGGAAACACCAACGCTCGTCCAACTCACAGACGACAAGTTTCCGCCGTTTGCGATCAATTGGATCCCAAGATCAATCCCCCCCCCGACTATGGCACCTATGCAAGAAGGGCACTCACCACTCGGATCAGTAAGATTGATTGGATTTCCACTTACATAGCTATACAGGTTCGTATCTTCATCATAGCCGATGGGATCGGTCTGGAGGAAACGCCCGAGCATCGGGGAGTAGAACCGCGCCTTGTAGTAGTACAGCCCCAGCCCGCTCAGGTACTGCTGGCCGGTGTAGCGGAAGCGGCTACCCGTGGTGACGTTCGGCTCGCCGTACGGGCCGTAGCTGTAGATCGCCGTGCTGGTGCCACTGCTGTTGGCCTGACCCACGATGCTGCCCTGGTGGTCGGCGTAGAGCCAGTTCTTGCTCGTCGTCCCGGTGCCTTCGTACCACACCAGCGGTTCATCGATCCCAGGACCATGCACATACCGGCGCAGCAGGTTACCACTGGCGTCGTACTCACCGATCAGCGCTACACCGTCATAGAGCAAGTTGGTGATGCTGCCACCCAGGTTGGTCTGACGCAGACGACCTTCGGCGTCATAGGTCAGCGTGGCGCTGTAGCCCGGGGAGGTCGCCGTCTTCAGACGGTTGTTCAGGTCAAAGCCGTAGCTCCAGTAGCCGTCACCCGCCAGGTTGCCGTTGCCGTCGTAGCTCAGCGTGCTGGCACCCACCGTGGTGTATTGGTTCAGACCGTTGCTGGCGTAAGCCTTGGTGCCATTGACCGCGCCGGCCCACTGGTACAGGTCATTGTTCCAGCTGTTCTGGACGATGTCCCGGACCTGGTTGCGGGTGTAGCCGTAGGTCTGATCCTGTGCCGTACCCGCGAGGTTGTGGGCAAGGCTCGAGAGGGCTCCTTGGGTGGTGCTGTACCCGTAGGTGGTGGTGGTGCCATTCCCCAAAGTGACCGTGCTGCGCCGTGACAGATCATCGTAGGCGTAGCTGGCCAGGCTCGTGGTGCCCATCTCGAGGATGGCCGTCGGACGGTTGAGGGCATCAAACGCCGCGGTCACGTAGAACGGGGTGGCTTCCGGCCAGGTGGTCCGGATCCGGTTGCCCGCTGCGTCGTACTGGTAGCCCACCGTCTTGCCGCCGGCAGTGGTGCTGATCAGGCGACCCGCGTTGTCCCAGACGTAGCCCACGCCGTGGCTACCGTCGGCATAGGCGGTGCCAATGCGCCGACCCAGCAGATCGTAGGCAAAGCTGACGTTGTCCGCACTCGTCGGATAGGTCCGGCTGGTGAGACGGTTCAGGTTGTCGTACGCGAAGGCGATGCTCTGCCCGTTGCGCTTTCTCAGGCTGATCAGGTTGCCGTTGTTGTCGAAACCGAACTGCTCGTAGTCGGTCGCGGAGGAGCTCCCTGCGACGGTCTTGTCCGGGTAGAGGGTCTTGATCTTGCGATCATGACCATCGTACTGGTAGGTCGTCAGGTTGTTCTTGGCGTCCTTGACCGTGGCCGGCAGGCCGTTGGTGGTGTAGGTGAAGGCACTGTAGGTCTGGGCCAGCGCCGTCCCCACCGCACGCTTGGTGCTCTGGACGCTGCCGTCCAGGTTGTACACCGTCTCCATTACCCGGTTGCCGCCCTCAGCGGCGGTCAGGTTCTCGGTGACACGAATCAGCCGGTCGTTGTTGTCATAGGCATAGTCGGTTACCGGCGTAGGAGCCCCAGCCGTCGGGCAGGTCGTTGCTGCAGCCGTCTGGGCGGGACCCCAGGTCTTGAGCAGCTTGCCGCTCAGCGTGTAGGTGCTGCAGCTCACGAGCCACTGGCTACCGACCTGCGTCGCGGTGCGGACCGGATGGCCATCGGCATCGTAGGCGATGTAACTCACTTTGCCCAAGGCATCGGTCTTCTGGGTGACGCGCCGCTCTGCGTCAAACACCAGGCTGACGATGTCGTAGACGTCCGAGCGCGGGCCGTCCACCTGGGTCAGATTACCGACACCATCGTAGGTGAAGGTCGTGGTCAGATTGAGCTTGCCCGTCCCCGAGTCGCTCACTGAGGTTTGCGGCACGTACTTGTTGGTGGTGTTGTAGGTGGTGGTGCTCACCACCGAGTTCGTGGCCGTGGTCTTGGACGTGGCGCTCGTCTGCAGGTAGAACGTCGGGAAACCCGCCGGCGTGTAGGCCGTGTAGGCAAACGTGGTGCTCGGCTGCACACCGCTGTTGTCCGCCGGTGCGGTCACCGTCAGCGGCAGGCCCTGGGCGGTATAGGTGTAGTTGGTCACCTGACCCCGCGGGTCCGTGGCCGACGCCACCTTGTTGAAGCTGCTCTCGTAGGTGAAGCTGCTCACCAGGTTCGCCAGGCCGCTGCCCGTCTTGGCCACCTGACGCACCGTCTTGACGTTGTGCGTGCAGCGCAGTTGCGAGAGGCACGTCGCATCGTCGTACTCGTACTCGACGCTGTTGCCCTCCGGAAGCACACGCTTCACAAGGCGCGACTGGCCATCGTAAATGTTGCTCACTACGCGACCAGCAGGATCGATGGACCGCGTCACCTGCCCCAGCGGATCCAGGTAGCTGATCAAACGCCCACCATCCGGAGCAACCTCTTCGGAACGACTGCCCGCGAAGAAGTAGCTATACAGCTGGCTATTGGCGTTCGTCTGGGTCATGACTCGACCCAAAGAATCATAGACGTTCGTCAGGAAAGCATTGGACGGATTGCTCGGATAGAAGAGCTTCGTCATCCGACCCGGCTGGTCGTACTGGAAGGTGGTGTTCTTGTTCGTTGCATCCGTGAAGGTCGTCAGGTTCCCCGAGGCGTCGTAGGCATACTTGACGGTTCGCGTCCCATCCGAAACCTGGGTGACACGACCAGCACTGTTGGTGAAGGTCAGCGTGCGGCCCAGGCTATTCTGCACCTGCGTCAGATCAGCGCCAGAGTACGTAAAGTTGGCCTGCACACCGCTCGGGTGCACGAAGGTCGCAATCTTGCCTGCGCTGTTGAAATTCAGCTTGGCCTTGCTGACCGTCTCATAACTGTAGGTGCCATCACCATTCTTGATCAGCTTGACGGACTTACCCGGAGGGGCGTTGTAGCTCCCATCCGGCAGCTTGACGAACACCTCGCCATTGGGCCCTTGCTTGACGACAACCGTGTTGTTGATCAGTTGGTCACCGAACCAACGCTGTGCCAACGTTGCAATCACCATCTTGTCGAGCGGCTTCGTCGTATCGGTCATCAGATCGAGCGAAGCCATCTGCTCGATGATCGTCGCGACAGCATCAAGAGCCGAATCTTCACCGAGCCCCTGGAAGCCATCACTACCGACACTTGCTGTGGCCGCAAAGTTGTGGGTCCAACCTCGACCAAGCGGTCCGGGTTGGTTACGCGCCCCGGAACTGTACTGACGCTGGACGCTAAGGCTCAGCGGAAACTCACCGGTCCCTGCACCGAGGTCGTTCTTCGAGTAAAGATAGCTTCCCTTGACGACATCAATCGGATCGCCATACGTCTGGAACAGCGTTTGATTCTGGACCAATGGGCCAAGGCTGTAGAGCTGGGCATTACTGCCAAAGAGCGACGAGGACAAGGAGCTTGATCCGAACCCCCCAGCCAATCCACCACCAATGATCGCACCGATACTCGATCCGCTTGATCCAACGAGAATACTGAAGTAACCCGCGCCGGACCAGCTCCCTTCGGTCAGGTTGCAGCGCGCAGGCAGAATCAAGCGGCGCCCCGCATTCACTGCTGCCTGGAACGACGACGTCCAGGCTGAGCACGAGACAAGAGACGGCTGAACGACAGCGGCGTAGTTCGAGGACTTGGCATCGAAGATCTTGTCGCCACTGGTCGATGCCATGTCGATCAGCTTGACCGTCGAGACTGCGCTCACGCCCGACGTCTGCTGAACCGCAGTCGACTCGAAGATACTGGAGTGCATGGCTGCACTGAAGAAGGCAGCGGATTCCTTCGCAGTATCCGCAGCCTCACTGACGACGCTGACTACGTTACCCGGAAGATCCACATACGGGGAAGTGTTATAGCCAGCGATACCGATCTGGTGGTGGAACAGCGTGTTGGTCTTGGCGAGTCTGTCAGTGATGTAATCCGACTGATTGACCTGCGCAATCCAGCTTGACGAGAGCACAGCGAGGGAAGATCCCAGCACTGCTTCGGAACCATCA
Organism: Zoogloea sp.; assembly: GCA_017309145.1. Taxonomy (GTDB): domain Bacteria; phylum Pseudomonadota; class Gammaproteobacteria; order Burkholderiales; family Rhodocyclaceae; genus Zoogloea. The sequence continues at coordinate 8,283 of JAFLDU010000009.1, read as the reverse complement.
GCGATACCTGCAGCCCGTGCAGCTTCGAGCCTCGAGCGATGGTGCTCAATGAGGCCGCGGCCCGCAGGCCCCCAACCATTACCGATCAGGAATGTTCCGCCCGCCTTGATGCTTTGAGTAAAGACTTGGTTGGCAAACGTTTGCCCATACGGATGCGTAACAGTGAAGCTGACCGTTCCGACGGCACCAGGAGTCACAGCAGTGCCGGTTGCAACGGGAGTCCCCTCCAGATTCAGAACCGGCTGATTCGAGCCATTGTAGGTCAGCGTGAGGCGCTTGCCGTAAATCGCATCGGACGTGTAGGTCTGGTCAATCCCGCTGTACTGAATCCGCAGGGTCGGCTTGTAGTTGGCGGGGATGTCGGTCCATTCAGTCAGAGCAACTGATGTGTCCTGATAGGGCAGCGTAGCTTGACGCAGTGCCGCACCTCCATGCGGCATGATGGTCTTGCCACCCAGTACATCCACGAGTTCTCCCGCCGGCTTGTTCGTCCGCAAGTAGGTCGTCAGCGTGTTGGCGTAACTCGTGAGATTGTTCCGGATGTTGGTGCGATTGATGTTCTGGACATAGTCCGAGACCACTGTTGCACCCGTCTTGGCCGAACTGAGGAAGGTTGCGGCGTTGTAGCCAACGGTCGTCGGCAAATCAATGCCAGACTTGAAGGTGTGGGGCTTGAAGCTCGGATCAAAGTAATAACTGGTACCGCCGATGGTGGCCTTCACCCAGACATGATCGATCTTCATGCTGTACAGCGCAGCCGTCGAGCCAGGGCAGCTGCCCGCAGCCGTCGCTGTGACCGACCCGACCGGAATTTGCGCATTGGCCATCAGATTGAGGACCGCACATACGTTGTTGGTTTCGACCCCAAACCAGTTCTTGACGTCCGCGGCGGTGAGGTTGATCCGGCCTTTGACAAAGCTCGCACTGTAACCCGCTTGCCGAAGCAGGGACACCATCAAGGACGCCTGGTCAAAGGCCGTCCCTTGATTGTCCAGAATGGTTCCAACATCGCCCTTCTGGGCGCCCCAGGAAGGGTAGTACTCGATGTTGTTGCGGACGTACTCGTAGATGAGGTCCGGATCGTTCTTGAGCGCACGAGCAAGCTCAGCGATTGAGCCCGGTCCGATGGCAGCGGCGTCTCCAGAGACGCGCTGCGCACTCTTGAGCGCTGCACTAGTCTTGCCCGCCTTGGCAACACCACGGTTCAGGTCCGACGGGAGCGTGCGTGCGTTGACAGCTTGCTCCGCCTCAATCGACGTAACAGGGGTAAAGATCGCCCGGTTCACACCAGGCCCATTCTCTACGCGCCCCATTGCCGGTTTGGCAACACCCACTCGCACCGATTCAACCGCGAGTTGCTGGACATCCTGCACGGCAGGGGCACCCACACTGAATCTGATATTGCCGTCCGCGTGAGCCCCCATGGCGTAAATCGCCAGCAGGACGCTCACGTGGCTCGCTTTTAACTGAAGAGTCATCAATTCCTCCCGATCATCAGGATCGTTCGCAAAAATCCAGGCAAAAAGGCCCCCTCGCACCGGAAGTGCGATCAAAAAAAACTGAGGGGTGAGAATTCGAAAGCGGCTAGGCCGCGGACATCAAGGTGCGCCGGAAACCACGACTGTGGAACGGTTTCCAGCCGCATCGTAGGAATAGGCGATGACCGTTCCGTTGCTGTAGGAAACCTGGGTCAGACGCCCCAGCGTGTCGTAGGTGTAACTCGCAGATCCCGCATGCGCTGAAACAGCGCAGACCGCCGCCACCAGACCAAGAATGATCGAACCCACCTTGATCGACTGCCCAACAGTAGAACGCATCGCCACCTCCACAGATATGCCCTTCGCCCCAAAATGAGTGGAGCTCGACGTCGAGCCCACCTCCCACCTACGCAGTGCTGGCATGCTCATTCACAAAACGCCAGGAGCATTACTAGAATTTACAAATCGCGGTGAACTATGCCTTTTGTATACCGCTTTGTCATCACACCAAAGGCATATAAATGAGAGATTTCATGCACTCCGATATTGAGAACCACATCACAACGGGGAGGAGTCAGGAGCGTCCCCGGGAAAGGTCTCATGTAGCTGAGCCTAGTCGGCTAGCCATTTCCCATGAGTTCCGCATAAGCAATCGAGCCTTGAGCAGCCACTCCGGCGGAATCGACGGTCAGTTAAAGCCCATCCAGTTCCGCGAAAATGGCCGACAGTGCCAAGTCGGCCAGTTTGTTCACCAGGCGCAGCCGATGATTAGCCGGAATCCGGGACTCGACCGAGAAGTCGTGGAACATCGAGGACTGGAGATCGACCTCGCCGCGCATTGGTGCTGCGCCTGGGACTAGGGGGTACAGATGGACTGCCGGATCGTTTGCTGGGCTCTGCATCAACCTGCTAACGGCGCCATGAGCACCGCGTAAACACGAGTTTTCGATGTGCGCTGTATCACAGAATGGGAGTTGTGCGGTTCCGGATAGCGGCGGCACGAACAAAACGCTGGTAGTCTCCCGCAGAGTCGCACGAGTGCTCAAGTCACAATTGCACCATGTCGTTAGTGAGAAGACATTGGGCAAGACAACGATAACCGTATTAATGTCTGGCGGAGGGAGCACATCTCAACGGGTGATGCTCCGCCTGTACGATCAACGGGGCGCGGAGAGCGGCCAAGGCGACTAAGAAGTTGAAAACCAGAAATCAGGAGGATAATCAATGGACGCTAGCAATTTAATCTCGTCGATCGCCGAGATTGTGTGCAAGACCTGGCGGGACGAAAGGCAACCTCTGTTAATCAGCAACATCCCGCGACATTTCGCAGGAACCGACTTTCGCCTCGTCTTGGGAGAAGAAGGTGTAAAGAGCTTTGTATCGAGGACGTGCGACCAAGGGGGCTACAAATTAGTCGAAGATCCGAACCACAAGGCACGAGTCGGCGTTATTCCAGCCGGAGAAAACTACGAATTCCCGACGAGCGCAAAACCGCCTGCTCCGGAGGAAAAGCATAAGGGTGAAACCATGCTAAAGTTCCTCAATCTTCTGGGGGAACTCAGCGAAGAGGAACAGCGCAGCGTGGTGATTCCAGTCAACGTGATCGCCAAACTCCTTGCGAAATGAGGGCGTTCATTTGCCTCGTTTCCTCAAACTCGTTAGCCAAAACGCTTGTTGAAAAGGAGCAGGCCAATCTCATCGCAAAAGAGCTTCGCGGGGACCCGCGCTTTAACGTAAAAGGTTCCACCATTTCCATTGGAGTGTACGATCCCAACGCGAACCAAGTTGGGTTCACGAATTTCGTGTTTGAACGCAGCAAAGGAATGGACGTAGCGGCCTTGCTCATCGAAGGTGATCCGGCCGTCCCACTAGAGGATGTTTCGCCTGCCATTTTGGCGGGAAAAGTTACGTTAGATTACGCAGCGCTTCGCATGTCCCTCGAGGCTGCCATTAACCGAACCCTTAGGAATTTACTTCATATCTATAAGTTCACGAATGACGAGAAAATGCTTGAGGTGCTCCTCCTTCCTAAGCGAAACTTCATCGCGAAGGACCTGAACGACTTGCTTTATCTGGGGAGAACTGCGGGCGCCAGCGCCGACCTCATCGCCCAAGTTAGTGCGCAGCTCGCTCTACTCAGGAGACGCAGAAGGCCAAGACGCAGGGCCGTTGTAGATCAGCAAAAAAAATATATCGCAGATGACGATAAAAAGCTCTTCGAGTATGGCTACGAAAATCATTCCAAATACGAGACTGGTGCACCGCATAGCAAATCGTGCATATTAGCTGCCAGGTATCGGCTTGGCGTGAGAATCCCTTTCGAATACCGCCACTACAATATGACAAAAGAGAATGGCAGTGGAACCTGGATCACAGGAGATTTCCCCGACTGCCACCATGCACATAAGCCTGTAAACCAATCACATGTGAACATATTCACAAACGACTACCACTAATGAAAAAAGCGAGACACCAAGACCTTGGTTCTCGCTTAAGTTCTCAGTCTGACCTTATTTACTCCATCCGCTGTGACGCTAGTTCAGTTCGGCACGCTTGACCACGATTTCTCGTGTTTGGTGCTGTCTCCAATAATAGCCTTCACCCAAGTCAAACCAGAACCGAGTCACATTGCACGGCCCCAATTCGAACAGAAGAGTCGGGTAGACTCATTTAGTGTAGTACTTTATCAGCCCGGAAGCAAGCGCCTTAAGCCTTCGCGGCTTGAGACCGGCTTCGCTCTGGCTCCTGATGAGTCTGATCGGCCGCAGGAAGCGCCATCCTCGCTGCTCTCGTATGAGCCCTTACCTCGCTCGCCGGTCTGCGAAAGATGACTAATGTTTCAACTGAAGCTGAAGGAGCGCTGCGAGGGCAAGCGCAACACATGGTCGGCCTTGAGCTTGACGCGCGCCTTGGAGGTGTCGCCAGCGCTATCTACAACAATGATCTCTCCACTCTGATGCAGTTCGAGCAGCGTCGCTTCTACCATGCTACGCGTTGCTGGTGTAGTGTTGATCAGCCTGAGAAAAAACTGCTCGAAGGTCACGCCCTCAGCACCTTCGAAGAGCATGACGGGGATCTGCGCCATCATGGCTTCCTTGCTGATCGTCGCGGCCACTTCGCTAAAATCGAACCCCATCTGTAGCCGATTCTCATCGTCTATCTTGCCGATGTAGCCCGTGCTGAACATGTGGAAACCCGCTTTGCCGTAGTGTGCAAAGTGGTTGTGATGCTGCCAGTGCGTAGTCGCCATTACATCGCGCGCCTTCCAGTGCTGCGAGAGGTGCAGCAGCCAGAAGTCACCATGCCCGCGCTCGGGTCGAATGAAGAACGGCGTGTAGAACTGTGCCGAGCACTGGTTGGTCAGGCTCTGGTACAGGGAAGACTGCAACTGCACCCTCCATCGCGGCGACTGCTTGATCTCGTCTAAGTCGGCTGCACGCACCGATGAGCGGATACCCGAAGACAACTCGAAGTCTGCGAGGTTCTTCTCATTGAGGTAGCTGATCAGGCTGTCAATGTAGAAGGTGAGTATCACCTCGGCGTGCTTTAGCTTGGCGAAAATGTCGCGCAGGCAGTCCATCGGCACGGCGGAGTAGCCATACTGGTCGAGCACGAACAAACCGCGCCCAGACCGCGGGCTGCGATCATGTGCCCGCTGGATTGCGGCCCCGCAGTGGTCGACGAACTTCCCTTTGACGAGCTTGATGGTACCCATGGCAACGGACCCACCATATCCCCGTTCATCGAGAACATGACCCAGATAGTCCAGTGCGTAGCCGCAGTCATCGATGCAGATCAATTCCACATCGATCTTGATTGGCTTGCGCCGCTCCTGCCGCACGTTGACCCGGACCTCGGCTTCTCGAATTGCCTCAAGGATCACCAGCGGGGAGCCTGGCACCTCTTGGCCAGACTCGTTCCGGTAGAGCCCCCCTCCGCAGAAGCCATCTACGATGGTCAGCTGGATTTTGTCCTGCTGTGGCATCGACACCAGCGTCAGGAAGTAGTCGACCAGGTAGTTGCGCAGAAGCGCGTGTTTGACTTCACTGTGCCGTTTCAGTAGTGGGGGTGGGTCTCCCCAAATCCAGTCGTAATGTGGCATTGAATGGCGCGCTGAGCGCGCTCTGATGGTCCCTGCGCAGCAATGTGCCTGCGGAACTTCTCATAATCAAGCACATTGTCGTAAAGCTCAGAGGGCACTGACGCGATGAGTGGCCGTCACCGGCATTTCGTCCCATGTCCGGCCATTTAACTCTCGCCCGTTGGCCGCTTTTGCGCGTTTCTTCCCATCTGCCCCCCAGCCTCCCCATTGCTTGAAGAAGAAGGCCACGTCCTGCTCCTGGCACTGCTCGCGTACAGCCTCGACCCACTCCATCTTCATTGGCCGCGCCTTTGGCCCAGACTCGCCACCGACGATGACCCAGTGGATGTCCTTCAGGTTTAGCTCACCCACGTCGGACAGCAGAGGCTCGACCGATAGGAAGCGGATGGTGGCCGGTACTTGACGGAGGTAGTCGATGCGAGGCACCCCGGAATCGCGGTCTTCGACGGAAACACCCAGCCAAGCATTGTTCGGCACCGAGCGCGTCCGGAAATACCGAGCCATGCGCGCGGCGCGTTTGGTGAGGATCTGATACGTGTGGTGAGGTGTCTGCGCAATGACCTCAAACACCTTGTCGATGTAGTGATCCGGCACCCGATCGTGGAACAGGTCCGACATCGAGTTTACGAAATACACCGTTGGCTTCTTGCGCTTAATCGGGTCATTGAGCCGCTCCGGCAGCAGGGTCAACGCAAATCCGTTCTCATAGCCGGGCGTGCCCATGGCGTTCAGGCGCTTGGACATCGCCTCGGCATAGCAGTGCTTGCACCCCGGAGAGATCTTGGTGCACCCAACGGTCGGGTTCCAAGTCTGCTCCGTCCACTCGATCTTGCTGGTTGTTGTCATCGCGATGCTCCCTGCTTTGCTACCTTAGCTTGCCCCGTCTGCGACGGCCTATAGCTCCGGATGATTCCCCTGACAACGCCGATGATGTTCAGCGTCTCTTTGGCTCTCATGCTGGGCATGTCCCCTCCGTGTGCGGCTAGGTGCGGTTGGCCACGGTCGGTTCTGTATTCCTTGATGGTGTGGCTGCCATCGATCTCGGCCACTACTACATCACCGTGGACGGCCTGCATGCTCGTCTCCACCACGGCCACATCACCGCTGAGGATGCCGGCGTCGACCATCGAGTCGCCACGCACCTTCAGGAACATGGTCTTTGACGGCCTGGCTATCAGCAACTGATCTAGCGCCTGCGCATGAAAAAGATTGGTGGCATTGCCTTCACAGCCAAATCCGGCCCGCACCTCGCTATCACTGACATCGACGGTGAAGAACTCGGGTCCGGGTACGAGCCGCCCACCCACGGATTTTTCCAAATAGCCTGAGGCCATCAAGCGCTGGGTCAGCTTGAAGGCCGCGTTCTTGGCCTTGAAGCCCAGCGCCTTGGCCATCTCACTGTACGACGGCATGCAACCCACGCGGGCGTAAAGGTCGCGCAGGCGGCGCAAGTGCAGGGCGTCATTGTTGGTTCGAGCCATGGCAAAATTATAGTAGACATTCGTCCACTAATCAAGGGACAGATGAACGCCGGACGCTGTGGCGTCCAGGCGGTTGCAGACGTGATCAGTTAGAGAACAGGTCCAAATTGCCGCTGCGGGCGATGTCGTTCCAGATGCGGTCCGGTAGGGGATGGCGCGAGAAGAAGACTAGGCGGTAAATCGAGCGTCCCTTGCCGTCGGTGATCAGAGGCATCTGCCCGCTGATCTTGAATCCTAAGGCTCCAACCGCCTTGCACCATGCGTCGAAGAACCAGGTGGGCAGTCTCGACTTGGACAGCTCGTCGATCGGTGCGGCAAGACGCCAACCCGGCAGCGCATGGTCAAAGCGGTCCCGCTTGGGGTCCAGTTCCATGTCAATATTGCGCGTTAGGTCCATCAGGCTGAAGTGGACTGCAAAGTCCACGTACTGCAGTTTGGCCAGCCGCTCGATGATCGAGAAAGACAGGAACTCCAGGTTGTAGGGGTCGATGTAGGCCAGAGCTAGGGCCCCGAAAGGGACGGCACTGGCCATCTCGCCTACAGTCTGCGTGGCCGGTCCCACGAAGCTCTGTACGGTTGCGCCCGTGGCTCTGAGCCTCAGTTCATTAGCATGGACACGGTTGGCGTCAATGTCGCCCACGAGCAGCTTGGTGAATGGTGCGCCGGAGCGCACGGACTGCCGGTAAGCCGCAATCGACCCGCCGTCCCGTGTGAAGTTCTCACCCTCGACCTGGACGCGACCTGGACCGCAAAACGGATCAATCAACACCCGCTGCTTGAACTTCTTCTGAGCTTCGCGCGTGGCATCGAGGTAGCGCGCCAAGTAGCGGTGCTTTTCATTCACTACCCAGCGCCCGACACCGCGGCTGTGAGGCCCTCGCTCCACCGGCAGCTCGGGGCATGGATCGGGCGATACATCGTCGGGCACTTCTGTTTTCAAGCTCTCTCTCCAAGCAAAAATCCGACCAGACTTGGCGGCAAGCCGATCGCATGTTCGAAATGCAGTACGTACGTCGTTCGTGTATCCCTCGAGCCTGGAATAAGTTGAGGGCACCGCTTTCCCCGCGCATACAAGGAAGACTCAAAGAGGGCGCTCTGTCCGTACCGGTTTAAAACTGACCAGGTGTACCGGTTGAATTTTGACCAGGGACGATAGCCGCCCGTCATTCAGGCTGCTGTGGATAAGTCTATCGGTTTTTCCCTTCCTGGGAACCTCCTTCCA
>JAFLDU010000072.1 GCA_017309145.1 Zoogloea sp. | reverse complement strand
GGATCGGCGCGCCCGCCTGATTGGCCTGGCGGGCCGCGTCAAACTGATCGCGCTGCTGGTAAAGCTCCGCTGCCCGGGCCTCGGCCTGGGCCACCTGGGCGGCACGCTCCGCATCGGACGCTGCCAGTTGCTCGCCCGGCGTGCCGGTGCTGGGCGGCGGCGCCGGCAAAGCCAGCGTCGGGGCCTCCTGGGTGGCGGCAGGGTCGGCCTGCTGGGCGGTCTTACCGCGCTCCCCGCCCATCACCCGCGAGGCAGCGCCCATCCCACCGCCGAACACCCCGCCGCCGAGGGCGCCCATTGCCCCGCTGAAAGCCGTGTCCTGCAGGTTCTCAGCGGTCGTTGGGTTCTGGTAGGACGCAAGCTGCTCGATCGGGTTCTGGACAAGCTCCTCCGCGCCTTCGACGGCGGCGCCCTTCGCCGCGCCCTTCCCGAGGGACCCGGCCAGCGTCTTGGCGGCGAACTTCTCGCCCAGCTGCTTGCGGCCTTCCTGGGAAAGCGCCTTCAGCGCCCACTCCTGCGGGCCGAACTTGTTCTCGATCAGGCCAACCGTGCCGGCGCCGGCCGCCGCCAGCGCCTTCGATCCGAGGCTATCCTGCCGGGTCGGGTCGTCCTTGATCTGCTGTTCCCGGATTCCGCCGAAGGACGGCAGCGCCGCGGCCGCCCACGGGCCAAGCCACGCCACACCTTGGCCCACGGCAGCGGTTGCAGGCGCCAGCGGGCCGGTGAGCGGCGCCGCCGCGGTGATCGCATTGCCCAGCACCCGGGCGCCGACCATCCCGCCGATCGAGCTGGCCGCGTTGCCCGCCGCCTCCTTCACCGCCGTAACGGGCTTGTCCGCAATGTCGCCCAGGGAATGCACGGCCGTCGGGTTCGCGTCGATCACGCTCTGCCCGTACTGCTTCACGGCGTTGTCCTGACCAACGCCCGGGATGAAGTCGGCTGCCGCCTGGCCGGCGCCCTTGATCAGGGAGCCGACGGATTGCTTTGCGGAGGCGACGAAGCCGCCGTCTGCCGGCGCCAACCCCATGTCTGCTTCGCTCAGGTACTTCGGGGGCTTCGCTGCAGCCCCGAAGCCCATTTCGTCCTCAGACAGGTACTGCTTCTTTTCCTGGTCGGCCATGGTTCAATTCACCACCGTCGCGCCAGTGCCATCCCAATGCACGCGCCGACCGTCGGCCAGTGCATAGACCATCCCGGCCTTGCGCTGGGACTTGTCGGCCGGCATGGGAGGAGCTGATGCACCAGCCTGCGGCTGCACCACCGGCCTTCCCTGCCCCGTCCCCGGATCAACCACGTACGGCGTCTTGCGCATCCCCAGCTCCGGCCTCGCCGGATCGACCGGTTCTTCCGCCATGGTGATCTGGAACGGCGCCTTCGGGGCGACCTGTCCGGACAGCAGCCGAATCGACCGCTCGATTTCCGTTTTCTTGCCCGGGTCAGTCTCGTTGAGGAACCGCTCCTGGAGCGCCTGGATCTGCCGCTGGGCGGCCGCTTGGAAGCCCGCGGCCTCGCGGCGCAGGCCGAAGTCCGCATTGGCCAGATCCTGGCGCCCTTCCATCTCCGCCTGCCGCAGGGCCTGCTCCTGATCGACCTGAGCGGCCTTCAAGTTGGCGTCCCGGTTCCCGGCCATGAAGCCCAGGGCGGAGGCCCGGTCTCGAGCGTTTCCGCTAGTCAGCATGTCGCGGACAACCTCATCGTTCGTGGTCTTGCGCCAGCCGATGCCGTTGCCGCCGTTGAAGGCGATCTCGTCCCGCAGCGGTGCCATGCTCGCGCGGATCTGGCTTTCCTTCTGCAGGATGCCCATCACGTCCGGCGCCGCGGCGCTCCCCATCCCCGGGCGAAAGCCAAGCCCAGGCCCGGGCGCGGCTGCATCGGCCCGCTGGCTGCCGGGCTGAAAGCCGGCGGCCTGCCCAACGTTCGTGAACGTCGGCGACTGCCCGGTCTCGTCGATCCGGCGGACGCCCGGCACGCTGGTTTCCTTGCCGGGCAGCGGTGCGGGCGAAGCGGCAGCCGGCGCCGGAGTGGGCGACGCAGAGGCGACCGGCGCGGGCGTCAGGCCCGGGTTCGTGGTCAGGCTCTGTGCTTGCGGCGAAGGGTTGGCCGCTGCGGACTGCTCGGGCTGCGCAATCAGGTCCGCTCGGTTCCGCTGGCGGATCTCATCGCCGCGGGAGTCGAACGCCCCGAAGCTGAGCTTGTTGGCCGTCGCGCCGTAGGCGGTTCCCAGCGAATCCAGCGGGCCCTTGACGGGAGATTCGAGCGGCGCGGCCGGCTTGGTGGCGGCCGGCGCGCCGATCTGGCCAGACGATGCCCGCGCCGAGTCGCGAACCGGCAGGTCATTGCGCTCCGCACCGGGGATCGGGGCCGGCCCGGGCCTCGGGGGCGTCGAGCCTGGGGCCTGATAGTCGAAGGGGCCACGCTTGTTCGGGTCATCCACCAGGCCGCCGTCGGCGAAGTACAGCTCGGGCCGGGACTGATCCTCACCCTCGGGGCCCTCCTGCTCGTACTTCTCCGCAGCCTCCCCGGCTGGCTCATGGGTGGCCGCCTTCATGCCCTCCAGCACCTGCACGCCGATCGCGTGGACCTGCTCGGGAGACAGGCGAAACTCGCCGTTGCTCAGATTGACGGGCACCTTGGCCGTGGGGCCGAAGCCCAGACCCGCGCCCGGGCCGGCCTCTTTCTTCTGCGCCGGCTTCATGCCGGGCTGGAACCCCATAGCCGCCAGGTTCTCCTCGCCGATCTGCTGAGTGCTGTCCGCCGGCATGACGAAGCTGCCCGGCGGCACGGACGTTTTCACCGAGTCGGATGTGCCGGTACCGGGGCCGCGGACAGGGCCGGAGCCGGTTTCCCGCGCGAGAAGGTCAGCTGCGCGACTGCCGGCGCCAAAGCCCAGGCCGGCGGCCGAGGAGGATTTCTGCTTGTTGCGGACCTCTCCGCCGTTGGCAAAACCCGGGGCCTCTTCGTCCTGGGGCTGCGGAGGCTCCGGCGTCATGCCGTTCGTGATCTGCAGGCCGCCGGGCGTGCCGAAGCCGTTGCTGATCTGGAGCGGCGGCTGCATGCCGGCGATCATGGCCGCGTTGCCGATGCTGTGCGGATCCAACGGGCTGCCGGGCGCGTAGGGCCTGCCCACGGCCGACAGGGCCGACCTTCGGCCAGAGCCTGCAGTCTGCGCAAGGATTGCCGCCGCACGTCCTCCGGGACCGAAGCCGAGGCCTGGGGCCGGGGAACGGTTGGCTTGGGCATCGGCCCCCGGGCCTCGAACTTCGCCACCGTCTGCGAGCTTCTGCGCTTGGGGTCTATCGGAACGCTTCTGAAATCCGTACATGAGGGGCTCCCGTGAGATGTATCTCGGGAGTCTTCACGGAGTCCGCGGCATGGGCCACCCCTTAGCGGGGCATGGCGCAGTGTGGCCGCCTATGGCCAGTCTAGGCGCATTTCTGGATTTCGCGCGGCGCTCCAACTGAAACCCTGGGTTGCGCCGTAACCTTGCCTGTAACCATGGCCTCTGTAACCTTGGTTTCCGTGGAAACCGCCTTGGAAACCCTGGTTTCCTTGGCAACCGAGTTGGCAACCTCAGGTTTCCGTGGATACCTGGCTGGATACCGAGGTCTTGGATACCGTGAATGCCAGTGCTATCGGGTTGTCGCTGGCGCTGACGATCGGGCGTTCCGAAACCTTGGCTTCCGTGTTTAGCGACGCTTTGTTTAGCTCCGAATGCCGTGTTTCGCTGTTACATGGGCTGTTACAGCGCGCTCTGTTACAGGCGCCTCGTTGCACATCGGCCAGCGTTTTGGGGCACCTGCAGCGGGGCTTCCCGATCTCATCCGGGATGCGCAAAGGCGGGGGGTTTCCTTGGTAACCAACCTGGTAACCATGCGTCTGGTAACCGTAGATCCCGTGCGAACCACGCTGCGAACCTCTTCTCTGCGAACCGTCCCAGCGGTGCCTGCCGGGTGCCTTGCTGGCCAAATATCACTCGGCCGGTGTTGTGGGCGCCGGAAGCGGGCCAGGCAACTGGATGATGATGGGAGCGGCGGGCGCAGCCGTGGCAGCCGGCGTCATCACCTGCGCCACGCCGAAGATTGCCGCAAGCATGGTGCCAATGATCGTCAGCACCGTTGCGAGCATCCAGGTCTTGATCGAGGCATCCATCTTGTGGACCTCGGCCTTCACGCTTTCGACATCAACCTTTGTGGCCGTTTGCTCCAGGCGTGCTTCGACACGGACAAATCGATTGTCGATGTCCGTCATTGCTTTCTTGAAGTCGTCACTGGTCAAGTAGTTGGTCATTGAAGCTCCTATCCGCGATCTGAGGGCCACATGCCCTCATCGTCCTGACGGTGTTGAATGGTGTCAATTCCCTGCGTACCGGGCTGCGTACCGCCATCTTGCGTACCGACTCCGCCCAGATTTCCTACCGATTCAGGAGCGGAATCAATCAAGAAAAATGTCAGCTTTTAATAGCCCCTCATGGGCTTCGCTTCGCCTTCGGCAGAAAACCGTTCATGGCCGCTCGAGCCTTGCCTGCATCGGAGGTGGGGCCGGTGCTGAGCCCTCCATGGAACTTGCACCGGCCGTTCTCCCAAAGGTCCGTCCGCTTGCACGGTGTGCCGGCCCGGGTCTTCGCACCGCAGATGAGCCCCCGCAACTCATCGGGGTATTCAGGGAAGGTCGGTGGTGGGTAGCCGTAGCCCCGCGCCCTCCAGGCGGCGCTGACTTCCTCATGGGCTCTGTGGTACGCCTTCAGCAGCTTGCGCCGCTCCCTGTCTGGATCGATGCGCACAGCTCGCACCACGTCACTGCATCCGGTGGATGGTGCGGTCATCGCTGATGATTCCGTCGGTCGGCAGTCCCAGCGCTTCCCGGTCAGCTTTCATTGCCTCAACCGCTTGCCGCGCCTCGTCCGGAGTGATCCCCAGCTTGGCGGCCAAATCGTCGAGGGAATAGAGCCGCTGCCCATCGTCGTCATAGCCATAGGCCTCAGGCAGCAGTCCCATCTTCCTGGCGATAGCGCCCATCTCGGCCTTGAACCACTCGGGCGCGGTGGCCTCAACGATCAGCCACAGGCGGCGTGCAGTGGGGTGGTCCTCGCCCAGCCCCTTGGCGGTATCGCGGTACTGCGCCATCAACGCGGAAAACTCAGGTGGGAAGGTCTTGTTCATGTTGTCGTTCCTCATTCATTGGTGGGGGCGCTGCAGGCGTGGCTCACGCCGTTGTCATTCGGTAGGCGTCGTAGTGGATGCTCCGCCCACCAGATTCATCAGGATTGCATCTGTTTCCCGCATGTCCATTCGTTTCTCGCCCACCATGAACCGAAGCACCGCGACGGCTTCTTCCTTCGTGCGTGGACGGATCTCCGCAAGCATCCCGAACACGAACCAATCCCGGGCGGTGGCCTCGGGGGGCGGGTCACCTCCGTGGCGGCACTCTGCCTCACGCAGGCGGTACAGGTCCGACCAGAAGTGCAGCTCGTGAAGGCAGTCGGCCAGCGTCTGGGGCATCAGCTCGGGGCGGTCCTTGAACCGGGTGGCCACCTCGTTTGGGTCAAAGTCATGCAGGGCGCCGCTACGCTCCAACCCGGCCAGGGTTTCGGTGCAGAACAGCTCCGCGGGCGTCGGATCGAACAGCGCATCCCCGAAGCGGGCTTGGGCCTCGGTCCGCCTGCAGTTGCGCTCGACGGCCCTCTTCGCCAGCCCCTTCAGATCACTGAAACCCTGGGTTGCAAGGCAGGCAAACGGGTTACCTGGGTTCGTTGCCCGAAGGAAGTCGGTATAGCGCTCCTCCAGCGTCTTCAGCGGGGTCATGATGCGGGTGGCCGCCTCCATTGCCTTGTCGATCAGCGCGGCGTCGCCGGTGTTGATCACCGCCTGCAGCCACAGCACGGCATCCAACTCCGCATCGCCAGTGACGCGCTCCTTGGGCGGCAGTGCGGGCACGGCCGGCAGGGTCTGGCGACTCTCGCGGATCGGCGGCAGGCTGAACAATCCGCGGTGCGCCGGGTTGTCGCGGAAGACGCCGGCCCTCGAGCAGATCGCCTTCACGGTACCGAGCGGCAGGCCCGCCAGCCTGGCCACCTCCCGGAAGGAATGTCGGCGGCGCAGCTCAAGCACCTGCCTCCGGGCAGCCGCTGAAACCCCGGGTTGCGTGGATGCACCGTGGATCATGCGTCATCGTCTTCCGGGGTGGGGGACGGCGCCTTGGGCTTGGACGATCGCTCCAGCTCCCGGACCTTGAAACGCAGATCGGCCACAACCTGAACCACGTCCTGCTCCGTGCCGACGCCGATGAACTGCAGCGCGGCTCCGGCCTGGACACCTGCCAGCATGCGGTCTTCGCGGGGCGTCAGCTCGAGCACCGTGTCACCGATCTCGATCTTCACCATCCCGTCGGGCATCATCGTTTTGCTGATTGGCCGCGCCGGCGGGTGCAGGATGGCCGGGACGAACACTCCACGGCTCTTCCGGATCAGGGCGCCTTCGTCCACCAGGGTGGCCAGGCGGTCGTCGATGATCGTGAGGGCGAGGCCGGTGAGCTCCCGCAGCGCCTCCCGAGTGACCATCTGCTCGATGTTGTGCAGATCATGCACTGCATCGAGGATCTGCTGCTTCGTCGTACGTTGAACTGCTGCCATCAGTGAGCCTCCTGGGTCTGTTGCATCGTGGTGCAGTGCTGGAATCGTGGGTTCGTGAAAATCGGGCCGCTGACGCGTTTTTCTGAGGTGGGGGGCGGCATGCCCCCTATCCGCCCCCTCAAAAATCGAATGGCGGGGCCTTATCGTGGACCTGGTCATGCTTCAAACCCTCGCTTTCGCTCCGGCTTCGTTGGTTGACGTGGCTCGGGATAGAGGCCGTCGAAGTCGGAGAACCGCATGCGCGGGCCATCCAGGGCCAGCAGGCATTCACCGGTGGGGCCGTTGCGGTTCTTGCGGATCAGCAACTGAGCGAGGCCTTCCAGTTCCGGCGCATCGCGATGCATGGATTCGCGGTGGAGCATCGCGACGATGTCAGCGTCCTGTTCGATCTCGCCAGAGTCGCGCAGGTCGGCCAGGGTGGGCTTCCTGTCCAGTCGCCCCTCGCTGGCACGGTTGAGCTGGGCCAGAGCGATCACAGGCACCCGCAACTCTTTGGCCAGCGCCTTGAGGCCACGGGAGATACTGCCGACCTCCTGCGCCCGGTTATCACCTATGCCTCGCATCAAGCCGAGGTAGTCGATCACCACCAGGCCCAGCCCGTGAGTGCGCTGGATGCGGCGGGCCTTGGCGCGGACGTACGCGACCGTGACAGCCGGTGTGTCGTCGATAAACATGGGCCAGTTGGCCGACGCTCCAGCCACGCTGCTCATTTGGTCCCAGTCACCCTGCTCACGGGTGCCGGCACGCATCGCCTGCACCGTCACGCCAGAGCGAGCGGCCAGGATGCGCGCGGCAATCTCGCGGCGGGTCATCTCCAGGGTGACAAACAGCACCGGCGAACCGCCAGCCGCCACGTAGGCAGCAATGTTACAGCCGGCCACGGTCTTGCCGACGCTGGGGCGGGCGGCCACGACCACCAATTGCCCCTGTTCCAGGCCACCGGTCATCTCGTCAAAGCGCCGAAAGCCCGTGGCCAGGCCGGCAAGCCGCCCACCGCGCTCCATCCGTTCCTGCACATCACCGAGCACATCGCAGAGCACGTCCTGCAGGCGTGACGGTTCGGTATCGGTGTGGTCCACCAGGGCCTGCATGCTGGCCTCGGCCTCGGCGGCGATCTCCGCGGGAGACCGGCCGGCGGGCAGCGCGCAGGCGGACATGATGTCGGCAGCCGTCTGCTGGAGGCCCCGCAGGATGGCGCGCTCCCGGATCGTCCGGGCGTAGGCCTTCGCGTTGCTGGAGAGGAATCCCCCGCCGCCCAGATCCCCGAGGTAAGCCAGACCGCCGACACGATCCGCTTCGCCACGGGCCTCCAGGGCGTCGAAGACCGTGAGCAAATCCACTGGCCGGGCGGAGTCGTGCAGAGCCTTCGCCGTGACGAAGATCGCGCGATGGTCGGCGCGGTAGAAGTCGTCCACGCTCACCAGCCCCTCGATGCGGTCCAGGACTCGGGAGCCATCGGCCAGGATCGCGCCAAGCAGGCCTTGCTCAGCTTCGAGGGAGTGCGGCGGCAGGTTGCGCAGATCCGGGGCGTTCATCAGATGCACCCCCGAAACATGGCTTCCTGCTGAGTCGGTACCGTGGGCGTGATCGCCGTCTGCCCGTTCTCGTACTTGCCTTCGAGGATCTTCACGAAGTTCGAAGGCGTGACGATCCACTCCAGGTCGATCTCGAAGGGGCGGCGCCTTGGCGTCGAGGTCTTGCCGGTCAGAAAGTCGGACTCGGCGATGTAGCCAAAGAACTTGGCCCACCAGTCGAGGCTCTGGCGCTCGGCTTCCTCCTTCCACCTGGCGCGGAGCTTTGCCTTTCTGGTGTCAGTCCAGGACCGGACATGGCGACCACTCGGCAGTGCCTGGTGATACAGATCAATGATCGCTTGATGCGGGCACGGGTCGGCAGCTTTGCTGCTGACAGGCGGCTTGTCCGCTATCAACTGACGGTTCTTTGACGGTTCACTGACGGTTCGGCTCCCATGGGTGGGAGGGGTCCCCTCCCATGGATGGGAGGGGTTAGGGACACCGGCGGGAGCCCTCCCTTCCGCGGGAGCCCTCCCACGGGTGGGAGGGGTAAGCCGATCCAGGGCGATCTGATACCGGCAGGACATTCCCCCGCCAGACTCCCCTCCGAGCACATGGAGGAAACCCGCTTTCTTCAGGCTGTGGACGACACGCCGAGCCTGCTTCTCCGATAGTCGGGTTTTGCGGCCAATGCTCGCCATCGAAGGGAAGCATCGACCCTCATCGTCGCTCCAATCTGCCAACGCAAGCAGTGTCAGCAGTTCGGACCCGCCACCGGGGTAGCTATCCCAGACCTGGGCGAGGACGCGGACGCTCATAGACCCGCCTTCCTTGCAGCCCGAAGGCATGCCCGGGCGTACTCGGACGGAGACAGGCCCGCTCGGCGAAGCTCTGCCTTCAGAGCCTCATAGCGCTGGACAGCCGCATCAACTGACCGAGCCGGCTTGCCTCCCTGTCGCTTCGGGGGCGCCCTCATTCGAGCCCCCCTTCTGCCTGGAAACCCGGAGCCGGCCAAAGCGGTACGCCAAGCGAGTAAAGCGCAACATTGCGCCGGATGCGGCCACGAAACTCAACTGCAGGGAGAAGCGTGGTCACGACGTTGAAGCCCTGGGCCCGCAGGTCGTAGATCCTGGCTGCTGCTTCAGGAATCGCAAGCTCCGCGGTCAGACGGAAGGACAGCACAGACCCTTCGCTGCGCAGCAGCTCAAGCACCTCGGCGCATTGCCCGGTGACGGCCGGCGGAATAGAATCCCGGCGCTGATAGCCGTTCGCTTTGCCGCCTTCGCCCGCCTGGCCGCGGGCGTTGGCACGTTTGGAGGCGGCCATTTACGCAGCCTCCTTCGTTGCCAGCGCTCGGCGGAGATCGCCAACGATCCAGCGCGAGCAATTCGGCCCCATCTTCACGGGGGCGGGCAAACGACCAGCCTTCACGTCACGCCAGACGGATGCGGGCGAACGACTTGCAACGGCGCAGACAACGGGCAGCGCTACTCGGGCGCAGTCCGGAGCAACTTCAAAGGCTTTGAGCGCTTGGAGGATCTTGTCGCCAGAGTCGGCAACTTTTGATGTGCTGCGAATTTCCACGTCGGTCTCCTGCCGGAAATGACGTGGGCCGTACTGCTACGTCAGTGTCCGGCCTGGTGTTCGATGAGTCGGCCTGACACTGAGTAAACGCGGATTTAACTTGATACATTTCCCACATGGGAAACGGGAACACCTGCGGGAACGCCTGCGGGAAACAATTTTTAGGCGGGAAGTTTCCCGGCCGTTTTCCACACTGAGATGGTGTTCTGGATCGTCTTGAGCCTTACGGGGCGGACAGCCCCATCACTTGCCGCAACCCATTGCATGCTTTCGATGTCTGGCTGGTGTTCGGGGATGATGTCACGCGGGCCATTCTTCTTGAGCCACTGCATTGCCTTACGCGGACTTGGTTTGCCGGCGTAGGCCTTCCTAATCTGCGGCCAACTTTCCAAGAGGGCACGTTGCCAAGCAACAAGGCCGTCAGTGCTCACACCCGCTTCTGCCTGATGCGTCTCTGTCGGCACTAGCTCAGCCTCGGCACGCAGGCGGGCCAACTCTTCACGATCGGCAACCGCGCGGAAGGAATTCTCGGGAGTGGGGGTTACTGGCTGCGTGGACGCCAAAGGAAAACCCTCCATCGCCATGGAGTAATCACCTTCCGAGAGCATCAGTTGAACAAGGGACAGATCATCGTCAATCACATCCCAGGGGCGCACTATCGACTCAAGCACCTCATTTACTGCGACATGATCGTGCTGCTCGTCGCCTTCCAGATGAGCCAAAAGCCGATGATTCTTTTTTACCGTCCAAGGGCGCGTGCGTTCATACCATTCCCGAAATTCATCGAGCCACACAAACACTCCAGCAGGCAGTACTGGGGTTGCCTCTGATCTCCACAAATCCCAGCTATCAGCGTCACCCCATGTGCTTTTCAGTCGTGACGAGATAGATTTGAGGCGCCGGCAGCAGTAAGCCCAATGCGAAGCCTTCAGCTCGGTAACAATTCCCTCTGACAGGTGGTAGGTGGGAAGCCTCCATGTGCCTTCGTAGTGGTCTTCACCGGCCGCAGCTTGTGCAACAAGATCCGGCGATAGCCTCTTCAGGTCATCCGCAAAGCAAAGGGCTCGAACAGGAATCGCCTCACGCCCTTTGATTGCCACAACCAACTTGTGAGTCATGCAGTACCCCATCAGGCACCCATCGAAAGAGGTGCCGCGCCAGCGGGGCGATGGTGTCCCCGTTTTCGGTTGGCCGACCTAGGCGCGGCGTGCTGCTCGGTTGATCGTCAGATCATGCGGCGGCATGCCCATGCAGTGGAATGACCTTGGCCCCGCTCTTCGCGGAGTCCAGCCAATCGGCCCACTGCTGCATCATCTTGCGACGCTCGGCGAGGTACTCCGCCTGGTGAGAGTACGCCCCGAAGACCTCCTTCCGCTCCCGGTGCGCCAGCTGCCGGTCGATGACCTCCGGGCGCCACCCCATCTCCAAGAGCGCCCCTGTTGCAGTGGTCCGGAACCCCGCTCCAGTCACCTCATCCCCGGCGTAGCCCATGGCCCGCAGCGCGCTGTTGATGGTGCCGTTGCTCATGGGGCGCTTCGGGTCGTTTCGGTTGGGAAAGACCAGATCCCAGAAGCCGGTGATGTTGTGCATCTCCCGCAGTACCGCCACCGCCTGGGTGGATAAGGAGACGGTGTGGTCCTCCTTCATCTTCATGCCCACCAGGCCGCGAGAGCGATCTCGCTCGGCCGGGACGACCCAGACGCCGGCATCGAGGTCGATCTCCTCCCACCGGGCGCCCCGCAGCTCGCCAGGGCGGAGGAAGGTCAGCGCCAGCAAGGTGATGGCGTGCTTCACCATGGCCGTGACACGCACCGCATCGAGGCGGATGAAAAACTCGTGCAGATCAGTTGAACGCAGCGCGGGCCGGTGCGTGACCGAGGCCGTTTTCAATGCCTTGTGCAGGCCGGTGACGGGATTGTTCTCCGCCCTGCCGGTGGCGATGGCGTAGAGGAAGATATCGCTTGCCCGCTGGCGCACCCGCTTGAGGGTCTCGAGGGCACCGCGTGCCTCCACCTTCTTCAACGTAGCCAGCATCTCAGCGGCGCTGATCTCGCCGACCGGGCGCCGGCCGAGGCTGGGAAAGAGATCTTGCTCCAGCGAGGTGAGCACCTTGGCTGCGTAGGTCTCGACCCACTCCCCCTTCTGCTTCTCGTGCCATTCACGGCCCACTGCTTCGAAGGACGAGTCGGCCGCCACCTTGCGGGCGATCTTCTCGGAGCGCCGGGCCTCACTCGGATCTGTGCCGACATCCAGGAGGCGGCGGGCTTCGTCACGCTTCTGCCTGGCCAGCTTGAGGGAGACTTCCGGATAGACGCCGAGGGCCAGCAGCTTCTCCTTGCCGGCAAATCGGTACTTCAGCCGCCAGTACAGGGCGCCAGGCTTGGTGCCGACCTGCAGAAACAGGCCCTTCTCGTCAGCCAGCTTGTACGGTTTCTCACCCGGCTGAAGCTTGCGGATAGCGGAGTCGGTGAGCGGCATGAGCGCCTCCTGGGGGTATCTACGCGGCCAGATCGGTGGGGGTATCCAAGAAACCCCCATTTGTACCCCCACATTGCGTGAGATTCGGGGGTACGTGATGAGACGACATGATACCCCCGAGCAACAAAAAAGCCCGCAATCGCGGGCTTCTTCGTGTGCTTCTGCTTCTACCTGACACTGCGTGATGCAGCAGTGTGGTCCCCCCGACAGGAATCGAACCTGTATCTGGCGCTTAGGAGGCGCCCGTTCTATCCATTGAACTACGGAGAGGCGGACAGCTCGGCATTCTAGCTGCGGGGCTCGGGACGCGCCACCCGATTTTTGGGTTTCATGAACGGGATGGACGCCTGGGCGTCCATCCCCACGGCGTATCAGTGCTTGACGACACCGCCGTTGTCCACCGCTTCCGGCGTGGCTGCGACCGGGACTTCACCGGCCGGGGTTTCGGGAAGAGGCTCCGGCTTGCGCTCCAGTGCGTGCTCGAGCACTTCATCGATCCACTTGACCGGGATGATCTCCAGGGCGTTCTTGACGTTGTCCGGAATCTCGGTGAGATCCTTGACGTTTTCCTGGGGAATCAGCGCGGTAGTGATGCCTCCGCGCACCGCCGCCAGCAGCTTTTCCTTGAGGCCACCGATGGGCAACACTTCGCCGCGCAGGGTGATCTCGCCGGTCATGGCCACGTCGCAACGCACGGGGATGCCGGTCAGGACCGACACCAGGCCGCTGCAGATGGCAATGCCGGCGGACGGACCGTCCTTCGGGATCGCACCTTCCGGCAGGTGGATGTGGATGTCAGACTTCTGGTAGAAGTCTTCCTGGATGCCCAGCGACTTGGAGCGCCGGCGCACCACCGAGAGCGCAGCCTGGATGGACTCCTGCATCACTTCACCGAGCTTGCCGGTGGTGATGATCTTGCCCTTGCCCGGCAGCGCCACGGCCTCGACGGTCAGCAATTCGCCACCGACTTCGGTCCAGGCCAGACCGGTCACCTGACCGACCTGATTTTCCTTCTCGGCCACTCCGTAGGTGTACTTGCGCACGCCCAGGTATTTGTCGATGTTCTTGGCATTGACGATGACCTTGGCCTTGCGCTTGCCAAGCACCAGGGCCTTGACCACTTTGCGGCAGACCTTGGAGATCTCACGCTCAAGCCCGCGCACGCCAGCCTCACGGGTGTAGAAGCGGACGATGTCACGGATCGCGTCCTCGGTGACCGACAGCTCCTCGCGCTGGATGCCGTTGTTCTTCATCTGCTTCGGCACGAGGTAGCGCTGGGCGATGTTCACCTTCTCATCCTCGGTGTAGCCTGACAGACGGATGACCTCCATCCGGTCGAGCAGCGGCGCGGGGATGTTGAGGGTATTGGCCGTGGCCACGAACATCACGTCCGACAGGTCGTACTCCACCTCGATGTAGTGGTCGACGAAGGTCGAGTTCTGTTCGGGATCGAGCACCTCGAGAAGGGCGGACGACGGATCACCACGGAAGTCCTGGCCCATCTTGTCCACTTCATCCAGCAGGAACAGCGGGTTGCGCACTGCCACCTTGGACATGTTCTGCAGGATCTTGCCCGGCATGGAGCCGATGTAAGTACGGCGATGACCACGGATCTCGGCCTCGTCACGCACGCCGCCGAGGCTCATGCGCACGAACTTGCGATTGGTGGCACGGGCGACGGATTGCCCCAGGGAGGTCTTGCCCACCCCCGGAGGTCCGACCAGGCACAGGATCGGGGCCTTGAGCTTGTCCACGCGCTGTTGCACAGCGAGGTACTCGAGGATGCGCTCCTTGACCTTCTCGAGGCCGTAGTGTTCCTTGTCGAGGACTTTCTCGGCCTCGGCCAGATCCTTGCTGATGCGGGACTTCTTCTTCCAGGGCAGGCCGATGACGGTCTCGATGTAGTTGCGGACCACCGTCGCCTCCGCCGACATGGGCGACATCAGGCGCAGCTTCTTGAGCTCGGCCTGGGCCTTGGCGGTGGCTTCCTTGGTCATGCCGGAAGCCTTGATCTTCTTCTCCATCTCCTCGAGATCGGCGCCGTCCTCACCTTCGCCGAGCTCCTTCTGGATGGCCTTGACCTGTTCGTTCAGGTAGTACTCGCGCTGGCTCTTTTCCATCTGGCGCTTGACGCGGCCACGGATGCGCTTTTCGACCTGCAGGATGTCCAGCTCGGTTTCGAGCTGGTTGAGCAGCCGCTCGAGACGCTCGCCCGCATCGAACATCTCGAGGATTTCCTGCTTCTGCTCGAGCTTGAGCGGCAGGTGGGCGGCGATGGTATCCGCCAGGCGGCCCGGCTCCTCGATGCCCGACAAGGAGCTGAGGATCTCGGGCGGAATCTTCTTGTTGAGCTTAACGTACTGGTCGAACTGGCTGATGATGGCCCGGCGCATGGCCTCGACCTCATTGTTCGGCGCCTCCGCCGGCGGCAGGGGCTGCGCCTTGGCGACGAACAGGGTGCGCAGATCTTCGACAGACAGCACGCGGGCCCGCTGCACGCCCTCGACCAGCACCTTCACGGTACCGTCGGGCAGCTTGAGCATCTGCAGGATGTTGGCGATGCAACCCAGATCGTACAGATCCTCGGCAGAAGGCTCATCCTTGGCGGCGGACTTCTGGGCGACCAGCAGGATGCTCTTGCCGGCCTCCATCGCGTTCTCGAGCGCCTTGATGGATTTGGGGCGACCCACGAAGAGCGGGATCACCATATGCGGGAACACGACTACGTCGCGCAGGGGCAGCAGCGGAAGTTCGATCTGTTCTTCGGGGAGGTCAAGCGTGCTCGACATGATTTTTCCTTTAAAGGCACTAAGGCCCCATATGGGGCCCTAGTGACATCAATTCAAGCAGTCCTGCGAAAAACTTCTGCTTGAGGTCAGTTGGAGCCGGAGACCTTAGGTTGATCGGCGTAGATCAGGATCGGTTTAGCACCGCCCTCGATCATGCCTTCATCGATGACAACCTTGGAAACATTTTCCATGGACGGCAGTTCATACATGGTGTCGAGCAGCGTTCCTTCAAGGATGGAACGCAGGCCACGGGCACCCGTCTTGCGCTTGAGGGCCTTGCGGGCGATTGCCTGCAGGGCCGCCGGGCGCACTTCGAGTTCGACGCCTTCCATGGAAAACAGTTTCTGGTACTGCTTGATCAGCGCGTTCTTCGGCTCCACGAGGATCTGGATGAGCGCCTCCTCGTCGAGCTCCTGCAGTGTGGCCACCACCGGCAGACGGCCAATCAGCTCGGGGATCAGGCCGAACTTGATCAGGTCGCCCGGCTCCACCTCGCGCAGCGCCTCGGAGACGTCCTTGTTCTCGCGGCTCTTGACCTCGGCGCCGAAACCGATGCCGAACTTCTCGGTCCGGTTGCGGATCACCTTGTCCAGGCCGTCGAACGCACCACCGCAGACGAACAGGATGTTGGTGGTATCCACCTGCACGAAGTCCTGGTTCGGGTGCTTGCGACCACCCTGAGGCGGCACCGAGGCGATGGTGCCCTCGATGAGCTTCAGCAGGGCCTGCTGCACGCCCTCCCCGGACACGTCGCGGGTGATCGACGGGTTGTCGGACTTGCGGGAGATCTTGTCGATCTCGTCGATATACACGATCCCCTGCTGCGCCTTGTCGACTTCATAGTCGCACTTCTGGAGCAGCTTCTGGATGATGTTCTCGACGTCCTCGCCCACGTAGCCGGCTTCGGTGAGGGTCGTTGCGTCGGCCATCACGAAAGGCACGTTGAGCAGGCGGGCCAGGGTCTGGGCCAGCAGCGTCTTGCCGGAGCCCGTGGGGCCGACCAGCAGGATGTTGCTCTTCGACAGTTCCACGTCGTCGTGAGTCTTGTTCAGATGGCGCAGACGCTTGTAATGGTTATACACCGCCACCGACAGGATGCGCTTGGCCGCGGACTGACCAATCACGTACTGATCGAGGATGGCGCTGATTTCCTTCGGCGAGGGCAGTTCACCCTTGACGCCCTTGGCGCCGCCCGTGTCGGCAGTGATCTCGTCGCGAATGATGTCGTTGCACAGCTCGATGCACTCGTCGCAGATGAACACGGACGGGCCCGCGATGAGCTTGCGGACCTCGTGTTGGCTCTTGCCGCAGAACGAGCAATACAGGAGCTTCTCGCCGCTCGTTTTCTTGTCCGCCATTACAGCCCTTTCTCTCTGTTACTTATTGCTCGCCGACAGGTGATCAGCCCACATCGCTGCGGCTGGAGAGCACCTTGTCAACGATACCGTAGCGCATGGCGTCTTCCGAGGACATGAAATTGTCCCGGTCGGTATCCCGTTCGATCTGCTCGACGGACTGGCCGGTGTGCTTGGCCAGCATGTCGTTGAGCTTGGCACGCAGGGAGAGGATCTCCCGCGCGTGGATCTCGATGTCCGAGGCCTGCCCCTGGAAGCCACCCAGCGGCTGATGGATCATGATCCGGGAGTTGGGCAGGGAGAAACGCTTGCCCTTTTCGCCAGCGGCAAGCAGGAAGGCGCCCATGCTGGCCGCCTGCCCGATGCACAGGGTGCTCACGTTCGGCTTGATGAACTGCATGGTGTCGTAGATCGCCATGCCCGCCGTGACGGAGCCCCCGGGGGAGTTGATGTAGAAGAAGATGTCCTTGTCCGGGTTCTCGGACTCGAGGAACAACAGCTGGGCGACGATCAGGTTGGCGGTCACGTCATTGACCGGCCCCACCAGAAACACCACCCGCTCCTTGAGCAGGCGTGAATAGATGTCATAGGAGCGCTCGCCACGACCGCTCTGTTCGACAACCATGGGGATCAGGCCGAGGCCGACCGGATCCCATTCACTACGGGAAAACGGGGGTGTCAATGGATTCATTTGCTGTTGCTCTCCGCGGAATTAGGCCGCATTACCCATCAAGTCGTCAAAAGAAGTGGCGACGTCGGTCGTCTTGGCGTTGCTGACGACCCACTCCACCACATTGTCCTCGATCACCAGCGCCTCGGCCTGGGCCAGACGCTGGGGCTGGGAGTAGTACCAGCTCACGACCTCGCTCGGGTCTTCGTAGCTGGCGGCAAAGTCTTCGATGATGGCGCGGATCTGCTCGGGCTTCGCGTGCAGTTCCTTGCTCTTGACCAGTTCGGACATGATCAGGCCGAGCTTGACGCGACGGGCGGCCTGCTCGGTGAACCAGGAGGTTTCGATCGGCAGGTTCTTGGTCTGCATGCCACGGGCCTCGAAATCCTTCTTGGCGTTCTCGGCGAGCTGGGCGGACTCCTGCTCGACCAGCGCCTTCGGCACTTCGATCGGGTGGGTCTCGATCAGCACGTTCATGACACGCTCCTTGACCTTGGCCTGGATACGGCGCTTGACTTCACGCTCCAGGTTGGCCTTGACCTCTTCACGCATCTTGGCCACGTCGCCGTCGGCGATGCCCAAGGACTTGGCAAACTCCGCATCGATCTCGGGGAGCTTCGGCTCTTCCACCTTCTTCAGCGCCACCTCGAACTGGACGGTCTGACCGGCCAGGTGAGCAGCGTGGTAGTCCTCGGGGAAGGTCATGTCGAAGGTCTTGCTCTCACCCACGTTGAGGCCCAGCACGGCGGTCTCGAAATCCTTGAGCATCTGGCCGCCGCCGATCACGAAGGGGAAGTCGGTGGCCTGGCCGCCTTCGAACTCCACACCGTCCTTACGGCCGGTGAAGTCGATCAGCACACGGTCACCATCTTGCGCAGCACGCTCGGCGGGCACAAAAGTGGTGCGCTGCTTGCGCAGCACGTCAAGGGTCTTCTCGACCTCGGCATCGCCGACCTCGAGTTGGGGACGCTCCACTTCCTGGGCGCTCACGTCACCGATGACGATTTCCGGATAGACCTCGAAGACGGCAGTAAATTCCAGCGCGTCGGTGGAAGTGGACTCCTTCGGCTCGATGTTCGGGTAGCCGGCCACGCGCAGGCTCTGCGAACGGATCTGCTCACCAAGGGCCTTCTCGACGGCGGCGCCGATGGCTTCGGAACGGGCCTGAGGACCGTAGGACTGGGCCACCATGCGGAACGGGACCTTGCCGGGGCGGAAGCCAGGCATCTTGGCGGTGCGGGCCATCTTCTTCAGACGGACTTCCACATCCTTGTCGATCTCGGCCAGCGGCACGGACATGTCGATACGGCGCTCCAGCGCGCTCACGGTAACCTGGTTGCTCATGAAAATTCCCTGATCGGTCTTAACAATAACGCCTTACGAACAGGACAGGAAAAGCTTAGCAAGACATGTGCCTTGCCACGCATCGCCCGATTGGAACTGTTCGAACAGTCGTCGGAAAAACCTTTAGTCTAACACAGCCCCTGGATCCGCTCGCAGCCCCCGCGCCAGTGCTTGGCTTCCGGCACGTATCTGTGAAAAACTGAAGCTTCGGGAGCGGAACTCCCCTAGCCTTTGGAAATCAGATGGGATGAAATAGATTCATGCTCGGCGATGTCGCACAAGGCGACTGCCGGGCGAAGTGCTCAGGTTCAAGTATCAGCGTCACGAGCCGTCTGTCCCCGGACAGGCAATGGCGAGCCCGGCGCCCCGGTCCGGGTGATGTGCCCCAGGAGACATGAGATGAGTATCTTCACAAGCTTCCAGGCCCGTTTCGAGTCTGCCCGGGAAGAGGAAATGTCGATCCAGGAATACCTGGAACTCTGCAAGACCGATCCCATGGCTTACGCGACGTCGGCAGAACGCCTGTTGCAGGCCATCGGCGAGCCTGAACTGGTCGACACCCGGCTCGACCCGCGCCTTTCCCGCATCTTCTCCAACAAGATGATCAAGATCTATCCCGCCTTCCGTGATTTCTACGGAATGGAGGAGTCGATCGAGAACATCGTGTCGTATTTCCGACATGCCGCACAGGGTCTGGAGGAAAAGAAACAAATCCTCTACCTCCTCGGCCCCGTGGGGGGTGGCAAGAGCTCCCTGGCCGAGAAGCTCAAGAGCCTGGTCGAGAAGATCCCCTTCTACGCCATCAAGGGCTCTCCGGTCCATGAGTCCCCGCTGGGCCTGTTCAGCCCCACCGAGGACGGCGCGATCCTCGAGGACGACTACGGCATCCCCCGCCGCTACCTCAACACCATCATGAGCCCATGGGCGGTGAAGCGCCTGCACGAGTTCAACGGTGACATCACCAAGTTCCGGGTGGTCAAGCTCCGGCCTTCCGTGCTGCGCCAGATCGCCGTCGCCAAGACCGAGCCGGGCGACGAGAACAACCAGGATATCTCCTCTCTGGTCGGCAAGATCGACATCCGGATGCTCGAGCAGTACTCCCAGGACGATCCGGACGCCTACTCGTACTCCGGCGGCCTGTGCCTGGCCAACCGCGGCCTGCTCGAGTTCGTCGAGATGTTCAAGGCACCGATCAAGGTGCTGCACCCCCTGCTGACCGCCACCCAGGAAGGCAACTACAAGGGCACCGAGGGTTTCGGCGCCATTCCCTTCGATGGGATCGTGATGGCCCACTCCAATGAGTCCGAATGGGTCGCCTTCCGCAACAACCGCAACAACGAGGCCTTCCTCGACCGGATCTACACCGTCAAGGTGCCCTACTGCCTGCGCGTTTCCGACGAGATCCGCATCTACGACAAGCTCCTGGCCAACAGCTCCCTGTCCCAGGCCCCCTGCGCGCCCGACACCCTGCGCATGATGGCCCAGTTCGCGGTGCTGTCGCGGGTCAAGGAACCCGAGAACTCCAGCATCTTCTCCAAGATGCGCGTCTACGACGGCGAGAACCTGAAGGACACTGACCCCAAGGCCAAGAGCTATCAGGAGTACCGCGACTATGCGGGCGTCGACGAAGGCATGACGGGCTTGTCCACCCGCTTCGCCTTCAAGGTGCTGTCCAAGGTCTTCAACTTCGACCACCGGGAGGTCGCCGCCAATCCGGTGCACCTGATGTACGTGCTCGAACAGCAGATCGCCCAGGAACAATACCCGCCCGAGCATGAAGCCAAGTACCTGGCCTTCATCAAGGAATTCCTGGCACCCCGCTACGCCGAGTTCATCGGCAAGGAGATCCAGACCGCCTACCTGGAGAGCTACAGCGAGTACGGCCAGAACATCTTCGACCGCTACGTCACCTATGCGGACTTCTGGATCCAGGACCAGGAATACCGGGATCAGAACACCGGCGAGATCCTCGACCGCAACGCCCTG
>JAFLDU010000071.1 GCA_017309145.1 Zoogloea sp. | reverse complement strand
TCCCTGTACGAGGAGGAGCTGATCGCCGAGGACGCGATGACCGAGAGATTCCTGCTCCATTCGGACGTCCATGATGGCGAGTCTGCCGGTTTCCTGCCCGACCATGGGATCTACAACGGAGCCCTGGAGCGCTACCTGGAGCACCTGCAGCGTGCCCGCAGCCGCCTGGGCATCCCGGTGATCGCCAGCCTCAATGGGGTGACCCCGGCCGGCTGGGTGGATCTGGGGCGGGAGCTGCAGCAGGCCGGTGCCAGCGCCCTGGAGCTGAACGTCTATCACGTGGCCGCCGACCCCCTTGAGAGCGGCGAGGCGGTGGAGACCCGCTACCTGGCCCTGCTTACCGAGCTGCGCCGGGTGGTGGACATTCCGGTGGTGATGAAGCTGTCACCCTTCTTTTCCTCGCTGCCCCATTTCGTCAAGCGCCTGGAGGCCGCCGGTGCCGCCGGGCTGGCCTTGTTCAACCGCTTCTATCAGCCCGACATCAACCTGGACCCGCTCGGCCTCGACGATCGCCTGCATCTGTCCACCCCCGAGGAGGCCCTGTTGCGCATCCGCTGGATCGCCATCCTGCGCGGCCACACCGGCATGAGCCTGGCGGCCACCGGCGGGGTGCACAGCCATGCGGAAGCGCTCAAGCTGCTGCTCGCCGGGGCCGACGTGGTGCATCTCGCCTCGTGCCTGCTGGAGCACGGCCCGGCGCGTCTCTCGGCGATCCTGCAGGGCATGCGCGAATGGATGATCGAACGGGAGTACAGCTCAGTGGCCCAGCTCAAGGGCAGCCTGAGCCAGGCCCGACTGCCCGACCCGGCCGCCCTGGCCCGGCCATCCTACATCCGGGTGCTGGACAGCCACACCCCCCGGCCGGGGGTATGGCGTTAGGCGTCCAGCGGTTCAGCGGGCGCACACAGCCAGTGCAGCATCACCGCGAACAGCACCTCCGGGTCTACAGGCTTGGTGATGAAGTCGTTCATGCCGGCTTCCAGGCAGTTCTTGCGGTCTTCGGCGAAAGCGTTGGCGGTCATCGCGATGATCGGCACCGAGGCATAGCCCGGTAGCCGTCGGATCGCCCGGGTGGCATCCAGGCCGTCCATCACCGGCATCTGCATGTCGGTGAGGATCAGGTCGAAGGACCCCTCTCCAGCCCGCGCCAGCCCTTCCTGGCCGTTTCCGGCGAGGGTGACGATGCAGCCGACCTCCTCGAGAAACTCCTGGGCAACCATCTGGTTGATCTCCTCGTCTTCCATGACCAGCACCCGCGCCGCGGGGAAGCGTCGGGCAAGGCGGGCCCGGGGCGTCTCCTGGCTGGGCTCCGGTGGCTCGGTGGTCTGCTGGAAGTGGCGCCGGAGCACGTCTTCGAAGGTCCGGCGATCAGCCGGCTTGATGACGACCGCTTCGTAGCCGGCGTCGAGGGCACCGCTTGCGATCTCCGGGTCGTCGGTGGCGGTCACCAGAATGCAGGCGGGCTGTTGCGGCAAGGGCAGCTGCCGGATCGCCTGCAGTGTGGCGGTGCCGTCCATGTCGGGCATGTTCAGGTCGATGAACAGGAGGTCGAAGGGGGTGCCGCTGGCGGCCGCCTCTTCCAGCGCGGCCAGTGCGGCGCCCCCGGAGCCGGCGATGGCGGGGCGCAGGCCCAGTTGCCGCAGGATCTGGGAGTGCACCATCTGGGTCATCGGCACATCGTCCACCACCAGGACGCGCAGGGGGTTGAAGGCGTCGTGCCGCACCGGCGGTGCCTGGTCCGCCCGTCCGAGGCTGGCAGTCAGCCAGAAGGTGCTGCCCTGGCCGGGCCGACTGCGCACGCCGACGGTACCGCCCATCAGTTCGGCCAGGTGCTTGTTGATTGCCAGGCCAAGCCCGGTACCGCCGTATTGCCGGGTGGTGGTGGAGTCGGCCTGGGTGAAGGCCTGGAACAGGTTGTTCAGTTGCTCCGGCGGAATGCCGATGCCACTGTCCTCGACTTCGAAGCGCAGCATGATCTGTTGGCCGTGGTCCTCGACCAGACGGCCGCGCAGCACGATGCTGCCCCGTTCGGTGAACTTGATGGCATTGCTCAGGTAGTTGATGAGGGCCTGCCCCAGGCGGGTCGGGTCGCCATTGAGGCGGGCAGGCAGGTCTGCCGCATCCACGATGAACTCGATGTTCTTTTCGCGGGCACGCGGGGCGATGATCGACGAGATGCGGTTGAGCAGGTTGTCCAGGTCGAAGTCGATCCGCTCCAGTTCGACCTTGCCGGCTTCGATCTTGGAGATGTCGAGGATGTCGTTGATGACGGCCAGCAGGTGGTCGGCTGCATGGGCGATGAGTCCCAGCTTCTCGGCGTGGGAGCGGGTGTTGGCCTCCCGGCGCAGGATGTGGGTCAGCCCCATGATGGCGTTCATCGGAGTGCGGATCTCGTGGCTCATGTTGGCCAGGAAAATGCTCTTGGCGCGGGTGGCGCTCTCGGCCTGCTCCTTGGCCGCCACCGCCTGGGCCTGGGCTTCCTTCTGGGCGGTCACGTCGAGCAGGGTCTCCACCGCGCCGACGACCCGGCCGTCCTCGTCGTGCAGCGGGGCGGCGGTGATGTGCAGCCACTTGCCGAGGGAGTCGTAGTAGCCCTCGTACTGGAACCCTCCCTCGGCAATCTCCGATGCGGTCACCGGATTGGGGTACCAGGCCTGGATGTCCGGCACCCCCTCCACGATGAGATCGGCCATGGTGGGTCTGGGGTGGTCGTAAAAGGCCTGCCACTGCTTCCGGGTGCCCACGACCCGGGCTGCCGGGAGGCCGAAGAACTTTTCGCAGGCGGCGTTCCAGTGGGTGCAGACGCCGTCGGTGTCCACCACCATGATGGGGGCCGGGTTGCCGTTGAGGATGGCCTCCAGTTTCTTTTGGATGGACAGCAGGTCACTGCTGCGATCCTGGCTGTCGCGGCGCGCCTTCAGCCGGGCCAGCGCCAGGCCGGTCAGCGAGCCGACCACCAGCAGGCTGCCGAGCAGCCCTCCGATGAGCGGCAGCGCGAGCGCGGCGGCGCCGTGATGGGCGAGGTAGTGGTAGCCGGCGAGCCCCGCTGCGCCCAGGGCCAGGGCTGCAACAGCCAGGATGGCGAGGATGTCCTTGCGGCTTGCGCCTCGGGAACGGGTTGAAGAGGACATGCAGGTCTGATCCGGATATCAGTAAAGAGTGCCCGGGGGCGCGGGGCGCAAAGTGAGCTTATTACGTCCTGCGCCGCACAGGCTTGAGGCCATGGTGAAGGGGGCTCCCATGAGGGGGCGGTGACGCCGTGGGGCAGGGGCCGACAAAGTCGACAATGACGCTGGAGGTTTTCCGACAGAACGGCCTTCCGGAAGGCCGGTTTGTGGTGCAAGGTATTGTTATTAAATTGGATTTTTTCTTGCGCCGGATCTGGTCCGGAATCTGCATTGGGATGCTTACCCAACCCTTTGCCTGGAGATTCCGATGGATGCCCGTGTATCGGCAAAGATCCAGTCCGTCTTTGAAGAGCCGGCCTGCGAGCACAATCAGAACAAGGACGAAAAGGCCCGCAAGAAGGGCTGTACCAAGCAGCTGTCGCCCGGTGCGGCGGCCGGGGGCTGTGCCTTCGACGGGGCCAAGATCGCCCTGCAGCCCATCGCCGACGTGGCCCACCTGGTGCATGGTCCGATCGCCTGCGAGGGCAATTCCTGGGACAACCGCAACTCGTCCACCAGCGGCCCGCAGCTCTACCGCACGGGCTTCACCACCGACATCGGCGAGCTGGACGTGATCTACGGGGGTGAGAAGCGCCTCTTCAAGTCGATCCGCGAAATCATCGAGAAGTACGACCCGCCGGCGGTCTTTGTGTACCAGACCTGTGTCACGGCGCTGATCGGCGACGACATCGAGGCGGTGTGCAAGCGCGCCGCCGAGAAGTTCGGTAAGCCGGTGGTTCCCGTGAATGCGCCGGGCTTCGTCGGCCCCAAGAACCTGGGTAACAAGCTGGGCGCCGAGGCGCTGCTCGACTACGTGGTCGGCACCCAGGAGCCGGCGGTGTCCACCGCCTACGACATCAACATCATCGGCGAGTACAACCTGGCCGGCGAGCTGTGGCAGGTGCGCCCCCTGCTCGACGCCCTGGGCATCCGCATCCTGTCGTGCATCTCCGGCGACGGCCGCTACAACGAGGTGGCACAGAGCCACCGGGCCCGGGCGGCGATGATGGTCTGCTCCAAGTCGATGATCAACGTGGCCCGCAAGATGGAGGAGCGCTACGGCATCCCCTTCTTCGAGGGTTCGTTCTACGGCATCGAGGACATGAGCGACACCCTCCGCCAGCTGGCCCGCCTGCTGATCCAGCGGGGTGCCCCGGCCGAGCTGATGGACCGTACCGAGGCGCTGATCGCCGTGGAGGAGAAGCGCGCCTGGGACCGCATCGCCGCCTACCGGCCGCGCCTCGAGGGCAAGAAGGTGCTGCTCATCACCGGCGGCGTGAAGAGCTGGTCGGTGGTGGCGGCCCTGCAGGAGGCCGGCCTCGAGGTGGTGGGCACCAGCGTCAAGAAGTCCACCAAGGAAGACAAGGAAAAGATCAAGGAGATCATGGGCGAGGACGCCCACATGATCGACGACATGACGCCTCGCGAGATGTTCAAGATGCTCCGCGAGGCCCGCGCCGACATCATGCTGTCGGGCGGCCGCAGCCAGTTCGTGGCGCTCAAGGCCAAGATGCCGTGGCTCGACATCAACCAGGAGCGCCACTACGCCTATGCGGGCTACGAGGGCATGGTCGACCTGGTCCGCGAGATCTCCAAGACCCTCTTCAACCCGGTGTGGGAACAGGTGCGTGCGCCAGCCCCGTGGGAGTCGCCGGCCCTCGAGGAGGCCTGCTGAGATGGCCGCCGTCCGCGAAAGCAAGAAGGCCTGTGCGGTCAATCCGCTCAAGATGAGCCAGCCCCTCGGCGCCTGCTACGCCTTCCTCGGCCTCCACAACACCATGCCGATGATGCATGGCTCGCAGGGCTGCACCTCCTTCGGCCTGGTGCTGCTGGTGCGCCACTTCAAGGAAGCCATCCCGATGCAGACCACTGCCATGAACGAGGTCAGCACCATCCTCGGCGGCATGGACAACATCGAGCAGGCCCTGCTCAACATCAAGAAGCGCGCCAACCCGGCCCTCATCGCCATTGCCTCCACCGGCCTCACCGAGACCAAGGGCGATGATGTGGATGGCTACCTGCGCCTGATCCGCGCCAAGCACGGCGAGTCCCTGGCCGGCACCGAGGTGGTGTATGTGTCCACCCCGGACTATGTCGGCGCCTTCCAGGATGGCTGGGCGGCGGCGGTGAAGGCCTTGGTGGAGGCCTTCACCGAGCCGGTGACGCAACGGGTGAAGGGCCGCATCGGCGTGCTGCCCGGTGCCCACCTGACCCCGGCCGACCTCGAGGAGCTGCGCGAGCTGATCGAAGCCTTCGGTCTGGAGCCGGTGATGGTGCCGGACATCTCCCGCTCCCTCGACGGGCACATCCCCGAAGACTTCACGCCCACCACCCTGGGCGGGGCGACGCTGGACGACATCCGCAGCCTGGCCGCCTGTGAGCACGTGATCGGCGTGGGCGAGCAGATGCGCCCGGCGCTGGACAGCCTGGCCGCCCTCGGCGGCGTGCCGGTGACCCTGTTCGAGCGGCTGACCGGACTCGGTGCCGTGGATGCCCTGGTGGCCCTGCTGATGCGCCTGTCCGGACAGCCCGCGCCGGCCCGCCTCAAGCGCCAGCGTGGTCAGCTGCAGGACGCCATGCTGGACGGCCACTTTCACCTGGGTGGCAAGCGGGTGGCGATCGGTGCCGAACCCGACCTGCTCTTCGCGCTGGCTTCGGTATGCCACGAGATGGGCGCCGAGGTGGCCGCCGCGGTGACCACCACCCATTCGCCGGTGCTGGAGCGAGTGCCCGCCATCGAGGTGCTGATCGGCGACCTGGAAGACCTGGAGCTGGGGGCGGTGGGCTGCGACCTGCTGCTGACCCACGCCCACGGCCGCCAGTCCGCTACGCGCCTCGGGATTCCGCTGTTCCGGGTCGGCATCCCGCAGTTCGACCGGATCGGTGCGGCCCATCAGCTGAGCATTGGCTACCGGGGCACCCGCGACCTGATCTTCCAGCTGGCCAACACCTTCATCGCCAACATGCATGCCCACGGCCCCGAAGACTGGCCGCTGCCCGCCGAGGCTGTCGCCGCCGCGCGCGGTGACACGGCGGGGGCCTGCAATGCCGGCGGCAGCTGCAGTTGCAGTGGCGTGACCGAAGACATCGTCGTTCCCATCATCCCTGCCCGCTGAGGAGCCCATCATGAAAGTCGCATTCGCCACCCAGGACAAGGAGCGCGTGGACGCGCACTTCGGCTGGGCCAAGTACATCGCCATCTACGAGATCAACGCCGAGGGCTACCGCTACCTCGAGACCCATGACTTCGGCGGCGAGCTCGCCGAGGACGGCAACGAGGACAAGCTGGCCCCCAAGCTGGAGATCATCATGGACTGCGCCATCGTCTATGTGGCCGCCATCGGCGGCTCGGCGGCCGCCCGCGTGGTGGCCTGCAAGATCCACCCGGTCAAGGTGCCGGGCCCGGAACCCATCCTCGACATCCTCGACAAGCTGCAGGACGTGCTCAAGGGCACCCCGCCGCCGTGGCTGCGCAAGGCCCTCGCCAAGGGCGAGGAACGGACTTACGACTTTGAAGAAGAGGCCTGAAAAATGACTGACGTAGCTGAAGCCCCCACCGACGTGATGCAGGACCCGTTCATCCGCGAACTGGTCAAGCAATGGCGTGCCCAGGACACCCACGGCGCCTGGGAAGGCAAGACCGACGCGATGCTCCTCGACCCCTATGTGCTGGATGCCGAGAAGCGCAAGGAACTGCCCATGATGGCCGATCCGGACCCGGAAACCCTGTGGCGCATGGAGCTGTACTACAACGCCATCGCCCTCTCCATCGAGCGTGAGACCAAGGTGATGGTCAGCCCCATGCTCAAGATGCACCACGAGGGCTTCGGCCGCCAGGTGCTCATCGCCGGCCGCCTGATCGTCTTCAACAAGCAGGTTCGCGATGCCCACCGCTTCGGCTTCAGCAGCCTCGAGAAGCTGGCTGCCGCCGGCACCAAGGCGGTGAACGAAGCGGTGGAGATGATCCGCAAGTTTCCCGACGTGGCCCACTATTCCTGACCGGAGTCCGACCATGGAAGACCTCGAAACCCTCAAAGCCCGCGCCAAGAAGCTCAACGCCCAAGCCACCCAGGCCAAGATGGACCTGCACGACCTGTCCGAAGAGCTGCCGACCAACTGGGAGCAGATCCTGGAGGTGGCCCAGCGCGCCTACGACGCCCACAAGAACCTGATGGCCGCCCGCAAGGAGCTGGCCGCGGCGAGCGCCTGAGCGGCGTCGCCCCATACCTCTTTACCCCTGGAGAGCTGAAATGGCTTCTTTTTCCGTGACCCTGCCGAGCGGCGAGATCTGGACGCCCAAGTTCGTCACCGACCTCAATCAGGAAAAATGCATCGGCTGCGCCCGCTGCGTGCGGGTGTGCGCCCGCGATGTGCTGGCCCTGGTTGGCGTCACCGAGGACGGCGAACTGCTGGCCATCGACCCGGATGACGACGAAGACGAAGAGTACGAAAAGAAAGTGATGACCATCGCCCACAAGGAGAACTGCGTGGGCTGCGAGGCCTGTTCCAAGGTGTGCCCGAAGAAGTGCTACACCCACGAGACGGCCAACGTCTGAGCGTTCCTGCTCCGTACCGGCCCGCATTCCGGGCCGGCCGGTGGCCTGATCCGGAGAGTGCGATGAACGACCTGTCCCATGCCTATGTGGCAGCCCGCGCGGCCGTGCCCCCCTTGCAGAGGCTGCCGGCCTGGCTGGCCACCGCCCTGGAGAAGGAATTCGGCCCCCAGGCCGGCACCATCGCTGCCCTGTGGCGCGCCCGCCATCCCCAGGTGCTGCGGGAAGACGGCGCCACGGGCGTCGATGCACGCCATGAGGAGTACATCGATATCTTCGAGCTGCTCCTTGAACATGCCCCGTCCGGCGACGTCCACAGCATCGCCATCGCCCGCTGGATCGCCCTGTCGTGCTGCGGTCAGGACCATCTTTGGGAAGACCTCGGCCTGCCCGAGCGCCCGGCCCTCGGTGCCCTGCTGGCCCGCCGCTTTCCGGCCCTGCACGCCAAGAACGTGCACAACCTGCGCTGGAAGAAGTTCTTCTACAAGCAGCTCTGCGACCGCGCCGAGGTCAAGGCCTGCCGGGCACCGAGCTGCGCGGTGTGCTCGGAGTACGCAGGGTGCTTCGAGGGGAGCGCGTGAGCGGAAGTACCTAGACGCAGGGCGGGCATCCGGCGTGGTTCGTGGTCTATGTCGCAGCGCGCGGCAGGCGTCTCTTTAAACTGACGCCGTGGTTGTCGCCGTTGGCGTGGCCATCCAGATACGGACCAGGCCATGAGTGACTCACCCACCGACATTTCCCTGCTGACGCACATCCTCCGCCTTCACGATGCATCGCCCCTGCTAATCGCGGTATTCGACGAGGAAGACAGGCTGCGCTACGCCAATCCCGCCTTCCGGCAGGCGCTTGGCCTGCAACCCGACGAGTTCATGACCTGGCAGGATCTGATGCGTCTCAACCACCGCCAGAAGGTGGGCACCCACATCGAAACCAAGGACTTCGAAGCCTGGTTGGCCTCGGCCCGTTCCCGGCGTGGCAAGCGGCCTTACCGGGCCTTCGAGGCGGATCGCACCGACGGGCGCTGGAATCTGATGACCGAGAGCCTCTCGCCAGATGGCTGGATGCTCTGCGTGGCGGTGGACATCACCGATCTGCGCGCCGACGAGCGCAGCCTGCGGGCCGACCGGGACGGCGCCTGGAGGGCCGCGCGCACCGATGCCCTGACCGGGGTGAGCAACCGCATGCACATCCTGCACCTGCTCGACGAGCAATGGGTACAGCTGCGCAGCCATGGTCAGCCCTGTGGCATCGCGCTGATCGACCTGGATCACTTCAAGTCGGTCAACGACCGCTACGGCCACCACGGGGGCGATCTCGTGCTGCGGGATTTCGCCCATCTCGCGGTCTCCACCCTGCGCCGGGTCGACGGCTTCGGGCGCCTGGGCGGGGAGGAGTTCCTGGTGGTGCTGCCCGGGGTGGACCGGGCCGAACTGGCGGGCGTGCTGCAGCGCCTGCACGAGGCCGTCCGTGGCTCCACGCCCTTGCCGGAGCATCCGGGCTTCCGCTACAGCTTCTCCGCCGGCGCCGGAATGCTGGAGGGTTCGGAGGATGCCCTCACCAATCTCCGTCGGGTGGATGAAGCCCTCTACCAGGCCAAGGCGGCCGGCCGCGACCGCCACATCCTGCTGCCTTGACCCCTACTGGCTGCGGCTCAGCGCCACCAGGCTGGCGTCGTCCAGCCGCCCGCTCACCGGCAGGGCGTTGTCCTTCTGGAACTGCATCAGGGCTTTCTGGGTGTTCTCGCCGAACCAGCCATCCACCCCGCCTGCGTTGTAGCCCCGGTACATCAGGAAAAGCTGGGCCGTGCGCACTTCCAGGCTGGGCAGCGGGCCCATGCCGAAGCGGGTGGCGGCATTGCGGAGCTTTTCGTCGTACTTGTTCTTCTGGAATTCCGGACCGTTGTAGCCCTGGGCAAAGGCTGCCCAGTCCCCGTTCTTCAAGTGCCGGGCGAGCCTGGCGTCACGGATGAAACCGACCATGCCGAGCAACTGGGCATCTTCCGACTGGCACATGGCGGTGACCATGGACTCTGCGTCCGGGTAACCCGCCGCAACCGCATTGAAGCCCATCACCTGACCGAGGCCCCATGACGTGCTCTCCAACGCAGCCTGACGGTCGAGCGCAATCGCGCGCGCGAGCCGGTCGTACTGGTTGGCCCCACCCTTGCCGTAGCCGCCCGCCGTCCTGCTGCTGAGGTCCGGGTCGCTCGCATCGAAGCGCCCGCCGGTCTTGCGGTGGAAGATGTGCCGCTCGAACAGGATCAGCGGCCGCCGGTCGGCCAGAAAGCCACAGCCCTTGGTCTCCACCGTCATCACCGCCCACAGGGCCGGCAGCCCCACCCCCAGCCCTCGGGCCGCCTGGTCCAGGCCTTCCTGGCTGAGCGGATTGCCGCGGCCGCTGAAGGGCAGGGTGGCAGGGGCGGCGGCGGCCGTCGACCTGCTTGCAGCGCGTGCCGGCGCCCGGCTGCGGGCGGGTGCCGCAGCGGCCGAAGCGAAGTCATAGACCAGCTCGCACATGCCGGGGCGGGCGGCGAGCGGAGTACTACCCTCCACCTTGAAACCCAGCCCCGTGAGGCGCGCGCTCTCCGCCGGGCTGTCCAGGCTGGGAATGATCAGTTTCATGCTGGGTGTCCTCCTGTGAGCGGATCGCGGGTTTCCAGTTCGCATGGCTGCTAGGCCATGTGGGTGGTATAGGACACGCGGGGCGGGGCGCAAGGGGGCTTCGTGGTGAGGAGGGTAAGGCGTCAGACTGGACTTTTTTGTACGCACCAAGTCATCCAGTCACGGCAACTTGACGCCGAGCACCTCCCGGTACTGAAAGACCAAAGCCGACAGCGCCTGGGTTTGCGCGGCTGCACTCACGTCTTGCTCCACTGCCAACGCGCCCAGAAACGCCTCCACCTCCACCCTGCCCATGTCCCACGGGTACCGCTTGTCATGGAAGAAGATGTGGCGTTTAATCCATCCCACATAAGCCTGCTCGGTTCTCAAACTGTAATGCTTGACCCGGATACGCTCCCGAACCTGATCCAGCAAGCGGGGCGAGGAGGGCGGCACCACCAGAAGGGTAGACGACATCATGACGCGATACTCCGCTGAAACTGTTTTTATATTCAGCAATACAGCATATCCCATCAGCTTATGCGACAGTCGTGTAAGACGCCGGGCGCGCCAGATGTCGTCTACTTCACGTTAGAAGTCATCGTGTCTGCCTTTTACTCACCTGAGGTGCAAGCGAGAACCGTTGCGCTCATAAAAAAGCGGTTCCATGTGTCTGACGACTACGCCCTGCGCCTTGCTGTCGCGGCACTTGACGGTATCGAGTCTCACGGTGGCGCCCCTAATGATTTGGCAACCATCAACGAAACGATCAAAGTGGTTGTTGCCTCTTGGGTAAAAAATGGAGCTCTCAGGTAAATTGACTTCTAACATTTCGGTCAAAGCCGCTCCCTTCGGTCACTGGACGCTACGCGATAAAGCACTGCGTAGCGCCCTTTACCTACAACGTTCGACCCCATCGCGGGCACTACGATGATTGATTACCGGTACGACTTCTTCTTAGCGCATGCGGGACCAGACACCCAGATTGGTGAGCAGCTATTTGACTTACTATCTCCTGCCGCACAAGTCTTTCTCGACAGTCGTTCGTTAATACTTGGTGACGAATGGGACTTAGCTATACCGGCAGCCCAGATGCAGTCACGCGTAACCGTTGTTATTGTTACAACGAATTCGCCCGCCGCCTTCTACGAGCGCGACGAGATACGCGCCGCAATTAGTCTTGCGCGCTCGAGAGGTGAAAAACACAGAGTTGTTCCAATTTTCGAAAGTGATGAGTGCCTTAGGGCTGAAGGCGCGCACTACGGTCTACGACTTAAGCATGGCATCACTCTCTCGCCTCGTGTCACTCTGTCGGATGCCGCAACAAAACTATTGTCATTGCTTGCTCTACTCAAGAACGACAAGCAGTCAAGCCCTTCTTCTGGCAAGACCATTAGCATTGAACCAAAGCGGCAGCATTTAGGGCGAGACACTACTACCACTAGCCTTGCAGTAATTCACCAGCATTTTCGTTCAAGACAAGTTTCACGCATCCATGTAGATCAGGCATCAAAAATGTTGTCCTCAACGCTCAATTTGAGCGAAATCGAATGCAGCGAGTTGCTACAAACTTTTATTGACAAGGGGTACTTGACGTCCGCATCTGGAAACCGGATTGAGCTATCACTTTCTGGACTTCGACTAGTCACAACAGGAGGATTGAAATGACACGCCGAACCTTTGCCTTTCAGCAACGTCTTACGAAAAATACTGGGGGCAGCGTGCTAGAGATACCGCATACTGCCGTCTTGAAGTACGCAACACCGGATGAGCTAATATCAATATTCAAGAATCAATGGGGAGTAGCACCTGAGGCGGTTGTATTGCCTGTTACAAACCCGGACGGCTTGTTGTTCCCCATCGAAGGGCTGAGCGAAGGGCTTTCGGCGTATGCAGCCAACCTTGGTTCATCAATTAAAGACTTCCCTGATGCAGTCCTTCGATTTGCAGATTTGGGACTTGACGTATACCTGCTAATCGACCCAACGCTTCCGTTCTTAAACAGCGATCCGTTGCAACTTATTGACATTGTGGGAGATTCATCACGTCAGCTATGTATTGGCAATTCCCGAACGCAGGACATCGTTGCGTCAATACTTGGCACAGGCGTGGACATAGCGATCGAAACAACCAAAAAAACGCGTGGCAAGTTGCGTGGGGTCGTCATTGATTTGGCAAACCTTTGGCCGATGGGCGGCGACAACAGCCGTCTCGAACTTACATGCTTCTGTCCGTCATGCGAAGCATTTCTCGAAAATATCAAACCAGGCCTAGTTCGAAAATTCAAGACGTTTCCGAATCCATGGAATTTGGTACTCCAAGTTTCAGACACAGGGATTGGTCATATCAACGAGATTCGTCGTGACGATGGCCCGGACGAGATAGTGGGGCTCAGTAGACTAAAGGGTTTTCATAAGGCATTTGAGGACAACTCAGTACCGTTTCTTTTGGATCAAGCACAAGGTGCGCTGGATTACATTGAGGCGCGTCACACGCAAGTATTGTTTGCCGCTAGATCAATTTTTGATCAGGTGCTGAGTGGGCTAGACATGCCTCCCCGAAGAATTCTGCTAACTGAGGGAATGTACTACTCGTGGACCGCAGGCTTACAGCTTGAAAGGCTCGACTCGAAATCAAACGTGGATGGTAGAGATTCCTCTTTCGACGAGGTGTGGTTTGATATTCGGTCGAGTTCGCTCTCGTTAACTAATGTCGAGCACAGAGCCTATATGTGCTCGCGCGGCCACTATTACATAGATGCTTTTTTTCATTTAGCTGCTAACGCAAGCAATGCGGAAGCCCGGGCATCCACGGGTATTGGCCGCGTCCCTCCGGCGCGCTTAAAGGAAATGCTCCGTGAGATGCTTGCGAAGGCGATGGCTTCACTCATGACAGGTCAAACTTCTTTAGGCGCACTTCAAGATATGAAGTCCGTTGAATCATCCAGTCAGCGCGTTGGATTCGTCGGCGTGGGTATCACCAAAGAAATTGGTGAGAAGTTTATTGAGGGCTTGAAAGTCGCGCCTGGCTTAACGCCGAGCGGAGAGTCCACCGGAGTTCCGGACATAGAATCGCTCATGCGCTTAATGATTGCACAAGGGGTACAACGGGAACGCGACAACAATGAGTAGTCTGGTGTCGAACACTACGCTCAACCGGACCTGCGCAAAGAGCCGCGCCGGCCGGTTAGCTTCACGTTAGGCGACAAATATGCCCGCGCTCGACATCTCGGTTGACGGAGTTAAGGTTGTTACTGTGAGCACTGATGGCCTTGACGTTCTTGGCGTCAACATCGGCGGAACGCAAGTTGACGAAGAGCTTGCCTCCCTTGACGTTTCTGGTGGAGCCTATCCCGATGGCGGCGCTCCCACTTCGCTCACTTGGGTTGCCTGCACGCCACTGCACGCGGGCCAACAAATTGACGTTACCTTCCTTGAGAGTGGCCACTCAAGCC
Organism: Zoogloea sp.; assembly: GCA_017309145.1. GTDB lineage: Bacteria > Pseudomonadota > Gammaproteobacteria > Burkholderiales > Rhodocyclaceae > Zoogloea. The sequence goes on along the minus strand of JAFLDU010000071.1, from coordinate 6,597 downwards.
AACCGGGCAAGACCATTGAGGAGCTATTCCCGGATGAGCCACTTACCGAACAGACTGACTTCACGCCAACCGCAGAGATGTTCAAAGAACTTCGCGCCAAACCTAAGCGTCGCGAGAAATTCATCGTCCGCTTGATTTCATCTTCTGGCGCCTCCTTTCTCGGCGAAACTAATCCTGCCGAACACGGCTTTGGGTTCTCGGTGCTGTGGAACTCATTTCACCCAAGGCAGGCCAGAGTGTCACTCCACGCCTACACCTTAGACAGCCTCGAAACCCGCAGCCCGCTCAACAATCTCTTCGAGGAGAAAATTGCCTATGGAGGCTCTGTTGAACTCCATGTCGCCTAACACTGCGGTCAAAGCCGCTCCCTTCGGGCGCTGGACGCTGCGCGATGAAGCGCTGCGTAGCGCCCTTTACCTACAACGTCAGGCCGAACCTTGAAAGTTGTTCATTACGAAAGTGACGCACCTTGGATCGGGGACATGCAGTGCCCGGCGTGTTCGAGGCTTACGCCCGCGTGGCAATCTAGCAACGTGGCTGTGATTGCCCCGGTATTCCAAGAATGCCGGTATCATCTGGGCAATGTCGGCTCGGGGAACCGAGTGCAGGGTAGCCGCCTGAACAAGACAGGCCGCCGATTCAACCGCAGTACCTGTGATTTCCCGACTGTAGGTTTGCGAGGGAGAGTGTTGGTGGGATGACGGATCAAGCCGACGCGGAAGGAGCCTGATAGCGTTGTTGGCTGAAGCCAGGCCGTATAACTAATGAGGCTTCAGTGGCGCGTATATCATCAGGGGCGGCGCCGACGGGTGCCACAGTAGGCCGGATAGATTCCTGTAGGCTTGTCCATCAAGCCAACAACACGTTCATCTTGCAAAACGGGGGAATCCATAGATATCGTTAGATGCTCATGGATATCATTGCCTCAATTCAGTGGGCCGCCAAAGTAATCGAGAGCCTGCCTTCGGAGCTCCCATGGCGCGAATCCGTGTTGGCTCAACTGAGCTATTGCGAGGTGGTGGCAAAGGGCTCCGAGAGTCCCGAGCGCCTTGAGACGCTCGACATGGGGTGGATTGTGAGTCGAGAACTAGATGGCTATGAATCAAACACACTGCAATCCACGGTCTCGTCAATTCAATACGAGCTGCAGCAATCTCATCTTTCTTATGCGGCAAAGGTTCGTCTTGGTATTCACAAACGCATCTAATCCTGCAGTCGAGCGAGACAGCCACAACCTGCGCTTGTGGTTCCCTCCTCTTCGCTCCGGCTGCCCTTCACTTCCATTTTATGCAGATTGAAGACTTCACCGAAGGTTGGGAGCCGCTTCACATCGGTTTGGAGGGTACGGCGCTTTCAATCGATGGCATCAATCCATGGATGCATGTAGCCAGTTGGCAGCGCGTCCAAGGGGCGCAGATCGTTGTGCGACACCCTTCGTATCGACAGGAGCGTCAGCGAGCTTGGATTTACGAAGTTCATTCCAATGGAAAGACCATTCGCTTCGCCGCGACTGAGCTTTCAAATGGGGTGTGGGGCTTTTATGTGCAGCGCCGACCAGTTGCATAACCTTGCGCTCGACCCGACCTGCCCGAATAGCCGCCACATAAAGCCATGCGCATCCTCCCCCTCTTCACGACTGCTTCCACCATCAGCGCGTCGGTGTTCGCCCTCTGCTTCCCGTTCTGGCAGTACAGCATTCCCCACACTCTGAAGGCTGCAGTTTCCGTTTTTCTGCTGGCTCTCCCCGTTCTTTTGGTTGCCGCCGCGCAGTGGCGCGTGAGGGGCCGTCCGCACGTTTCCGATTTCATTCTGGTGCTGATCGCACTTGATATCTGGTACTACAGCACATTCTTCATGGCGTGGTTCAAGCCCGGGCTTTTCGGTGCCGCCTTTTTTGGCTGCGCATCGGCAGGTCTCATGCTGTTCATTGTCTGGATGGTGCACACAGCAATCAGAACCCAGGCTCCACCCACTCAACCCCCCTGAAACTCAAACAACTCCGGCGTACTTTCCTTATAAACCCTTAACCACATCAACGTCGCCGGTACCAGCGCGCGCGTAGCAAACCACAGCGCTTCGTCGCGCTCTGGGCCGTCCTGCCGGATCTGCTGGGTGAGTGCGGCCCAGGCGGACCAGTCGATCTCGGCGAACTGCTGGCGTTGGGCGTCGGGGAGGTCGGCCAGGTTGGTGGCGATGACGCCGACCAGGCGGCCGATCTCGCTGCGGGCCAGGCGTGAGCGGCGGAAGGTGGTTTCGTCCATGTCCTCGGCGAGGGTCAGGGCGTCGGTGCCGGCGTCGACGATGTTGGCGAGCAGGGCGCGGATGACGATCATGGCGTGTCGTCCGGGTCGGCGCTCCGGGCCGTGGGGGGCGTCCAGGGCTGGTCCTTGCGGGTGGGGGCGGATTCGTCCTTGAGGCGGGCGATCACGCTGGCGCCCAGGTTGTCGTCGGGGTCGAGCTGGGCGGCCTTGTCGAGGAGGGCCTGGGCTTCGGCCCGGTCGCCGAGGCGCAGGCGGATGAAGGCCAGCGCCTTGAGGGTGAACAGCCAGAAGCGGGCCGGACCGACGCCGCCGAAGTCGGCATCGCCGCCTTGCACCTCGCGCCAGTGGCGGCCGATGCGGGCCTGCTCGCCGGCCACTCGCAGGCCGTCGCGGGCGCAGCGCTCCGCATCTTCCAGGCGGCGGCGGTAGAAGTAGAACTTGTACTGGGCGAAGTACACCGCCAGGCAGTTGGGCGCCGACAGGCGGGCGCTCCACAGCAGGGCTTCGGCCTTGGTCGGGTCGGCGTGGGCGGCGGCGGCCTCGTGGAGCAGGCGGTTGACGCTCTCCGGGGCCTCGCCGCCGAAGAGCGCCCGCGAGCTTTCGCCGGTGAAGAGGTTCACCAGGTGCCCGCCGGTGCCTGCAGGCGGGCGACCACTTCGCCGCCTTCCAGATGCGTGTCGAAGATCTCGACCACGTCGTCCTTGCTCACCTTGGTGTAGAGCACGCCCTCCGGGTAGACCAGCACATTGGGGCCGCTGTCACAGGGGCCCAGGCAGCCGGAGTAGGTCACGCCGATACGGTCATAGGCGTTGCGCTTCTGCAGCTCGCCCCAGAAGGTCTGCAGGACTTCATTGCAGCCCTTGGCGGCACAGGAGCCTCGGGGATGGCCGGGAGGGCGCTGCTGGGCGCAGACGAACACGTGTTTTTGGGGTTTTGCCATGATGCTTTCTCCGTAAGGGTGATGCGCTAATCGAGGGGCGCAAGGAAACGCAGGGCTGTCCTAGGCTGCAGCGCAGCGATCGATCAGTTTTTCCAGTTCGGCCACGTGCTCGGCTTCTTCTTCGGCAAACTCGGTGGCCATGCGCTTGACCTTGATGTTGTTGCTCACGGCGGCGATGCCGGCGTAGAAGGCGTGGCCCCGGCGCTCGGCGAGCAGCGCGAGTTCCAGCGCACCGATCACGTCGATGAAGCCGTCGATGCCCTCCCAGCCGGCATTCTCGGGGCTGATGCCGTCGGCCCAGCGCATCTGGTCGGGGCGCAGCTCGGGCAGGGTGCGGAAACCGCCCCGCGCCATCGCTTCGGCCAGATGCTTGCGCGAGAAGCCCGCCATTTTCTGGAAGAAGTCCGCCACCTCGGTGTTGCCGGCGGTCTTCATCTCTTCCGTCAGCTCCTCGTAGTGGCGGGCGGCCTCCCGCTCCAGCTGGATGGCGTGGGCGAGGAACAGGTGTATGTCGTCCATGGTCGTGGCGGCCTCAACCGAACTTGAAGAGAATGCCGTGCCCGCCGCGGGGGTATTCCCACTCCACGTTGGAGAGCTCGGTGCAGATGATCCGGCAACTGCCGCATTCGAGGCAGCCGTCGGTGATCAGGGTCACTGCTCCATTGCCCTCCGACTTGTAGCAGGAGGCCGGGCACACGTAGGTGCAGGACTGGCTCTTGCACTCGTTGCGGCACAGGTCCGGCTGGCGGATCTTGATGTGCGGGCGGCCGTGATCGACCTTGTAGCGGTTCTGGAAGAGTTTCTCTTCCACATTGACGGCGACGGTGCTCATCTGAAAGCCCTCCACAGCTTGAGCGCATCACCCGCCAGGCCGGTCAGGCTGCGCGATTTACGGAAGTTGGAGAAGATCTCCTTCTCCTTGGTCTTCTTGTCGATGCCATCCACGGTGATCATCGAGCGGGCGGCCCGGTTGATCAGCTCGGGGTAGGTGGTGAAGAACTGGTTGTTCTGGTGGAACACCTGGGGCATGTCGCGGTACTTGTGCAGGTCCTTCATCACGAAGGAGTCGTCCAGGGCCTGCTTGTAGGCGGCCAGCTGCTTGGCCTTGAAGCCCTTGCCGGCGGCCTTGGCGGCGATGGCGGTCTCAGCGGCCAGGCGGCCGGTGGTCATGGCCAGGTTGGAGCCTTCACGGTGCACCGCATTCACAAAGCCGCCGGAGTCGCCAACGATCATCCAGCCGTTGCCATGCACCTTGGGCACCGCGTAGAAGCCGCCTTCCGGGATCAGGTGGGCGCAGTATTCCTTCATCTCGCCACCGGCGATGAGGGGGGCCACCGAGGGGTGGGCCTTCATCTTCTCGAGCAGGGTGTAGGGCGAGCTGCGGTTCGGGTTCTCCTTGAAGTCGGAGAGCATGCAGCCGATGCCGAGGGTGATCGAATCCTTGTTGGTGTAAAGGAAGCCGGTGCCCATCATGCCGTCGGTGATCTTGCCGAACATCTCGATGACGACGCCTTCTTCCTCCTTGATGTTGAAGCGGGCCTCGATGGTCTCCTGCGGCATGAAGAGGATCTCCTTCACCGCCAGGGCCACGTTGCCAGCCTGGATCTCACCGTGGAAGCCGGCCTTGCGGGCCAGGGTGGAGTTGACCCCGTCGGCCAGGATCACCACGTCGGCAAACACCTCGCCGCCCTGGCGGTCGCAGCGCACGCCCACCACCTGGTCGCCGTCGAGGATCAGGCTCTCCACGGTGGTCTCGCAGATCACCAGGGCGCCGGCTTCCTTCACCTTCGACGAGAACCACTTGTCGAACTGGGCGCGGATGATGGTGTAGCGGTTGTAGGGCGGCTTGTTGTAGTCGTCGGATCGGAAATGGGTGCCGACGAAGGACTCTTCGTCCAGCACCCACATGCGCTGCTCGATGATGTGGCGCTCGAGGGGGGCATCCTCCCGGAAGTCGGGGATGATCTGTTCCAGCGCGTTGGCGTACAGGATGGCGCCCTGCACGTTCTTCGAGCCGGGGTATTCGCCCCGCTCGATCTGCAGCACCGACAGGCCGGCCTTGGCCGCGGTGTAGGCGGCAGCGTTGCCCGAGGGGCCCGCGCCGACAACGATGACGTCGAATTTCTCGCTCATGGTGAGGGTCTCCGGTGGGCGCTCAGGCGGCCTTGCGGCTGCGCATGGCAATGTGTTCGCGGAAGGTGTCGGTCAGCACCGGCAGCACCTGCATGGCGTTGCCGACGATGCCGTGGTGGGCGAAGTCGAAGATCGGGGCGTTGGGATCGGTGTTGATCGCGATGATCACGTCGGCCCCCTCCATGCCCACCCGGTGCTGGATCGCCCCGGAGATGCCGGCGGCGATGTAGAGCTTGGGGCGCACCGTCTTGCCGGTCTGGCCGACCTGGCGCTCCGCCTCCACCCAGCCCGATTGGACCACCGGGCGGGTGGCGCCGACCTCGGCGCCGAGCACCTTGGCCAGGTCCCAGATCAGCTTGAAGTTGTCCGGGTTCTTGAGGCCTTTGCCGCCCGACACGATGATGTCGGCGTAGGCCAGGTTGACCTTGTTGCTGTTCTCGTCGGCGATGAAGTCCAGCAGCTTGGTGACGATGTCGGTCTCGATCATGCCCAGGCTGTCTTCGATGATGGTGCCGGTCCGGGTGGTGTCGGCGTCGGGCATGCGCATCACGCGGGGACGCACCGTGGCCATCTGCGGCCGGTAGGCCAGGGTCATGATGGTGCACAGCAGGGAGCCGCCGAAGGTCGGTCGGGTCGCCGCCAGGGCCCGGGTGGCCGGGTCGATGCGCAGCTCGGTACAGTCGGCGGTGAGACCGGTGGCCAGGGTGGTGGCCACCGAGCCGGCCAGGTCGCGGCCCATGGTGGTGGCGCCCAGCAGCACAATCTCGGGCTGGTACTTGTTCACCAGATCGGTCATGCCCTTGGTGAAGGGCTCGTTGCGGTAGCCCTTGAGCACCGGGTCGCGGATGATGTAGCAGGCCTCGGCGCCAAAGCTGTAGGCTTCCTTGGCGATGGCGTCGAGGGGCTCGTCGGGCCCGCCCATGATCACCCCGGAGAGGGACACGCCCAGGGTGTCGGCCAGCTTGCGGCCTTCGCCGAGCAGCTCCCAGGACACCGAGTGGGCCTCGCCGCGGTCGTGTTCGATGAACACCCAGACGCCCTTGTAGGCCTTCAGGTGCTCGGGCAGTTCCAGGTTGCGGCCGCCTCGGGCGGCGGGCTTTTTCGGTTCGGCCTCGCTCATGGCAGGGTTCCTTTCGTGTCTGGTCTGAAGGTCACACGGCGGCCTTGGCGAGGATGTCGCGCTCAAGGGTCGGGTGCTGGGTGATTGTGCCGCGGGATGGCGATGGGCAGATGGTGGGCGTGGTGCTCTTTGCGGAATTGCCG
>JAFLDU010000070.1 GCA_017309145.1 Zoogloea sp. | reverse complement strand
GCAGGGAACGGTCCATCGCTGAGCTCCGGAGAATGACGGCATCACCTTAGGGGGCCACCCGGAGCCGGGCATTGACCGCCATCAAGAAGGCCGGCAAGTGGTGGTTTTGAGTATGCTTGCGGCCTCACTCACCCCTGTCGCCATGCCCCAGACCCTCGCCGCATCAGCCCACAGCGAACTGCTGATCAAGAAGAGCCGCTTCATCGGCTGCGTCCAGCCGATGGCCGACCGGGCCAGCGCCCAGCGCGTGGTGGCAGCCCTCAGGGCGGCCCACCCGGGCGCCGCCCATGTGTGCTGGGCCCTGCTGGCCGGCGGGCAGTCGGCCGCAGTGGACGATGGCGAACCCTCCGGCACCGCCGGCCGGCCGATGCTCGACGTGCTGCGCCACCAGGACCTGGAGGGCGTGCTGGCCACCGTGGTGCGCTACTACGGCGGCGTGAAGCTGGGGGCCGGCGGCCTGGTGCGCGCCTATACCGACAGCGTCGCCCAGGCCCTGTTGGGCGCCAGCAAGGTCGCCATCGTGCGTCTGACCGAACTGCGCTGCCGCGTGCCCTACGCGCTGGAAGGCCTGCTGCGGCGCGAGCTGGAACAGGCCGGCGCCAACCTGCTGGAGGTCTCCCACGCCGACGCGGTGGGCTTCAGCTTCAGCCTGGCGGAAAACCAGGCCACCGCGCTGGTGGCCCGGCTGGATGAAGCGGGGAATGGCCGGGTGGTGTGGCTGTAGGGGCGGATTTATCCTCCCGCAGGTGCCAGAGCAAGGTCCGCAGGCGGATGAATCCGCCCCTACAGCCCGCACGTCCGCGGGTTGTGGCGGCTCTGTAGGGGCGACTTCAGTCGCCCACGGACGTGGGGCACGGGATAAGCCTGAGGAGCGCGCGGCGCCAAGGGCGGCCGCAGCCGCCCGAGGGGTCCATGACCAAAGCTCGCGCTCAGCCCTTCAGGATCCACCCCACCACGTCCTTCAGGTCACCGTCGCTGATCTTCTCGGCGGCGTTGGGCGGCATCGGGATCGGGCCCCAGACGCCGGAGCCGCCCTTGCGGACCTTGTCGCTGAGCTTGGCCACGGCATCACCCTGACCCTTGTACTTGGCCGCCACATCCTTGAAGGCGGGACCGACCAGCTTCTTGTCCATGGCATGGCAGGCCATGCAACCGGCCTTCTGGGCGGCGGCGGCCGGGTCGGCGGCGAGGACACTGCCGCTGGCGACGGTGCCCAGCAATGCGGCGAGAACGAGCGCGTATTTCATTTTGAGTCTCCTGGCAGAAAGATCCCGCTGCCCCGACACGCCGGAGCGGCGGGCCGCAGTGGTCAATAGACGTCGTGCTGGGTGTTGTGCAGGTTGAAGTGGCCGGTCGGCGTGACGATGCGCGGATCCTTGATCACTGCCTTGAGGGTCAGGGTCTTGTCATCCACGACGACGATGGCGGATTCCTTGTTCTTGGCGCTCCACACCGAGAACCACACTTCGTCGCCCGCCTTGTTGTACTCGGGCTGCACCACGCGCTTGGCGCCGTCATCCTTCAGGCCGGCCCATTCAGCGATCGGAAGGGTCTTGTAGCCGGCGGCCAGGTTGTTGATGTCGAACACCGCCACCGACTGGGACAGCTTGGGATCCGGGTTGAGCGGGGTGTCGGAGTACAGGTGGGTGGACTTGGGATGGCTCTTGATGAAGAGGGCACCGCCACCCGGGCCCTTGATGGATTCGACCATCTTCCAGGCATATTGCTTGTGCTTGACCGGATCGGTGCCGATCAGGGCGATGGTGTCGTCACCCAGGTGGCCGGTGGACCACACCGGGCCATACTTCGGGTGGATGAAGTTGGCGCCGCGGCCCGGATGCGGGATCTTGCCCACTTCGATCAGCCCGGCCAGCTTGCCGTCCTTCAGATCGATGGCGCCGATCTTGTTGGACTGGTTGGCCGCCACCATGAAGTAGCGCTTGGAGCTGTCGAGGCCGCCGTCGTGCAGGAACTTGGCGACCGGGATCTCCTTGGTGGTGATGGCGTTGATGTCGGTGTAATTGACCATCAGGGTCTTGCCGGTCTCTTTCACGTTCACTACGAATTCGGGCTTGTAGTGGGAGGCGACGATGGAGGCCACGCGGGGCTCGGGGTGGTATTCCTGGTCATCCACGGTCATGCCGCGGGTGGCCATGATCTTCAGCGGCTCAAGGGTGTCGCCCTTCATGATCACGTACTGGGGCGGCCAGTAGGAGCCGGCCACCGCCAGCTTGTCCTCGTAGCCCTTGAACTTGGAGGTCTCCACCGAGCGGGCCTCGAGGCCGGTGCGGATCTCGGCCACGTTGTCGGGCTTCTCCATCCACAGGTCGATCATGTTGATCTTGGCATCGCGGCCGATCACGAACAGGTAGCGGCCGGAGGCGGACACGCGGGAGATGTGCACCGCATAGCCGGTCTTGACGATGTTGATGATCTTCTTCGTGTCGCCGTCGATCAGCGCCACCTCGCCGGTGTCGCGCAGGGTGGTGGAGAAGATGTTGTCGATGTTGTAGTTGTTCATCTTCTTCTTGGGCCGCTGCTCGGGCGGAACGATGACCTTCCAGGTGGCCTTCATCTCCTTGAGCCCGAACTCGGGCGGCTGCGGCGGGGTCTGCTGGACGTAGCGGGCCATCAGGTCCACCTCGTCGTCGCTCAGCTCACCCGAGGTACCCCAGTTGGGCATGCCGGCCGGGGAGCCGTACTTGATGAAGACCTTCAGGTAGTCGGTGCCGGCGGCCAGGGTCTTGTCGGTGGTCAGCGGCTTGCCGGTGGCGCCCTTGCGCAGCACGCCGTGACAGCCCGCGCAGCGCTCGAAGTAGATCTGGCGGGCCTTGTCGAACTCCGCCTTGGTCATCGGCGGCGCCTTCGGATTGATGTCCTGGTACATCTCCACGTTGGCCAGCGGCGACCCGCCGGCCTGGTACTGCACCTCGGCCGGGCTGACGTTCTTCTTGCCATCCTCGGCAAAGGCTTGGGCCAGCGCCAACGGCAGCAAGGCCGCGGCAATGATTCCGGACTTCCACGTTTTCATCGTGCATCTCCCTTGATTGAACCCACCAGCGGCGATTTCCGCTCGCGGCGAAGAGTGCGCTTGGGGGCAATATCCCTTCCTTGACTCGGGTCAAGTTAAGAAACGGGCCCCCGCTGCTAGATTGCGGTCGTCATGAATCCGGGAGTTCCGCCATGCCTCCGTCCGCCTCCATTCCATCCGGCATGCCGGCCCCGGTCACCCTGCGCAGCCTGTTCGAACTGCTCGGTGGACGCATGGACGAGGGCCTGCAGGCCGGGCGCTCCGCCGTTCGGGCGAAGCCGTCGGCGGGGCATGTCGCCTTGGTCGGTGCCGGCCCCGGCGACCCGGAGCTGCTCACCCTGCGCGCCGCCCGCCTGATCGGGCAGGCCCGGGTACTGGTGGTGGATCACCTGGTCAGCGACGGGGTGCTGGAGCTGGCCCGGCCCGGCGCGGAACTGATCTACGTGGGCAAGGAATCCGGGCACCACACCCTGCCCCAGGAGGAGATCAACGCCCTGCTGGTGCGCCTCGGGCGGGAAGGCCGCCTGGTGGTGCGCCTGAAGGGCGGCGACCCCTACATCTTCGGGCGCGGCGGAGAAGAGGTGGAGGCCCTGATCGAGGCCGGCATCTCCTTCGAGGTGGTGCCGGGCATCACCGCCGCCTGCGGGGCCTCGGCCTATGCCGGCATCCCCCTCACCCACCGGGACCACGCGCGCTCGGTGGTCTTTGCCACCGGCCACCGGCGGGCCGGGCAGGACGCCCTGGACTGGTCGGTGCTGGCTCGCCCGCAGCAGACGGCGGTGATCTACATGGGGGTGGGCCAGCTAGCCGCCCACTGCGCCTCCCTGATCGACCATGGCCGCGGCGCCGCCACCCCGGCGGCCCTGGTGGAGAACGCCACCTCGCCGCGGCAGCGGGTGGTCACCGGCACCCTCGAGACCCTGCCGGCCATCGCCGCCCAGGCCGGCATCCGGCCCCCGGCGCTGCTGATCGTCGGCGAGGTGGTCAGTCTGGCCGGGCGTCTCCAGCCCTTCCCTGCCCAGCCCGCAGAGGCGGTGCTGGCCGACTGAGCTGTTTCAAGACCCTCCGTTTTCTACTATCCGGCGGGAAGCGCACCAGACAGGTGCGCATCCCGCCGTCCATTCTGGTGCATGCACCGCAACGGGTTGCCGCCCGATGCGGGACTTCGGGCTATTTCTTCACGCCACGGGCATTCCGGCGACTTCATACCGCCCTCCATCCGCAAAACCTGCGCAACAAGACCGGCGTAAACCAATTGGCGTGAAGTTTGCTAGACGGATACACAAGCCTGAAACCCGCAGCTCAAGAACGGAGTAGCCCGTGACCATCCATGTCGCCCTCAATCACCTGACCTCCTACAAGTACGACCGCCCGATCAACGTGGGTCCCCAGGTCGTCCGTCTGCGCCCGGCCCCCCATAGCCGCACCCGCATCCTGTCCTACTCGCTGCGCGTGCTGCCCAAGCCCCACTTCATCAACTGGCAGCAGGACCCGCAGGCCAACTACCTGGCTCGCCTGGTCTTCCCGGAGAAGGTCACCGAGTTCAGCGTCGAGGTGGACCTGGTCGCCGAGATGTCGGTGATCAACCCCTTCGACTTCTTCCTGGAGCCTGAGGCCGAGAACTTCCCCTTCGAGTACGCCGGCGCCCTCAGCCACGAGCTGGCCCCGTACCGCCTGAAGGAGGAAGCCACCCCCGAATTCCAGAAGTACCTGGACAGCATCCCCCGCGACACGATGCGGATCGTGGACTTCCTGGTGAAGCTCAACGCCGACCTGCAGCAGCACATCGGCTACGTGATCCGCATGGAGCCGGGCGTCCAGACGCCCGAGGAGACCCTCGCCAAGCGCACCGGCTCCTGCCGCGACTCGGCCTGGCTGCTGGTCCAGCTGCTGCGCCACCTGGGCCTGGCGGCGCGCTTCGTGTCCGGCTACCTGATCCAGCTGAAGGCCGATGTGAAATCCCTCGACGGCCCCTCCGGCACCGAGGTGGACTTCACCGACCTGCACGCGTGGACCGAGGTCTATCTGCCCGGCGCCGGCTGGGTCGGCCTCGACCCGACCTCCGGCCTGTTCGCCGGCGAGGGGCACATCCCGCTGGCCGCCTCGCCCGACCCCTCCTCCGCCGCGCCGGTGTCCGGCCTGATCGATGAGTGCGAATGCGAGTTCGAGCACCACATGAAGGTCACCCGGGTCAAGGAGGCGCCCCGCGTCACCAAGCCCTACACCGAGGAGCAGTGGGCCGAGATCGAAGCCCTCGGCCACCTCATCGACACCGACCTGGAAGCCCACGACATGCGCCTGACCATGGGCGGCGAGCCGACCTTCGTGTCGATCGACGACCCGGATGGCGCCGAATGGAACACCGAGGCGATGGGCCCGACCAAGCGTATCCGCGCCGAAGACCTCTACCACCGCCTGCGCGACAAGTACGCCCCCACCGGCCTGGCCCACTTCGGCCAGGGCAAGTGGTACCCGGGCGAGCAGTTGCCGCGCTGGTCGCTGACCTGCTTCTGGCGCAAGGACGGCCAGCCCGTATGGACCCGCCCGGACCTCATCGCCGATGCCTCCACCCCCGGTGAGGTGACGGTGGACAAGGCCCACACCTTCCTGGCCGGCGTGGCCTCGCGCCTGGCGGTTGACCAGCGCCGGGTCTTCCCCGCCTACGAGGATGCCTTCTACTACCTGTGGCGCGAACGTCGCCTGCCGGGCAACGTGGATCCCTTCGATGCCCGCCTGGACGACCCCCTCGAGCGCGACCGCATCCGCCGCGTCTATGAGCATGGCCTGCCCAACCCGGTGGGCTATGTGCTGCCCATCTCGATCAACAGCTGGACCGGCGCCTGGCAGACCGGGCCGTGGTTCCTGCGCGACGAACGCTGCTACCTGATCCCCGGCGACTCCCCGGTGGGCTACCGCCTGCCGCTGGACTCCCAACCCTGGGTGAGCAAGGGCGACTACCCCTACGTCAATCCGCCGGACAACCATCAGGTCTTCCCGCCGCTGCCCGAGTACAAGGCCATCCGGCGCCAGCTGCCGGGCGGCCAGACCGCGGTGCTCAATGCCCTGTCCGACGACGAACCCGGCTTCGGCTCCTCCGCCGCGGCGCGTGCCGCCGCCGCCCTGAAGGCCGCGCGGGACGCCGAGAAGCATTCCCCCACCGACCGCCAGCCGGCCCAGTTCCAGTCGGCCGACTGGATCGTCCGCACCGCCATGTGCGCCGAGACCCGCAACGGCACCATGCACATCTTCATGCCGCCGCTGTCGAGCCTGGAGAAGTACCTGGAATTGGTCACCGCCATCGAAGCCACGGCCGAGGACCTGGCCATGCCGGTGGTCATCGAGGGCTACGAGCCGCCCTCCGACCCGCGCCTGCAACACTTCCGCATCACCCCCGACCCCGGCGTGATCGAGGTGAACATCCACCCGTCCAGCAACTGGGAAGAGCTGGTGGACCGCACCACCCACCTCTACGAATCGGCCCACTACTCGCGCCTGACCACCGAGAAGTTCATGGTGGATGGCCGCCACACCGGCACCGGCGGCGGCAACCACTTCGTGCTGGGCGGCGCCACCCCGTCCGATTCACCCTTCCTGCGGCGTCCGGACCTGCTGCGCAGCCTGATCTCCTACTGGCACAACCACCCCAGCCTGTCCTACCTGTTCTCGGGCCTGTTCATCGGCCCGACCAGCCAGGCGCCGCGCATCGACGAAGCCCGTAACGACTCTGTCTATGAAATCGAGACAGCCTTCCGGCAGTTCCCGAAGGCGGGCGAGAGCGTTCCGCCCTGGCTGATCGACCGCCTGCTGCGCAACCTGCTGATCGACGTCACCGGCAACACCCACCGCTCCGAGTTCTGCATCGACAAGCTCTACTCGCCGGACGGTCCCACCGGCCGCCTCGGCCTGCTCGAGCTGCGCGCCTTCGAGATGCCGCCCCATGCGCGCATGTCGCTGGCCCAGCAACTCCTGCTGCGCGGCCTGCTGGCCCGCTTCTGGGAAACCCCCTATGCGCCGGACCGCCTGGTGCGCTGGGGCACCGAGCTGCACGACCGCTTCCTGCTGCCGCATTTCGTGCAGCAGGACTTCAACGACGTGATGGAGGACATGCAGGCCCACGGCCTGGCCTTCAAGCCGGAGTGGTTCGCCCCGCACATGGAGTTCCGCTTCCCCAAGATCGGCGACTTCGCGGTGCGTGGCATGGAGGTGGAGCTGCGCAGCGCCCTCGAGCCCTGGCACGTGATGGGCGAGGAAGGCGCCATCGGCGGCACCGTGCGCTTCGTCGATTCGTCGGTGGAACGCCTGCAGGTCAAGGTCAGCGGCATGTCCGACGACCGCTTCCTGCTCGCCGTGAATGGCCGCACCATCCCCCTGCAGCCGACCGGCACGGTGGGCGAGCACGTGGCCGGGGTGCGCTACCGCGCGTGGCAGCCGCCGTCCTGCCTGCACCCGACCATCCCGCCCCACGCACCGCTGGTCTTCGACCTGGTGGACACCTGGACCGGACGCTCCCTGGGCGGCTGCCAGTACCACGTGTCTCACCCGGGCGGCCGCAGCTTCGAGACCTTCCCGATCAACGCCTTCGAAGCCGAGAGCCGCCGCCTGGCGCGCTTCTTCCGCATGGGCCACACCCCGGGCGAACCGAAGGTGAAGGTCTCGCCGGTGGAGAAGGAGTTCCCCTTCACCCTCGACCTGCGTCGCTGAGCCCAGGCAGGGCAGCCCTCGGATGCACCGACAGTCCCCCTGGAGGCCCCGGCCTCCACGGGGCGGGGCGTCCGTCCGCCGCCAACTCTGCCATTTCCTGAATGCCGGTAAGAGTGTTAGCTTCTGCCGATGCCCAGCTCCATCCTTTCCCACTATCCCTACCGCCCCGACAGCTACGACGAGCTGTTCGGAGAAGACGGCGTACGCCCCCACTGGCAGGAGTTCCTCGACCACATCGACGAGTCCAGCGCCGACACCCTGAAGGCCCGCGCCGCCCAGCTGGCGCGGGGAATCCAGCAGAACGGGGTCACCTACAACGTCTATGCCGACCCCCGCGGCACCGACCGGCCGTGGTCCCTCGACCTGCTCCCGCTGATCCTTCCCACCGAGGAATGGCGTGGCATCGCAGCCGCCATCAGCCAGCGGGCACGCCTGCTCGATGCCCTGCTGGGCGACCTCTACGGCGAGCAGACCACCCTCGCCGAGGGCCTGTTGCCCCCCGAACTGGTCTTCGGACACAAAGGTTTTCATTGGCCGTGCAAGGGCATCAAGCCTGCCGGCGGCGCCTATCTGCACCTCTACGCGGCCGACCTGGCCCGCTCACCGGACGGCCACTGGTGGGTCATCGCCGACCGCACCCAGTCTCCCTCCGGGGCCGGCTACGCCCTGGAGAACCGTCTGCTGGTGTCGCGGGCCTTCCCCGACCTGTTCCGCGACCTCCAGGTGCAGACCCTGGCCGGCTTCTTCCGCGGCCTGCAGCGCAGCCTGGGCAGCCAGGCCCCCACCGACGGTGACCACCCCCTGACGGTACTGCTGACCCCCGGGCCCTTCAACGAAACCTACTTCGAACACGTCTACCTGGCCCGCTACCTGGGTTTCCCCCTCGTCGAGGGCCAGGACCTGACGGTGCGCAACGACACGGTCTACCTCAAGACCGTCTCCGGCCTGAAGCGGGTGCACGCCATCCTGCGCCGCCTCGACGACGACTTCTGTGACCCGGTGGAACTGCGCGCTGATTCCGCCCTGGGCGTGCCCGGCCTGCTCGGCGCGGTACGCGCCGGCCGCGTGCTGGTGGCCAACGCCCTGGGCAGCGGTCTGCTCGAATCCGCCGCCCTGCCCGGCTTCCTGCCCGGCATCTCGCGCCACCTGCTGGGCGAGGAGCTGCTGATGCCCTCCGTCGCCACCTGGTGGTGCGGCGAGGAGCCGGCCAAGGCCGAGGTGCTCACGCACCTGCGCGAACTGGTCATCAAGCCGACCTTCCCCGGTGGTGCCAGCGACGTGATCTTCGGCGACCAGCTCGACGAGGCCCAGTTGGCCGCCCTCAGCGCACGCATCGAGGCCGATCCGTCCGCCTTCGTCGCCCAGGAACTGGTCAAGCTGTCGCGGGCTCCCGCCTGGTCGGGTGGTCAGCGCCGCAAGCTGATGACCCGGGCGATGGGGCTGCGGGTCTATGCAGCGATCACCCCGGAGGGCTACAGCGTGCTGCCCGGCGGGCTGGCCCGGGTGGCCGGCATGGACAACACCCGCATCCTGACCATGCAGAAGGGGGGCAGCAGCAAGGACACCTGGGTGCCCTCCGACGGCCCGGTGTCCACTTTCAGCCTGCTCCAGAACACCCTGCGGGTCAGCGACCTGATCGGCGAGACCGGCACCCTGTCATCGCGCCTGGCGGAGAACCTGTTCTGGTTCGGCCGCTACGGCGAGCGCTGCGACGCGGTGGCCCGGCTGGCCCGGCTGGCCCTGTCGCGCCTGTCGGAAGGGCGCCGCACCGAACGGGCCGGAGCCCTGTCGGTGATGCTCGACCTGGCGGCCGGCGCCGGGCTGATCGAGGGTGAAGTCTCCGCCACCCCGCTGGCCAAGGCCGAGCTGGACCTGTTCCGCGCGGTGCTCGACCGCCGCGCCGAGTGCGGCCTGGCCGCCAACCTGCAGCGCCTGACCTGGTGCGCCACCCAGGCCCGCGAGCACCTGTCCCTGGATCACTGGCACGCCCTCAAGCGCCTGTCCGCCGAGATCGAAAGCGCCCGCGGCCGGGTCAGCGACGTCTCGGCCCTGCTTGAATTCCTTGACGAGGCGCTGACCACCTTCGTGTCCCTGTCCGGCTTCGCGATGGACAACATGACCCGCGACATGGGCTGGCGCCTGCACATCGTGGGCCGCCGCCTGGAGCGCCTGGACAACCTGTCCGGCCGCCTGGCGCGCTTTTTGAGGCGCTACGCCGAAGTGGCCGGCCCCCTGCACCGGGAGCTGGCGGTGGAGGCCCTGCTCGAACTGTGCGACTCGATCATCACCTACCGGACCCGCTATCGCGCCCAGCCCGAGCTGCTGCCCGCCATGCACCTGCTCACCATGGACGACGCCAACCCCCATGCCCTGGCCTTCCAGGCCCGCATGCTGAGCAACTACCTCCGAACCTTCGAGAACGACGGGGTGGACCTGGGCGTGGCCGAGCTGGACCAGGCCTTCGGCGCCATCCAGGCCTTCCCCTGGGCACACCTGGAATCCCTCTGTCCCGAACCCGAGCGGCGCGAGGCCATCCTACAATTGGCCGACCTGATGGACCAGCTTGCGCGCGCCGGCCGCAACCTGTCGGACCGCCTGGCCATGCGCTTCTTCAGCCATGTGGGCATCGCCGGCCAGGCCACCTTCGCCGCCTGAGCCGCCAGCAAGGACCCTTTCCCCCATGACCCGCAGCGTCGCCTACACCGTCATCCACGAAACCGAGTACCCCGCCTGCGGCGTGCCGGTCTCGCTGGCCCAGCACCTGCTTCATCTGATCCCCCGCGAACTCCCATGGCAGACCCGCGAGTCCGGCCGGATCACCATCGAACCGGCACTGGCCCAGCTGAGCGAAGGAGAGGATGCCTTCGGCAACCCGGTGGCCTGGCTATCCCTCGACACCCCCCACGACGGCCTGCTGGTGCGCGCCGAGAGCCACGTCACGGTGATTGGCAGGGAGCTGCCCAAGCCCGACGATTCACCGGCCTGGGAGAGCGTGCGCGACAGCCTGCGCTACCGCCCCGAACCCCGCGATGCCGACGCCCTGGACGCGCTGCGCTACCTGTACGCCTCCCCCCGGGTGCCCCGTGACGCGGTGCTGGCCGATTTCGCCAGGACCGCCTTCAAGCCCGGGCTGCCCCTGCTGGTCGCCACCCGGGCGCTGATGGACCTGATCTTCAAGACCTTCACCTTCGACGCCAAGGCCACCGAGGTGAGCACCCCGGTGCACGAGGTGCTCAAGCGCAAGCGCGGCGTCTGCCAGGATTTCGCCCACCTGATGATCGCCGCGCTGCGTTCGGTCGGCATCCCGGCCCGCTACATGTCCGGCTACCTGCTGACCGACCCGCCGCCGGGCAAGCCACGCCTGATCGGCGCCGATGCCTCCCACGCCTGGCTGGCGGTGTGGTGCCCGCGTAATGGTTGGGTGGAGTACGACCCCACCAACGGCATCCAGCCCGATGTACGCCATGTCACCCTCGGCTGGGGGCGGGACTTCCAGGACGTCTCACCCCTCCGCGGAGTGATCCTCGGGGGGCTGGCCCAGTCCCCCGAAGTCCGCGTCACCGTGATACCGGACTCGGAGAAGGCTGCCCTGCGGGGCCCTGGCGGAGCCTGAGCCCGGCCCCCTGAAAGGCCCCCGGCACCCACTTCGACGGCACCACCAGGGGCGTCGTGCCGACCGGAAAGCTGAATTCCGCCGTCGGCACGAGCTCCGCTTCGGTGACCGGCGACGGCATCTCGACCTGCCCGCGCAGGGCGGAATCCTCCGGCAGGCTGAACGCGAAACTCTCCGCCTCCAGCGCCCCCGGGCGCAGCAGGTGATTGCCCGAGTGGGTCCCCGGCAACACCAGATCGAACAACCCCAGGCCGGCCAAAAGGTTGTTGCGGGTCACCACCGAGGTATTGGCCGGTAGCTTGCTGCCCCACACCCGGGCGAACAGGGCGGGGCGCCAGCCCTCGCTGATCAAGGTGTTGTGCGACAGCACCAGGCGGTTCTCCGGCCACGTGGACGACTCCGCCCCGTAGGCCACCATGGTGATGTTGGCGCTGGCGCGGCTCTGCCCGATCACGTTGCCCACCACCAGCGCCACGCCACCGTTGGGAAATTCCAGCTCATACGAGGCCCGGCCTTCCCGCCCATCGACCAGCAGGTTGTAACGGATCTCGCTGCGGGCGGCCCGGCTCTTCAGCAGGTGGCCCAGGTAGCCACCGTGGAAGCGGCTACCCTCCACCGACAGGGTACGGATCCGCCCGGCGTAGAGCAGATGATGCAGGGACAGGCTGTCCTGCGGGGCGCGGCTGAAGACGCTGTCCCGCACCCGCAGTTCGGTGTCCCCATCGTTGCCGGTGAGGATGGCGGTCTCGTTGTCCTCGAATACGCAGCTGCGGATCTCCAGGCTCCCCTTCTCGAGGCGGATCCCCGCACCGTTGTGGTCCGCCGCGCGGGCGCCGCGGAATTCGATGTTGGCCACCCTGAAGCGGCCTCCGGCAAACACCCAGGTACCCTTGCCCTCGGCGCTGGCCCCGGCGGCCTCCAGCACCGGACGCTGGCCGATACCCCGGATCTCCAGGCTCCGCTGCCGCCACACCGCCACATCACCCCGGTAGGTGCCGGGCTGGATCAGCACGACATCCCCATCCTTGGCCAGGCGGGCCGCGTCGGAGATGCGCGTGATGGACTCAAGGGGCCCGACCGTCAGGGTCGCGGCATAGAGTGGCCCAGCCGCAGCGATGGGCACAAGGACACGGAGGAAATGAGATAGCACAGCCATCATGTTAATCGTATCCAGCACAGGTCGTAAGGTCCTGCATTGAGCCATCTACGCTTGATAAGTACCATGGCGACTCCTCTTCCAGGCCGTGCTCTTCCAAATGTCCTCTGACGCTCAGCTCGCTTCGCAGGCCCGGCAGTTCTCCCCGCGGGACCCGATCCGGGCGCAGTCACGCCTCTGGACTTATGCCCTGTTGGGCAGTCTGCTATTCCTCATATATGGCAGCCTGGTGCCCCTCAACTACCAACCGATGCCGTGGCACACCGCGGTAGCAACCTTCCTCGCCATGGGCAACACCCCACAAGAGAGCGGGGGCAGTATCGACTGGAGCAGCAACGTCCTGCTCACGGTCCCCATCAGCTTCGCCGCCGCCTCCCGCTTCCTGCCGGGCCAGACAGGCTTGGGTCGAGTGTGGGTCCGGGGTCTGATCCTGCTGGGCATCGGCCTGGTATCCAGCGGGGTAGAGTTTGCCCAGCAGTTCTTTCCGCCACGCCATATTTCCCTCAACGATATCCAGGCCCAGATCGTGGGCGCCATCGCCGGCCTGGTGGCCCAGCGAGTCTGGGGCGCACCGGTATCCCGCTGGCTTGAAGGCTGGTGGCAGCAGGAGCAAAGCGCCGACCGCCTGATCCGTACCCTCAAACTCTATCTGGTGGTGTTCACCGGGTACTCACTCCTACCCCTCGACCTGACCATCAGCCCGGTCGAGATCTACCACAAGTGGTCCGAGGGGCGCGTCGTGATGATCCCCTTCGCAGGTTTGCGCGGGTCCTTGGCCGACAAGGCCTATGAGTGCCTCAGCGACATGGCCGTGTGGGTGCCTGTCGGCGTATTCCTGAGTCTGTCCCGGCGAGGCCCCGCGCTAAAGATCGTCCTCGTTAGCATGCTGCTGGCGACCGTAGTTGAAGGACTTCAACTATTCGTGTACTCCCGCTGGACGGACGTCACCGACATTCTGCTGGCAGGCGTTGGAAGCCTCATTGGTGCGGGCCTGGCACGGCAGCTGCCTACCACAACCCCAGGTAATCAGGCGTCCACCAGCAAGTGGTATGGGGTCTGGGCCCTCTGGGCCCTGACCGTCCTTGCGCTCTTCTGGTTTCCCTTCAACTTTCAGCTGAACCCCAACAGCACAGCCATGCTGACGGTCCCGTTCGCGAACTATCAAGTTCAGGACGAATACAACGCTGCCAATGAACTGTTACGCAAGCTTGGCCTGTTCCTACCCGGTGGTCTGCTGTGGGGTATGGCCCGGGCCGGCCGGCGGCCAGGCGAGCGGCCTAGCCGCTCTGGTTTGCTCGTGCTATTGGGCGTAGCTCTGCTTGTGGAGGGAGGTCAGATCTATCTGCCCGGCAAGGTGGCTGACCTGACCGATGTACTCCTGGAACTGCTGGGCGGCGGCCTGGGCCTCGTACTGGCAGCAACGCTGATACGGGCCGGCCAGCACGCCAGCAGTTCGGCCCAACCCTGCGCGCAGACCGCCGCATTTGCAACGCCTCGCCCCTTGCCCCTCCCTCCTCGGGCACGCGCTGTCAGCCTGCCTGGGCCTGGACACCATATGCTGGTAGTCCTCGGGATTGCGGTAGGAATAGGCATTGCGGTACGCCTGCCGGGCGTCCCTTACAACGTGCGTGAACTGGTATCTGGCGGGCCTGCCGGTGTCCTTTCCCTATTGGCTCTGGCCGCCGCCAGCTATCTGCTGGCTAACGCCGCACTGCCCCTGGGCAACGGCCGGCCGGCTTCCCGCATGCTGGCAGCCCCACTATGGCTCGCTGCCAGCGGCACACTCGCCTTTGCCCTGCTGCGCGCGGGGGTCCCGACAGAAAGCATGGACGACATAGTCGGCTCGCCCGTCCTGGGATGGCCATGGGAGTGGGAGCGCCTGGGTCGCTTCATTGCCCTGTGGATGGCGTTGAGCCTGCAAATCGCGGGGGGCTTTGCTCTGGCGGCCACCCTGGGCAATGCCCACCGATTGCCGCTGCTGCTCAACTGGGCGATCGTGGCGACCGTGGCCGCGGCCCCTTTGTTCCATGTGGTGATAACCCATGCAGCCACCGACAACCTGACTGAACTGGTGGCCCAGAACAGCAGCTTCGTGGCCGCTAGTCTAGTGGCCCTGGGCCTGATGGCCGTGGCGCTATCTGGATCCTGCCTGTCGGCCCTTGTAGCGGGAGCTGGATCGCGGGCCGGACTGGCGACAGGCCTCCTGGCAGGTGCAACCTTTGCCCCGCTGTGCTTCGTGCTGGGCACAGAAGCCACCATAGTCAAATACGACAAGGTCTTTTCGGCCCTGCAGTTTCTGCTGAGCACCGACCGGAACCACTACGCGACGGGAGCCGCACTCTGGTTGCGCCTGGCCGCAGCCCTCTCCCTGGCAGTGTTCGCTTTGGCAGTCCTGCAGCATCTTCACTGGCGGCAGTTGGCAGCTCCCCACGGCGCACACCGTAAGGCTTGACCGGGTGACTCGGGCAACGCAGCATAGGTCGCCCAACCGCTTGACGCCGCCATGCCTCCGTCCTCCCCTGCTGCAGAACCCGCACCCGGCCTGCGTAACCGGCCTCTAGTCGCCTGCGTGCTGGCCACCCGGCCAGCCTTTCTGGGGGTGACCCTGTTCGCCTGCCTGATCGGCCTGGCCGCCGCCCACGGCAGCGGCGTGCTCCTG
The DNA here is from genome assembly GCA_017309145.1 of Zoogloea sp. Lineage (GTDB taxonomy): Bacteria > Pseudomonadota > Gammaproteobacteria > Burkholderiales > Rhodocyclaceae > Zoogloea. Next base: position 5,317 of record JAFLDU010000070.1, on the reverse strand, counting down.
GATCCGGCCAAGGCCCTGCTGACCGCACTCTTCGCCCTGCTCGCCCATGCCGGCATCAATGTGCTCAACGACTACTACGACGCCCGCAGCGGCGCCGATGCAGCCAACACCGAGCGGATCTTCCCCTTCACCGGTGGCAGCCGCTTCATCCAGAACGGCGTGCTAAGCGAAGCCGAGACGGGGCGCCTGGGCTATGCCCTGCTGGCCCTGGTGGTGCCGGCCGGCCTGTGGCTGAGCGCCCACTCGGCGCCGGGGCTGATCCTGATCGGGCTGGCCGGGCTGTTCCTGGGCTGGGCCTACACGGCGCCACCGCTGGCCCTGGTCAGCCGCGGCCTGGGAGAGGCGGCAGTGGCGGCCGGCTGGCTGATCGTCATCATCGGCAGCGATTTCGTGCAGCGTGGCCACTTCTCGCAGGTGCCGGTGCTGGCAGGCCTGTCTTATGCGCTGCTGGTGGCCGCCATCCTGTTCGTCAATGAGTTCCCCGACCGGCAGGGCGATGCCAGCGCCGGCAAGCGCACCCTGGTCGTCCGCCTGGGGCCCGACACCGCCAAATGGGTGTGCCTGGGCCTGGTGCTGGCGGCCTATGCGTGGCTGGTGCTGATGGTCGGCCGCGAGCGCCTCCCGCAGGGTGCGGCCGCCGCGGCCATGACGCTGATCCTGTCCTTCCGCGGGCTGCGCACCCTGCTCGCCCACGCGGGCCAGCCCACCGAGCTGGCCCCCGCGCTGCGCCTGACCATCGCCGCCGCCAACCTTCACGGCCTGCTCCTCGCCGCCACCCTGGCGTTCGGACGCTGGCCCGGACCCCAGCCATGAGCCTGCACCTGCCCTTCAGCCCAGAGCACATCGAGGGCGTGATCTTCGACATGGATGGCCTGCTCCTGGACAGCGAGCGGGTCGCCCTCGCCACCGTCGCCGAGGCGGCGGCCCAACTCGGCCTGCCCTGGCGGGCCGAGGTGGGGCTGGCCATGGTGGGCCTCAATGCCAACGACGGCCCCGCCGTGATCCGCCAGCATCTCGGCGACGACTACCCGGTGGGCGAACTCTACGAAGCCTTCGGGCGGATCTACGAGGCCGCCATCGCCGCCGGCGGCATCCCGCTCAAGGGCGGCGTCACCGAGCTCTTCGACCTGCTCGACGAACTGGCCATCCGGCGCGTCGTCGCCACCTCGACGCGGCGTTCCCGGGCCGAACCCAAGCTCGCCGCGGTCGGTCTGCTGGCTCGGGTGGACGGCATGGTCTGCGGTGACGAAGTCAGCCGGGGCAAGCCGGCACCGGACATCTTCCTGGCCGCTGCCAGCCGCCTGGAGATACCGGTCGGCCAGTGCCTGGTCCTGGAGGACTCCAACGCCGGCGTGCGCGGAGCCCTGGCTGCCGGAGCGCGGGTAGTGATGGTCCCCGACCTGCTGCAACCCGCCGACGACCTGCGGGACGCTGCCGTTCCGGTCGCCAGCAGCCTGCACGACATTGCCCGATTCCTGGAAAGGCAACGCCCATGAGGCCAGGCCGTCTGCCGCAGCACCTGCTGGCCGTGGCCCTCGCGCTGGGGTCGCCCCTCGCAGGGGCGACCGAAGCCGGCTCAACGGCCTTCTGCCTGTTCCCGCTGCCTGCCGACGGCGGCACGCAGCGCTACATCAACCTCGGCATCGTGCAGTACGTGGATGTCCGCGCGGACGAAGTCCGCCTCTATTTCGGTGGCGGCAACCTGGGCAGCGGTCACGAGACACGTCTCCCGGCCAGGAGCCGGGACGAAGCCGATGCCATCCTGGCCCGTCTGCGCAGCACCGCCAGCCGTTGTTCCCAACCCCTTACTGGAGCTTCCCCATGAAACTCGTCGGCCTGCTCGACTCTCCCTTTGTCCGCCGCAGCTTCATCACGGCACGCATGCTCGGCATTCCCTTCGAGCACCTCACCCTGTCGGTCTTCCGCAATTTCGATGAGTTCCACGCCATCAATCCGCTCGTGAAGGCCCCCACCCTGGTCTTCGACGACGGCGAGCTGATGGTGGACAGCTCCCAGATCATCGCGTGGCTGGAGTCCATCGCCGAGCCGGGCAAGAGCCTGTGGCCGACCGACCCGGCCGGCTACCGCCGCTGCCTGCAGCTCGTCAGCCTGGGCCTCGCCGCCGCCGAGAAGAGCGTGCACCGGGTCTACGAGCTGAAGGTGCGGGCCGCCGAGCATCGCGACCCCGACTGGCTGGAGCGTGTCGATGGCCAGATCGCCGACACCTACGCGCTGCTGGAGCGCCAGCTGGGCGACAGCGAATGGCTGTGCGGCGAGCGCGTCACCCAGGCCGACATCACGGTGGCGGTGGCCTGGCGCTTCACTCACTTCACCGCCCCCGGCCTGCTCGCCGACAGCGACCACCCGCGCCTGGCCGCCCTCTCCGCCGCCGCCGAGGCCCTGCCGGCCTTCATCGCCGCCGACTATTCGTAACCCGTAACCCTTAACGTAACACTCGAAAGCACCCATGATCGGACGCATCACCGGCCGCCTGGCCGAAAAGAACCCGCCGCAGATCCTGGTGGACGTCAACGGCGTCGGCTATGAACTGGAAGTGCCGATGAGCACCTTCTACGGCCTCCCCGCCAATGGCCAGAGCGTGAGCCTGGCCACCCACATGGCGGTGCGCGAGGACGGCCACTTCCTGTACGGCTTCGCCACCGAGGAGGAGCGTGCCGCCTTCCGCCAGCTGCTCAAGGTGGCCGGCATCGGCGCCCGTACCGCCCTGGCCGTCCTCTCGGGCCTGTCGGTCGGCGACCTGGCCCAGGCCGTGGCCCTGCAGGAGAGCGGACGCCTGATCAAGATCCCCGGCATCGGCAAGAAAACCGCCGAGCGCCTGCTGCTGGAGCTGCGCGACAAGCTCGCCAAGGCCTTGCCCACGGTGGCCGGCAGCACCATCACCGCAAGGCCTGGCGACGACCGGGGCGACATCGTCAATGCGCTGCTGGCCCTCGGCTACAACGAGAAGGAGGCTCTGGGCGCGGTCAAGACCCTGCCCGAGGGCATCAGCGTCTCCGACGGCATCCGCCAGGCCCTCAGGGGCCTGTCCAAGGCCTGAGCGGCGGGGGGAGGGGATGAGCCAGAAACTCAAGCAGGGCTTCATGCGCAACGTGAAGCTGGGGGCCGGCCCGCTGCGTCTGCTGATGAACCTCTGGCCCCCCTTCATCGGCGCCGGCATCCATGTGGAGCGGATCAGCCCCGACTACCTGGAGGCCTCGGTACGCATGCGCCTGGGCCTGCTCAACCGGAACTACATGGGCACCCACTTCGGCGGTTCCCTGTTCGCCATGACCGACCCCTTCTTCGCCCTGCTGGTCATGCACAACCTGGGCCGTGGCTATGTGGTGTGGGACCGCGCCTCATCCATCGACTACCTGCTGCCGGGGCGGGGCACGGTGCGCGCGCACTTCCAGATCACCACCGCACAGGTGGACGACATCCGCCAGGCCACCGCCGGGGGCGAGAAGTACGAACCCACCTTCACGGTCGACGTGCTCAACCGCCAGAACGAGGTGGTGGCGCGCGTCCATAAGACCCTCTACATCCGGCGCAAGCCTCCCAAGCCATCATCATGACCGGCTATCCGCAGCAAGCGCTGCGGTACGGCAGAATCGGGGATAATCGGATACCCCCATCCGAGAGCCCTCCATGACGTCCCGACGCACCGCCCAGTTGGCCATCACGGCCGTGCTGCTCCTCGGCTGCGCCTTTGTGCTCAGCCCGTTCTTTGCAGCCATCCTGTTCGCCGGCACGGTGTGCATCACCACCTGGCCGCTCTACGAGAGCCTGCATCGCCGCCTCGGGCGGCGCGATGGCCTGGCCGCCATCACCATGACCCTGCTGCTCACCGCCGTGCTGCTGGTGCCGATGATCGGCCTCGCCGCCTCCCTGACCGATTCGGCGATCAGCCTGGTGGATTACATCCGCAGCCTCATCGAACAGTCCGATGGCCGTCCCCCAGCCTGGCTGAAGGACATCCCGCTGGTCGGTGGCGAGATCGATGCCTACCTGCGCAAGCTCACCCACAGCCAGACCGAGATGCGCAAGCTCGCCCTGCAGGCCGTCGAGCCCGCCCGCAAGCTGGCCTTGGGGCTGGGTGGCGTGGTGGGGCAAGGCCTGCTGCAGATCTCCCTGGTGCTGTTCATCGTCTTCTTCCTGTACCGCGACGGCGCACGCATCGAAGCTCAGCTGGAAACCGGCGCAGCCCGCCTGGGCGGCGAACTGTGGGGTGAGCTGCTGGAGCTCGCCGGCAACACCGTCAAGGCGGTGATGATCGGGATCGTCGGCACTGCGGCGGCCCAGGCCATCGTGGCCCTGGTCGGTTTCCTGCTGGCCGGCGTGCCCGGTGCCCTGCTGATGGCCGCCGGCGTGTTCTTCCTGTCCCTGGTCCCCATCGGCCCACCCCTGATCTGGGGCGGTGCGGCCTTCTGGCTGTATCAGCAGGGTGAGAATGGCTGGGCCATCTTCATGGTGCTGTGGGGCGTGTTGGCGATCAGCTCGGTGGACAACTTTCTCAAACCCTTCCTGATCAGCCGCACCGCCAGCCTGCCCATCCTGCTGATCGCCCTGGGCGCCTTCGGCGGCGTGCTCGCCTTCGGCTTCATCGGCATCTTCCTCGGCCCCACCTTCCTGGCCCTCGGCCAGGCCTTGTTCTCCCACTGGACGGAAACCCGCCCCGACAGAACCGCCATCGACCTCGACGACGAGGCCCAAGACACCCCGCCAATCCACCCATGATCCAGACCGACGACCTGAAGGGCGGCCAGCCCGACCCTAGCGCCCGCCTCATCACCGCCCAGCGCGCCAGCACCCAGGAGGAAGCCCTCGAGCGGGCGCTGCGCCCCAAGCGCCTGGACGACTACGTCGGCCAGCAGAAGATCAGGGACCAGCTGGACATCTTCATCAGTGCCGCCCGCAAGCGCGGCGAGGCGCTCGATCACGTGCTGCTGTTCGGCCCGCCGGGCCTGGGCAAGACCACCCTGGCCCACATCGTGGCCGCCGAGATGGGGGTGAACCTGCGTCAGACCTCCGGGCCGGTGCTGGAGCGGGCCGGCGACCTGGCGGCCCTGCTGACCAACCTGGAGCCCCACGACGTCCTGTTCATCGACGAGATCCACCGCCTCAGCCCGGTGGTGGAGGAAATCCTCTACCCGGCCCTGGAGGATTTCCAGATCGACATCATGATCGGCGAAGGCCCTGCCGCCCGCTCGGTCAAGCTGGACCTGCCGCCCTTCACCCTGGTGGGGGCCACCACCCGCGCCGGCATGCTCACCAACCCCCTGCGCGACCGCTTCGGCATCGTGGCGCGGCTGGAGTT
>JAFLDU010000069.1 GCA_017309145.1 Zoogloea sp. | reverse complement strand
GGTGGCAAAGCCGGCGCCGCCCCTGCCGCGCAGGTTGGAGGCCTGCATCTCGGCCAGCCAGCCTTCGCGGCCGCGGGCCACGGCGGCGGCCAGGGCCACGCCGGGGAGCATGTCCAGTTGGAGCAGGGCATCCCGGCGGCGGATGTTGTCATCGATCTGGAAATACTCGGTGGGCCACTGGTCCAGGGGGCGTTGTTGGCGGATCAGCTCGGCGATCTCGTTGATGCGCCGATGGGTCAGCTGGCCGATGGCCCGGCCATTCACCAGCATGGCCGGGCCTTGGTCACACAGGCCGGTGCAGGAAGTGGTGGCGATGCTGACCAGTCCGTCCTCCGAGAGCTTGCCCGGCTCGACCCACAGCTTGCGGCACAGGGCATCCATCAGTGCCCGGTTGCCGAGCATGCGGTCGGTGATGTTGTCCGAGAAGAGCACCCGGTAGCGCCCCACCGGCTGGCCGTACAGAAAACTGTAGAAGCCGGCGACCCCCTCGACACGGGCCCGCGGTAGCTTGAGGGCGGTGGCGATCCGGGTGAGGGTGGGGGCCGGGAGCCAGCCGTCGATGTCCTGGGCCTCGATGAGGATCTGCAGGAGGGCTGCGGGATCATGACCGTGACGCCGCAGGATCGCTTCGAGGGGGGCGGCAGGGCTTGGCGGGAGCGCGCTCACGGGAACCTCCTGTGACGGATGGCGACGTGGGCAGTATGCGCTCCGGTGGAGCGTGTTTCTTGCGTTGGATCAGGAAATGCCGTCGGGGTCGTGGGAGGCGGGGCGCATCGCCCCCAGCTCCGGAAAGACCCGCGGTGCCAGCAGCACGATGGCGATGGTCATCAGGCCGCCGGCCACGACTGCGACGACAGGCCCGGTGAGACTGGCGAGCAGGCCGGATTCGAGGGCCCCGAGCTCGTTCGACGAACTGATGAAGACCCGGTTGACTGCGGCGACCCGGCCGCGCAAGGCGTCCGGAGTGCCCTGCTGGATCACCGTGCTGCGCTGGACCACGCTGATGCTGTCGAAGCCGCCCAGCAGGATCAGGGCGGCCAGGGACAGCACAAAACTGGAGGACAGGCCGAAGATCACGGTCATCAACCCGAAGCCACCGATGGCGCCGAGGAACAGCCGGCCATCCAGGGATACTCCATGGCGCGCCACGATCAGCCCTGCCGTCGCCGCCCCGATGGCCGGTGCGGTGCTCAGCAGCCCCAGCCCCGCCGGACCGACGTGCAGGATGTCCTTGGCGTAGACCGGCAAGAGGGCTACCGCGCCGCCGAACAGCACCGCGAACAGGTCGATGCTCATTACTGCCAGCAGCAGGCGCTGGCGCCAGATGTGGGTGAAGCCGGCGAGGATCTCGGCCATGCGTCCCTGGGATGCCGGGTGGGCATGGCCGCGGGAGCGCTGGCGGATCGCCAGGGTGGCCGCCAGGGCGAGCAGGGTGATGCAGGCATTGAACAGGTGGATCGGCAGCGCTGAATGGAACAGGGCGAGGCCGAAGCCGGCCAGCGCCGGAGCGGCCATCGAGGCGATCTGGTGCAGGGAGGTGGCCAGGGCGATGCTCGGGGCCAGCCGTGCCGGCGCGACCAGGGTCGGCATCAGGGCGTCGCGGGCCGGGCGGTTGAGGATCTGGGCGCAGCCGGTGAGCACCAGGGCGCCGTAGGTCCAGCCGGGAGACAGACGCAGCCCGGCGCAGAGGGCCAGCAGCAGGGTGGCGAGCAGGGTCAGCAGCAGGCTCACCACGATCACGCTGCGCCGCTCGAAGCGGTCGGCCACCTGCCCCGCGGGCAGAAAGAAGAACAGGATGGGCAGGAACTGGGCCAGACCCACCAGGCCGAGGGCCATGGCGGTGCCCGTCTGTTCGTAGATGGACCACCCCACCGCCACGGCCTGGCCGAAGTGCACCGTCGCGCCGACCACGCTGATCAGCAGGTAGAGCCGGAAGTCGCGGGGCAGGCGCTCCGTGGCAGCGGGGGACGTGCTCACCCAGTGGTCACGCTGAGCACGGCACGCCGGATGCGGGCGAGCCCCTCCTCGAGGCGGTCCGGCGGGCAGCCGAAGTTGAGGCGCACAAAGCCGGGAAGGCCGAAGTCCTTGCCGTCGGAGAGGCCGACGCCGGCCGCCTCGAAGAAGGCCGCGGCGTTGGCGATGCCGCGCGCGGCGAGGAAGTCGCGGCAGTCGATCCAGGCCAGGTAGGTGGCGTCCACAGGGGTGGTGATGAGCCCTGGCAGCCCGCCGATGACGGTCTGGACGCGCGCCGCATTGGCCCGCAGGGTGGCCAGCAGGGCCTCACGCCAGGGGCCGCCGTCCCGGTAGGCCACCTCGGTGGCGGTCAGGCCGAGGACGTTCACGTGCGGCACGATGCCGGCCATCGCCCGTTTGTAGCGGGCCCGCAGGGCTGCATCGGGAATGATCGCGAAGGCGCAGTAGAGTGCCGGGATGTTCCAGGTCTTGGACGGCGCCATCAGGGTGATGGTGCGCCGGGCGGTGCGCTCGTCGAGGGCGGCGATGGGAATGTGCGGGGTGGCCGGGTCGAGGACCAGCCCGCAGTGGATCTCGTCGGAGCAGATCACCAGATCGTGGCGTTCCGCCAGGTTGGCGATGCGGGTCAGCTCCTCCCGGTCGAAGACCCGGCCCACCGGGTTGTGGGGGTTGCACAGCATGAACAGGCGCACCCCGTCGGCCACGGCGGCTTCGGTCCGCGGCCAGTCCCATTCCCAGCGGGAGCCCTTGCGGACCAGGCCGGTCGTCACCAGGCGCTGGCCGAAGTTGGCCGGCGCATGCAGGAAGGGCGGATAGACCGGGGTGGCGGTGAACACGCCGTCACCCGGCTGGCCGACGGCCCGCATCGCCACATTGAAGCCGGTGACCACGCCGGGCAGCCAGACCAGCCAGTCGGGCTGGATGCGCCAGGCGTGATCGCGGGCGATGCCTTCGATGACGGCCTCCTGCAGGGTGGGCCAGGGGTCGGCGTAGCCGAACACGCCATGCTCCAGGCGGGCCTTGAGGGCGTCCAGCACGGGGGGCGGAGCGGCGAAGTCCATATCGGCCACCCACATCGGGATCACGTCCCGGCCGGCGTAGCGTCGCCATTTGATGCTGTCACTGCCGGCCCGCTCGGGGCCTTGGCTGAAATCGAAGGCGGTCAAGCGCTCACACCTCCAGATGCTGGTACAGCACGGTGGACAGATAGCGCTCACCGAAGGACGGGATGATCACCACCACCAGCTTGCCGGCGTTCTCGGGCCGCTCGGCCACCTGCAGGGCGGCCCACACGGCGGCACCGGACGAGATGCCGACCAGCAGGCCTTCCTCGCTGGCGAGGCGGCGGGCGACATCGAGGGCGGCATCGTTGGGCACCTGGACCACTTCGTCGTAGACCTGGGTGTTGAGGACGCCGGGTACGAAGCCGGCGCCGATACCCTGGATGGGGTGGGGGCCGCGCTGACCGCCGGACAGGATGGGGCTGGCGGCGGGCTCGACAGCGATCACCTGGACGCCGGGCTTGCGTGCCTTGAGCACTTCACCCACGCCGGTGACGGTGCCGCCGGTGCCCACGCCGGACACGAAGATGTCCACCTGGCCGTCGGTGTCGGCCCAGATCTCCTCGGCGGTGGTCTTGCGGTGGATGGCTGGGTTGGCGGGGTTCTCGAACTGCTGCGGGATCAGGTAGCGACTGTCGGCGGCGGCCAGTTCCTCTGCCTTCTTCACGGCACCGGGCATGCCCTCGGGGCCCGGCGTGAGGATCAGGTCCGCGCCATAGGCCTTGAGCAGCAGCTTGCGTTCGCGGCTCATGGTCTCGGGCATCACGAAGGCACACTTGTAGCCGCGCGCCGCACAGACCATGGCCAGGCCGATGCCGGTGTTGCCGGAGGTGGGTTCGAGGATGATGGTGTCGGGCTTGATCAGGCCGGCCGCTTCGGCGGCGTCGAGCATGGCGGCTGCGATGCGGTCCTTGACGCTGTGGGCCGGGTTGAAGAACTCCAGCTTGAGGGCCAGGGTGGCCCCGTTCTTGGGGGCCAGCTTGTTGAGCTTGACGAGGGGGGTGTTGCCGATCAGTTCGGCCACATTGTTGGCGATGCGCATGGCGGTCTCCTGCTCAGGGAATGGATGGGGGCTCTTAGTTATTTTAGGGCTGAGAAAGCTTTGATCTTAGATAAAAATGGAATATTGAAAGAACCGGCCATCGGTCCTGGGGCAATGGCTCAAAGGCGCCGGATCTTTTCCAGCAGGGTGGTGGTGGAGCGTTGATGCTCAAAGGGGATGGAATGCACACTGCCGCCCTGTGCCAGGGTCTCGGGGGCGCCGACGATGCGCTCGGGCGGCCAGTCGCCGCCCTTCACCAGCACATCGGGGGTGCATTCCAGGATGCGGGCGATGGGGGTGTCTTCATCGAACCAGGTCACCAGGTCCACGCTGGCGAGGGAGGCCATCACCGCCAGGCGATCAGCCAGAGCGTTGATCGGCCGGTCGGCCCCCTTGCCCTGGCGACGCACCGAGTCGTCGCTGTTGAGCGCCACCACCATGGCGGCACCCAAGGCGCGTGCCTGCGCCAGGTAGGTGACATGGCCCCGGTGCAGGATGTCGAAGCAGCCGTTGGTGAATACCAGCGGGCGCGGCAGCACGCGGATGCGCTCGGCCAGGGCAGCGGGCGGGCAGATCTTGGATTCGAAGGCGGGGGTGGGGTACATGGCGTGGCGGTGGTCGATGGCTGTTGTCGCAGCCGACATTGTCCCATGTCCGGTGGGGCGTGCTCAGTGGCGGTTGCCGTAGCCGGCGATGCCGATCATCAGGCGTACCACTCCGTAGGCCGTCCAGTTGACCAGGCGCTGCCACAGGGGCGCACGCTGCCAGGCATCGGCATGGATCTCCCGGCCGCCCTGGGCGATGGCCTGCAGCAGGCTGTCGCGCAGGCGGGTGGCGAAGGGAGGGTGGCGGATCACCACGTTGGCCTCGCGGGCCAGCAGCAGGCTGAAGGGGTCGATGTTGCTGGAGCCCACCGTGGCCCAATGCTCGTCGATGACGGCAACTTTGGCGTGAAGGTAGCTGCGGTGGTACTCGATGATCCGCATGCCGGCGCCCAGCAGGGAGTCATAGATGGCCCGGGTGGCGCGTTGCTGGAGGGGGTGGTCGGCGAGCCCCTGGATCAGCAGGGTGATGCGTACGCCACGCCGGGCCGCAGCCACCAGGGCCTGGCGGAAGCGCCGTCCGGGGAGGAAGTAGGCGTTGGCCAGGATGATCTCGCGGCGGGCTCCGGCGATGCCCAGCAGATAGGCGTCTTCGATGTCGCGCCGGTGGCGGATGTTGTCGCGGATCACGAAGGCGGCTTCCATGTCCCCGACCGGGAGAGCCTGGGCATGAGCCTTGTCCAGCAGGCGCAGGCGGCGCCGGAAGGAGGCCCAGCTGACCAGCCCCCAGACGTGCCTGACGCTGGCCTGGATCGGCGCCAGCAGGGGGCCTTCGATGCGCACCGCGTAGTCTTGGCGGGGGGCGTCGAGGGCGGGGGCTTCATAGTCGCTGATGATGTTGATGCCGCCGACAAAGGCGACGCGGCCATCGATCACTGCCAGCTTGCGGTGCAGCCGGCGCAAGCGGCGGCGGCGCAGGGACAGGGTGGCGACCTCGCGGCGATAGATCAAGGCATGTACGCCGGATGTCGTCAGGGGCTCCAGCAGGTGATTCACGAAATCCCGGCCGCCGAAGCCATCCACGATCACATGTACGGTGACGCCCCGTCGGGCGGCCCGCTCCAGCGCGGCGGCCATGGCATGGCCGACCTCGTCAGGCGCGAAGATGTAGGTTTCGACGAAGATCTCTGTCTTGGCACGGTCGATCTCCTCAAGCAGCGCAGGGAAGAACTGGGTGCCATTCTCCAGCAGGGTGAGGGCATTGCCCCGCAGCCAGTGCAGCGTCATCGGAGCTGGGGCATCAGTGGATGCTGAGCTGGGCCGTGAGCGGGGCGTGGTCGGAGATCTGGCTCCAGGGGGGGCCGTAGTGCACCTCGGCCCGGTCCACACTGAAGCCCCGCACATAGATGCGGTCCAGGCGCAGCACCGGCAGTGTGCTCGGGAAGCTGCGGGCCGGCCGGCCGCGGATCGACACGAAGGCCTCGGTGACACCCAGCTGCTGGGTCAGGCAGTCATCGGCATGATTCCGCCAGTCGTTGAAGTCGCCGGCAATGATCAGTGGCGCCCCGGCAGGTGCCAGCTCGTCGAGGCGCTTGACCAGGGCGGCCATCTGGCGTCGCCGGCTACCAGCGGTCAGCCCGAGGTGGACGCAGACGCAATGCACGGGCCGCAGCACGCCAGCGATCCGGATCTCGCAGTGAAGCAGGCCCCGGCTTTCGAAGCGATGGTCGGAGACGTCCTGATTGGCCTGGGACAGGATGGGGTGTCGGCTGAGGATGGCGTTGCCGTGGTGGCCATGGTCGTAGATGGCATTGCCGCCATAGGCGGTCTGATGCCACACGCCGCCGGCCAGGAACTCGTGCTGGGGCTGGGCGGGCCAATCCGGGCGGAGGTGGGCGTGGCGCAGGTGCATGCCCTGGACTTCCTGCAGGAACACGACATCCGCGCCGAGAAGGCGCAGGCGCTCCCGCAGGTCATGGATGGACAGGCGCCGGTTGAACTGGGAGAACCCCTTGTGGATGTTGTAGGTGCAGATGCGCAGGCTGCTCATCGGATCTCCTTCGTGGTGTTGCCCGCCTCCCGGGGCGGCTCTGCCATGAAAAACGGCGCCCGCAGGCGCCGCTTGAGTGCGGAGTCGCAGGTGGCCGTTCAGGACACGGCGAGCATGCGTTCCAGGGCGACTTTGGCCAGGGCCGCCTCATGCTCAGGCACGGTGATGCGGTTGACCACCTTGCCGTCCGCGAGGTTCTCGAGTGTCCATGCCAGATGCTGCGGATCGATCCGCTGCATGGTCGAGCACATGCACACGGTGGGGGCCATGAACTGCACGATCTTGCCTTCGGGCTTCACTTCCTCGGCCAGGCGGTTCACCAGGTTAAGCTCGGTGCCAACCAGCCAGCGGGTGTTGGGTGCGGCTTCCTTGATCACCTTGATGATGTACTCGGTGGAGCCCACGTAGTCGGACTGGCGGCACACTTCCAGGGCGCTCTCCGGATGGGAGATGACGAAGCCGTCCGGGTACTGGTTGCGGAACTTGATGATGTGCGCGGGCTGGAACATCTGGTGCACCGAGCAGTGGCCCTTCCAGAGCAGCACCTTGGCCTTGCGGATCTGCTCCGGCGTGAGACCGCCATACTCCAGGTCGGGATCCCACACCACCATCTCGTCCAGGGGAATGTTCTTCTTGAAGCCGGTCCACCGGCCCAGATGCTGGTCGGGGAAGAACAGCACCTTCTCGCGCTGGTTGAAAGCCCAGTCGAGGATGATCGGGGCGTTGGTGGAGGTGCACACGATGCCACCATGCTCGCCGCAGAAGGCCTTGAGGTCGGCGGCGGAGTTGATGTAGGTCACCGGAGTGATCAGCTCATCGGGTGTCCCCAGCACTTCGGTGAGCTCCCGCCAGCAGCGCTCCACCTTGGCCAGATTGGCCATGTCGGCCATCGAACAGCCGGCCGCCAGGTCGGGCAGGATGGCCTGCTGGTGGGGCTTGGACATGATGTCCGCCACCTCGGCCATGAAATGCACGCCACAGAACACGATGAACTCCGCATCGGTCTCGGCGGCCAGGCGGGACAGCTTGAGGGAGTCGCCGGTCAGGTCGGCATACTGATAGACGTCGGCGCGCTGGTAATGGTGGCACAGCAGCACGGCCCGGTCGCCGAGGCGGGCACGGGCAGCCTGGATGCGCGCGTGCGCGTCCTGGTCGGAGAGCGTGTTGAAACGGTCGAAACTGATGGGTACGGCTTGCATCTCTGGGGGTGTCCTGTGGTTCAGCTCTGGATCCACGGCAGGCCGGCGTGGCGCCAGCCTCCGACCTTGTTGCGGTGGCCGGCGGCATCCTTGTCGCCCTCGAAGCCTTCGAGGATGTTGTAGGCGTTGGTGTAGCCCGATCCAGCGGCCAGTGTCGCTGCGGCATTGGAGCGGGCTCCGCTGCGGCACAGGAACATCACCAGGGCTTCGGGATCCACCTGGCGCTTGAACTGGGCGAGGAAGTGGGGGTTGGGTTCGTTGCCAGGGTAGAGCATCCACTCGATCTCGATGGCACCGGGTATGCGGCCGACCCAGTCCCACTCGGCACGGGTGCGCACGTCCACCAGCTTGGCGCCGGGAGCCAGCGCCAGCACGTCCGCCGCTTCGCGGGGCGTGAGCGAGCCCGCATAGGGAAGGTTCAGCCCACGGGCACGTTCCTGGGCAAGATTGAGGGTGTCACTGAGTTTTCCCATGGCGGCTGTCCGATGAGAATGACGGGCCTGCGAGTATACCGCTGCCCCCCGGCGCTGCAAGCGATGCACGGGGTGGCTGCGTTCCTGGCGCTGGGCTTGGGCATGACGGGCCTCGAAGGTGCATGTGTCGGCTTTTCGAGGGGCGAAATTTCACGGATGCACCAACATTGTGCGTCTTTTGGGTTTTGCGCACTTGAATGGTGCAAAATTTTTTCAGGGCGCGCCAGATTGCCCTTGTGGCACAATGGGGTGTTCTGATTTCTGGGCTGGCACGCTTAGTGCTTGCTTGCTCGGCTGAGTCATTGTTGTAATCGCTATCCATTTTCCACTGCGCAGCAGCTTCAACCCGTTAGGAGTGAGTGATATGACCCCGCAAGACGTCATGAAGATCGTCCAGGAAAACGAAGTCAAGTTTGTTGACTTCCGTTTTACCGACACCAAGGGCAAGGAACAGCACGTCGGCGTGCCCATCAGCGCCTTCGACGAAGACAAGTTCGAAAGTGGCCATGCCTTTGACGGTTCCTCGATTGCGGGTTGGAAGGGGATCCAGGCCTCCGACATGCTGTTGATGCCGGACCCCAACACTGCCTACATCGACCCGTTCTTCGACGAGACCACCCTGGTCCTGACCTGTGACGTGATCGATCCGGCCGACGGCAAGGGCTACGACCGTGATCCGCGCTCCATCGCCAACCGCGCTGAAGCCTATCTGAAGTCCTCCGGCATTGGTGACACCGCCTTCTTCGGTCCCGAGCCCGAGTTCTTCATCTTTGATTCCGTCGAGTGGAAGGTCGGCATGTCCGGCGCCTACCACAAGATCTTCTCCGAAGAAGGCGCCTGGTCTTCCGATCAGAAGTTCGAAGGTGGCAACACCGGCTACCGCCCCGCTGTGAAGGGTGGCTACTTCCCGGTTCCCCCGGTCGACTCCTTCAACGACATGCGTGCTGCCATGTGTCTGGCCCTCGAGGCTTGCGGCGTGCCCGTCGAAGTGCATCACCACGAAGTGGCGACTGCTGGTCAGAACGAAATCGGCACCAAGTTCAACACCCTGGTGCGTCGTGCCGACCAGACCCAGATCACCAAGTACATCGTCCAGAACGTTGCCCACCAGTACGGCAAGACCGCGACCTTCATGCCGAAGCCCATCGTTGGTGACAACGGTTCCGGCATGCACGTGCACCAGTCCATCTGGAAGGACGGCAAGAACCTGTTCGCTGGCAACGGCTACGCCGGCCTGTCCGAGACCGCTCTGTACTACATCGGCGGCATCATCAAGCACGCCCGTGCGCTGAACGCCATCACCAACCCGCTGACCAACTCCTACAAGCGTCTGGTGCCCCACTACGAAGCTCCGGTGAAGCTGGCCTACTCCGCCAAGAACCGTTCTGCTTCCATCCGCATCCCGTTTGTGAACAGCGAGAAGGCCCGCCGCATCGAGACCCGTTTCCCGGATCCGGGTGCGAACCCCTACCTGTGCTTCGCCGCGCTGATGATGGCCGGCCTCGACGGTATCCAGAACAAGATCCACCCGGGCGACCCCGCCGACAAAAACCTCTACGACCTGCCGCCGGAAGAAGACGCGCTCATCCCGACCGTCTGCTCCAGCCTCGAGCAGGCTCTGGAAGCTCTGGACAAGGATCGCGAGTTCCTGACCCGCGGCGGTGTGTTCAGCAACGACTTCATCGACTCCTTCATCGCTCTCAAGCAGGAAGAAGTGAACCGTCTGCGCGTTGAAGTGCACCCGGTCGAGTTCGAGATGTACTACGCCATCTGATCTCCGGATCGGAACCGGTCAGCCTGCTGGCCGGTCAATGCGTTACAGGGGACGGGCCGAGGCCCGTCCTTTTGTTTCCAGCCCGTGTTTGTGTTTGCCCGGGCCGGCCCCTAAACTAACGCTGCTTCCGGAACTGCCTGTGCCCATCATGCTCTCGAGAATCCCTGTTCTGCTGGCTGTACTGCTGTACGCCCTGCCTGTGCGGGCTGACATCTATAAGTGTGTTGATGAGGCGGGTCATACGACCTACACCAACAGCAAGACGTCCGGTAAAGGGTGCAGCATGCTGGCGCGGGATCAGGCGGTGTCGTCCGTTCCCGGTGCATCCAGGCCGGCGGCGCCCCAAAGTGGTGCATCCGGCTCGTCCGCCGGTTTCCCCAGGGTTGATACGGGCACCCAAAAGGCGCGTGACAATGACCGTCGCCGCATTCTCGAAGATGAGCTGGCCAATGAGCAGCGGGCGTTCGAGGTGGCCCGCAAGGAGTTGGCCGACCAGGAGGCGATCCGCTACGGCGATGAGCGCAACTACCAGAAGGTGTTGGACCGCCTGCAGCCGTTCAAGGACAAGGTACAGATCCACGAGCGCAACATCGAGGCCCTGCGCAGAGAGATTTCCAATCTCCGCTGAAGCGTTCCGGCCTTGGGCCGGCGCTTGTCTGGGGCGGGTGTGGAGCAGGTGGTCTGCTTCTTGCATTGAACTTTCCATATGCAAAACGACCCGTCCCGATCTGCTGTTTCGCCCTTTGCAGGACTCGAACTCCTGTCCTCCGCCGTGGTGTTGGTGGACGATGAGTTCATCGTGCGTTACCTGAACCCAGGGGCGGAAAACCTGTTTGCGGCGAGCAGCCGCAAGATTGTCGGCTACTCCCTGCGCCGCCTGCTGGGGGAGCCCGTTGGGCTGACGGGTGCCCTCAACAATGTGCTGAGGGACAACTGGAGCTATACGGGGCATAACCTCACGGTGGTGCGCCCCGGAATGGAGGCCTTGCACCTGGATTGCACGGTCACGCCGGTCGATTCGGGCAGTGCGCGCCTCCTGCTGGAGTTCCGGCCCATGGATGCGCACCTGAAGGTGGCGCGGGAGGAGCAACTCGCGCACCAGCAGCAGGCGAACCGGGAGCTCATCCGCAATCTGGCGCACGAGATCAAGAATCCCTTGGGCGGAATCCGGGGCTCGGCCCAGTTGCTGGAGCGCGAGCTGGATGATCCCCAGTTGCGGGAATACACCCAGGTGATCATTGCCGAGGTGGATCGGCTGCAGGACCTGATGAACCGCCTGCTGACCTCACACCGGATGATGCAGCCCTCGCAGCTCAATCCCCATGACGTGCTCGAGCGGGTGCGGCGCCTGATCCTGGCGGAGTTTCCGTCGGTGGGGGTGCGCCGCGACTACGACACCAGCCTTCCCTATATCACCGGTGATCGGGAGCAGCTGATCCAGGCCATCCTGAACATCGCCCGCAATGCCGCCCAGGCGCTGAACGGTAATGGCGAGATCGTCCTGCGGACCCGCGCCGCGCGCCAGGTCACCCTGGCCAAGCGTCGTTTCAAGCTCGCGCTGCAGTTGCAGGTGATCGACAACGGCCCGGGCATTCCGGACAGCATCCGCGACAAGATCTTCTACCCGCTGGTGTCTGGACGGGAGAACGGCAGTGGCCTGGGTCTGTCCCTGGCCCAGAGTTTCATCGAGCAGCATCAGGGTGCCATCGAGGTTGAGTCGCAGCCCGGCCGGACCTGCTTCACGGTCTTCCTGCCGATCTCGCGGGATCTGGAGGCATGATGCATGCGGTGATGCACAATGTTGGTGCATCGTCGTCGGCACCCAATTTTTTGCGGTACCTCTCTTGTGCGTGTGAATGACATGAATGCAGTGTGGATTGTTGATGATGACCGCTCCATCCGCTGGGTGCTGGAAAAGGCCCTGGCCCGGGAGGAGATTCCGTACAAGAGTTTCGGCTCAGCCGGTGAGGTGCTGGCCGCGCTGGAGAACACGGCCCAGGCTCCCCGCGTGCTGCTGTCCGACATCCGCATGCCCGGCGAGTCAGGCTTGACCCTGCTGTCCAAGGTCAAGGCGCGCTTCCCCCACATGCCGGTCATCATCATGACCGCCTACTCCGATCTGGACAGTGCAGTGGCGGCCTTCCAGGGCGGTGCCTTTGAATACCTGCCCAAGCCTTTCGACGTCGATCAGGCGGTCGAGCTGGTCCGTCGTGCCATCGACGAGAGTGCCCATCAGGCGGGTGCCGAGGAAGTGCTCAGTGCGGTCCCCGAGATCCTGGGGCAGGCGCCGGCCATGCAGGAGGTCTTTCGCGCCATCGGCCGCCTGTCCCAGTCCCACGCCACCGTGCTGATCAATGGAGAGTCCGGTACCGGCAAGGAGCTCGTGGCTCGTGCCTTGCACCGCCACAGCCCGCGCAAGGATGCGCCCTTCATTGCGATCAACACCGCGGCGATCCCCCGCGACCTGCTGGAGTCCGAGCTGTTCGGCCATGAGCGGGGGGCCTTCACTGGTGCCCAGACGATGCGCCGGGGCCGCTTCGAGCAAGCGGAGGGCGGCACCCTGTTCCTGGACGAAATCGGCGACATGCCCGCCGAGCTGCAGACCCGCCTGCTGCGGGTGTTGTCCGACAACAACTTCTACCGGGTCGGCGGTCACCAGCCGATCAAGGCCAACGTGCGGGTCATCGCCGCCACCCACCAGAACATGGAAGAGCGGGTCCGCCAGGGCTTGTTCCGGGAAGACTTGTTCCACCGCCTCAACGTGATCCGCCTGCGCCTGCCGCCGCTGCGCGAGCGCCGCGAGGACATCCCGCCCCTGGCCCGGCATTTCATCGCCCTGTCAGCCCAGGAACTGGGCGTCGAGGCCAAGCGTCTGTCGGAGGCGACCCTCAAGTACCTGCAGAGCCTGGACTTTCCGGGCAATGTGCGCCAGCTCGAGAACCTCTGCCACTGGCTCACCGTGATGGCGCCGGGGCAGACCGTTGAAGTGGCCGACCTGCCGCCCGAACTCAAGGACCAGCCGACCCGCGAGCAACCGGCCAACTGGTGCGACGCCCTGATGGTGGAGGCCGACCGCGCCCTGGCCCAGAATCCCGGTGAGGTCTTCGACCGGCTCAACAAGGACTTCGAGCGCATCCTGATCCGTCGGGCCCTGGCAGCCACCGGTGGTCGCCGCATCGAGGCTGCCCAGCTGCTGGGCATCGGCCGCAACACGATCACCCGGAAGATCCAGGAGCTGGGGCTGGAAGAGCCCGATCACGCCTGAAGCGCTGGTCTGACCGGCCACTTCCTCGTCCTTCCGCCGCCCCCTCCTGCAGGGGGCGGCTTCGTTGTATCCCCTGCTTCGTCCATAATGACCGGCTTGTCGCAACCTGCCGGGAATGGATTCTTGGAACAGATCGGATACGAGGCCCTCGACGCGGGGGCGGTGATGGCGGCGCTGGGGGACAGGGCTTCGGCCTTTTCCCTGGTATGCGTGCCGGAATGTGACTCCACCAACACACGCCTGATGGCGGATCCCCCGCCCGATGACGGCCGGGTGCATGTGCTGGCCGCCGATGTGCAGACCGCCGGCCGGGGGCGACGTGGCCGGGTGTGGCAGTCGTGGCCGGGGGCCGGCCTGACCTTTTCGGTCCTGTGGCGCTTTACGCCCGGCGCGCCGGTCCCCGCCGGCCTGTCCTTGGTGGCGGGGCTGGCCGTGGCCCGTGCGCTGGAAGGGCTCGGTGTGGAAGGTGTCCAGCTCAAGTGGCCCAACGACGTGCTGATCCATGGCTGCAAACTGGCCGGTATCCTTGTCGAGCTGATGCCCGGCCGTGGGCGGACCCCGGCTGCAGTGGTGGGCATCGGCATCAATCTGCGGCTGCCGCCCGATGCCGCCATCGACTACCCCACCGGGGTCACCGACCTGTCGGCCTGTCTCCCTTCTCCCCCTGGGGTCAGTGCCCTGCTGGGCTGCGTGCTGGCCGAGCTCCACGCCTTGTTTGAAATCTATGCTTCGGCCGGCTTTCCGGCCCTGCGCGGAGCCTGGCAGCAGCGCAACGCCTTTGCCGACCTGCCGGTGCGCATCCTGGGCGAGGCCGAATCCCTCAGCGGCCGCTGTGCCGGGGTGGACGAGGATGGCGCCTTGTTGCTGGAGACCGAGACGGGCATGCGCCGGGTGTTGTCCGGCGAGGTGTCCTTGCGGGTGGTGAGTTGATGGATCTTGTGTTCGATGTAGGCAACACCCGCCTCAAGTGGGGTCTGCACGACGGTGTGGCATGGCGCGGACAGGGGGCGGTGCTGCTGACGGCCCTGGATGGCCTGGGTGAAGTGCTGGCCGGCTTCGGCGCGGTGCGCCGGGTGCTGGGGGCCAATGTGGCCGGTTCAAGTGTGGCCGGGCGGATCGGGGCGATGCTGGCTGCCCGCGGCCTGGGGGCTGAATGGATCCGGCCGGAGCGGGAGGGGTTCGGCGTGCGCAACGCTTACCAGGACCCGTCCCGCCTGGGGGCCGATCGCTGGGCGGCCCTGGTCGGCGCCCGCGCCTTGCATGGGGCCGCGGCCCTGGTGGTGACCTCCGGCACGGCCACGACAGCGGATGTGCTGGACGGTCAGGGGTGTTTCCGGGGGGGCGTGATCCTGCCCGGGCTGGAGCTGATGCGCATGTCCCTGGCGCGCGACACCGCCCAGCTGCCCTTCGCCGACGGTCGTTTCGAGGCCTTTCCGCAGCGTACCGCCGACGCCATCTTCACGGGTTGCCTGCATGCCCAGGTGGGGGCCATCGAACGCATGTACCGTCTCGTCGAGGCCGAGCCGGGCTCCATCTGCCTGCTCAATGGCGGGGCGGCTGCGGTGCTTTCGCCCCTGCTCGGCTGCCCGCTTCAGCAGGTGGACAACCTGGTGCTCGAGGGCCTGGTGCACATGCTGAGGGCGCGATGAGGCGTGGGCTGCGGCTCTCCTGCAATGGGCGCCTTTTCCCGTCCTGCCTGATCGGTTAGTCTTCGGTCATGGCTCCTTTGCGCATTGCGATCATCGTCCTCCTCTTTGCCAATCTGCTGGCCCTGGCGCTCTGGAAAGGGTGGCTGGGCGGCGCGGGCTATCATGGTGAACCCGAGCGTTTGAGTAATCAGCTCAATCCGGAGCGCCTGCATCTGGTGTCCGCCTCGCCCGCACCGGCAGCCCCCCCTGTTGCCGTCCGTGCGGCGCCGGTCGAGGAGGAGGTCAAGGCCGCTGCCGCACCGGCCGAAGCTGCCACCGATGCCCAGGCACCGCAGGCCTGCGTGGTGTTTGCAGGCCTCAACGCCGAACAGGTGGGCGAGCTGACCGCGCGTATCTCCAAGGCGGGGACCGGTTTTGCGCTGACGGAACGGCGCAGTGAGGCGCCCTCGTCCTGGTGGGTGCACATCCCCTCCCAGGGCAGCAAGGAGGGGGCTGACAAGAAGGTTGCCGAGCTTCGCCGTCTCGGCGTGGATGAACTGTTCGTGGTGCAGGATGCCGGCCCCAGCCAGTACGCCATTTCCCTGGGGCTCTACAAGAACGAAGCTGCCGCCAAACGTCACCTGGAGAGCCTGAAGGACAAGGGCGTGCGCAGCGCCCAGATCGCGACCCGCGGGGCGGGGGCGGTCCGCATCGAGGTCCGCGGCCCCGGTGACGGTCTGGCGACCCTGGTCAGCGACCTGTCGGAGCGGCTGCGTGGCGCAAGTCGCCTGGAGTGTGCGCAATGAAGCCGCAGCAGCAGCCTTTCGTGGTGGGGCTGACCGGTGGAATCGGCAGCGGCAAGAGCGCGGTGGCCGACCTGTTCGAGGCCCATGGCGCGTGCATCGTCGACACCGACAGCATCGCCCACGAGTTGACCGCTCCGGGCGGCCTGGCCATGGCGGCGATCCGTGAGGCGTTCGGCGATGGCGTGGTGGCACCGGATGGTGCACTGAACCGTGCAGCGATGCGGGCCCTGGCCTTCGAGCTTCCCGATGCGCGCAAGCGGCTGGAGGCGATCCTGCATCCCATGATCCGCGAAGAGAGCGCGCGCCGCTGTGCGGAAGCGACCACGCCCTATGTGATCCTGGCTGTGCCTCTTCTGATTGAATCCGGGACCTACCGGGAGCGGGTGGCACGCCTGTGCGTGGTCGATTGCCCCGAAGCTCTGCAGGTTGAGCGGGTCATGCGGCGCAGCGGGCTGGAGGAAAGCCAGGTGCGCGCCATCATGGCGGTGCAGGCCTCCCGGGCCCAGCGGCTCGCCGCTGCGGATGACGTGATCGATAACAGTAGCGCGATGGAGGCGCTACGGGGGCAGGTTCAGGTGCTGCACCAGCGTTACCTGGGGCTCGCCGCTTCCGAAGGGGCCGTGTGATATGATTCTGGGGACTGATTCCGGCTTTTGTCACCACTTCAACTCCATCCAGGCCCAGGCGCGCGCGTGATCACTTACGAATATCCGCTCAACGAGAGGATCCGCACGCTGTTACGCCTTGAAGACCTTTTCGAAAAGGTCATGCATTTCGTGCGTGCAGAGGGTTCCCTCGAGCATCACGTGGCCCTGATCACCCTGTTCGAGATCCTTGAAGTGGCCAGCCGGGCCGACCTGAAGGTCGATCTCGTTCAGGAACTCGAGCGCCAGCGCCAGATCCTGCTGTCCTTCCGCAACAATCCCCAGATCTCCGAAGAGGCCCTGTCCGGGGCGCTCTACGAGATCGAGCAGGCTTCGGCCTCCCTGCTGGCCATGGCAGGCAAGACGGGGCAGTACCTGCGCGAGAACGAGTGGTTGATGAACATCCGCAGCCGGGCGGCGATCCCGGGTGGCGCCTGCGAATTCGACCTGCCGTCTTACCATCATTGGCTGAACCGCGAGGTCGAGTCCCGGCGGCGAGACCTGGGGGCGTGGGTCCATCCCCTGCTGCCGATCCGTGATGGCCTGGCCATCGTGCTGCGCCTGCTGCGCGCCAGTGGGCGCCCTGAAGAGCTGCTGGCTCAGCGGGGCGCTTTCCAGCAGACCATGGGCGGGCGTACGGCCCAGATGATCCGCATCCGTCTGGCCGGCACGGCCATGTGCGTGCCGGAAACCAGTGCCAACAAATACGCCCTCAACATCCGCTTCATGCAGGCTGAAACAGTGGCCAGGCCGCGTCAGGCTGAGGTGGATGTGCCTTTTGAGCTGACTTTCTGCAATCTGTAGCAGCGTCTCAAGGCCGCTCAGGTTGGCTCGAGAACGGCTTCAGGTTGTTGATCTGAAGATTTTTTCTTCTTGGTGTCTCGCGGAAGATCCTTGGGGCTCAATAGTCCAGCGTGGCCAGGTGTGTGGCTGCGCAGGGGGTGAGTGTGGATCTGAGGAAGTCCAGGGCGGATCAGCAGACGCAGAGCAGCGGCGTTACCAGAGATCCGCAAAATCAAAAGAAAGCTGTCGATGGTGTCGGATCGACAGCAGATAAACCATCGTCTCTGTGACTGCGTACAGCACAAGATAGTGACTCAATACGTACTCACGGATGTCTGACCCGCTACCGAGGTCGTCAAGCTGTGTGCGAAGCTTTGCAACCCGGCCCATGGCTTCAACGGATAGTGCAGGGCGATCAAGAAACGGCCGACCCATTTTGGGGAAGCTCTCAAGATTCGGGATGACTGTTTCAGTCAGTTCATCAAGAAGCATATCGAATGCACCGCTGGCTTCGCTCTCTTCGAGGAAGCGTTCGACGTCGTTCAGATTGCGCTCAAAGTTTCTGGTGAGCTTGACTGTGAGTTGCTCGGCTGGCACGGGTCAGCCGCTCTTCTTGAGTGCTCGGCGGCGTTTGATTGCGTGCAGGGCAGTCGTGGCGTCTGCAATGCGGCCGGCTGCGATGTCGTCAAGGCCTTTGCCTGCTTCATCGAGTAGCTGAAGATGGATGTGCGCCCGCTCGAGGCGATGGTAGTGGTCAAGTCGCTGAGCGTCGATCAGTGCGACGTAGCTCTCGCCATTCTTGGTGATGATCTTCTCTGCGCCAGCTTTGACCTGATCGGCTAACTCCGACAGGTTGGCACGGGCCTGGGAGAGTGGGATCACGTCATTGACCGAGAAAGCCATGGCAGGCTCCGATTAAGTAAGATGTACAAAATATAGTACAGTATTGCTAAGTTCAGCCTTGCTGTCGAGCCAGCTCAGAGGGCGTTGTCCGTCGGGTGTGGGAGCCGACTTAGCCTGCCTGCCTCCGTCTGGCTACGTGCCTTTCGCCTCTTGACTGGTTTCGAGGGGGGCGTGAGGCGATGTGGACACATCGTGGGTGCTCAATCAATAATCCGCGTGCTGCGCCCGAGCGGGCTGCCAGTCGTGAGCGAGCGTTGCAGCCGAGCGGGTCAGCAGACTTCCTGCGACCTGTTTGCAGCTGCTGGATTGTGTGTTGTTTTTTTGATATTGTCTTTTGCCATCTGTGACCGAAGCCGCCAAGCCCCCTCGCGTCGTGAAGTGCCCGACCTGTGCCAAGGATGTCGTCTGGGGGCCGCAGAGTCCCCAGCGGCCGTTCTGCTCGGAGCGCTGTCGCCAGATCGATCTGGGGGCGTGGGCTTCCGATGTCTATCGTGTCGAAGGGGAGTCTCCCCTCGACAACGATGCAGATCCGCTGAGCCCCCGCAGTCACTAGGCTGCCCGCGTTGCCCGACCGCAGACGGCGCTCTTCTCAAGTCTTCCAGAAACTCCTGATGCCGGCGACGCCATGGGCGCCGTGGGTCTTTGCCTGCGTCAGATGATCCGGGGTGAGGCCGCCCAGGGCCAGTACGGGCAGTGGGAGCCCCTGGATCAGATCGGCGAAGGCCGGCCAGCCCAGCGGGCTGCGTTCCGGATGGCTGGCGGTCGGGGCCACCGAGCCGAGCAGGGCGTAGTCCAGTTCGAGGCCCGCGGCCTTGAGCAGTTCGTCGCGGGTGTGGCAGGACGCGCCCACCCATTCCAGAGCGGGCCGGCGTTTCAGTGAGCTCAGCGCGTGGGACGGTAGATGCACGCCGTCGGCTTCGATGCGACTTGCCAGTTCGATGTCCTGATTGACCATGACCAATGCCCCGCGGGCGCGGCAGCGGGCCGTGACCTCGCGGGCAAAGTCCTCGCGCACCTCGGCGGGCAGTCCGGGCTCCCGGATCTGGACCAGGCGCAGGCCACGGTCCAGGGCACCGTCCAGCGCAGCCAGCTGGGTGTCGCAGCCGATCTCGCCAGCGTGGGTGATGGCCATCTGGCGGGGCAGACGCAGGGCTTTCAGGATCGGGCCGTTGGCGGGCAGCATGGGGCCGACCTCGAAGCGCTCCGGATGCTGCCAGCTCAGGGCAGCATGCACCCGGTCGTGGATCTCGCCGCGCCAGGCCGGGACCTCGAAGAAGTGCAGGCTGACGTGGGCATGCTCATAGACATGTTCGCGGGTCAGCCAGGGGTAGGCGGCGAGCACCTCCATGTCGAGCTCTTCGGACAGCTCGCGGACCAGGGCGTCGCGCGGCGTTTCCCCGGCCTCGACCTTGCCGCCGGGAAACTCCCAGTAACCCGGGTAGAAGGTGTCGGGGGCCCGCTGGCCCAGCAGGACACTGCCGTCCGGCCGGGTGATCACCGCCGCGGCCACATGGACGATCTTCTTCATGCGTCGAATCTCCCGGCGTAGTCGCGGGCGAACTGCCAGGCGACCCGGCCGCTTCGGGAGCCACGCAGGAGAGCCCATTGCAAGGCCTCGCCGCGGGCGCCGGCAATGGCCTCGGCAGGGACGCCGAACTCGCCGAGCCAGTGGCGCACCACCGCCAGGTATTCATCCTGGCTGAAGGGGTAAAAGGAGATCCACAGGCCGAAGCGTTCCGACAGGGAGATCTTCTCTTCCACCGCCTCGGCGGGGTGCACCTCGCCGTCCAGGTGCTTGGTGGCCGCGTTCTCGGCGAAATACTCGGGCATCAGGTGGCGCCGGTTGGAGGTGGCGTAGATCAGCACATTGTCGGGCACCGCTGCGACGGAGCCGTCGAGCACGCTCTTGAGGGCCTTGTAGGCGGGTTCGCCGTCTTCGAAGGACAGGTCGTCGGTGAACAGGATGAAGCGCTCCGGGCGGCCTTCGAGTTGTTCGACGATGTCGGGCAGGTCGATCAGGTCGTCCTTGTCCACCTCGATCAGGCGCAGGCCTTGGCTCGAAAACTCGGTCAGGACGGCTTTCACCAGGGAGGATTTGCCGGTTCCCCGAGCGCCGGTCAAGAGCACGTTGTTGGCCCGCTTGCCGGCCAGGAACTGGCGGGTGTTGGCAACGATGCGCTCCTTCTTGTCGTCGATGTCCTGCAGGTCGGACAGCCGGATCTGGTGCGGGCGGGGCACCGGCTGCAGGCCGGCGGCCTTGCCCTTGCGACGCCAGCGGAAGGCCACCGAGGCGCCCCAGTCGGGTTCGGTGAGGGCGGGGGGGAGGAACTGCTCCAGGCGCTCGAGCAGGCGCTCGGCACGGGACAGGAACTGGTTCAGATCAGTCATGGGGCGGTGTTTCCGAG
>JAFLDU010000068.1 GCA_017309145.1 Zoogloea sp. | reverse complement strand
TCCGGCCGGGCATTCGCTATCAGCCGCATCCGGCTTTTGCGCAGGGGGCTGATGGCCAGCCGCTGTATCTCGACCTGAAGCCGGAGGATCTCGCAGGCAAGCGCAGCGTGGGGGATTTCCCGCAGACCGGAACCCGCGAGCTGACCGCCGAGGATTACGTCTATCAGATCAAGCGCCTCGCCCACCCCAGACTGCATTCCCCGGTGCTTGAGCTGATGGGAGACTACATCATCGGGCTCAAGGCGCTGCACCAGCGGCTCCAGGAGGATGAGAAGGCCACGGGACGCCAGACCTGGATCGACCTACGCAAGTATTCGATGGAAGGCGTGGAGCTGGTCGATCGATACACCTACCGCATCCACATCACGGGGGCCTATCCGCAGTTCCCGTACTGGCTGGCGATGCCCTTCTTCGCGCCGGTTCCCCATGAGGCGGACCGGTTCTTCGCGCAGGCAGGTATGGCCGAGCGTAACCTCACCCTGGACAGCTGGCCGGTGGGCACCGGGCCCTACATGCTGCAGGAGAACAACCCCAACGCCCGGATGACCCTGGTCCGTAACCCCAACTTCCACGGTGAAAGCTATCCCTGCGAGGGTGAGGCGGGAGACAAGGAGGCGGGTCTGCTGGTGGATTGCGGCAAGCTACTGCCTTTCATCGACAAGGTGGTGTTCACGCGGGAGAAGGAGAGCATCCCCTACTGGAACAAGTTTCTGCAGGGGTACTACGATGCCTCCGGGGTGTCATCCGACAACTTCGACCAGGCCGTGCAGATGGGTGGCCAGGGGGATGTGGCCCTCAGCGACGAGATGAGGGCCAAGGGGATCCGGCTGAATACCTCCGTGGCACCCACGGTCATGTACATGGGTTTCAACATGCTGGATCCGGTGGTGGGGGGCAGCAGCGAGCGGGCTCGCAAGCTGCGGCTGGCCCTGTCGGTGGTGATCGATCAGGAAGAGTTCATCTCGGTGTTCCAGAATGGGCGGGGGGTTCCCGCCATGCACCCGATCCCGCCCGGCATCTTCGGGCACCAGGGGGGGGAGGCAGGGATCAATCCGCAGGTTTACGACTGGGTGGACGGCAAGCCTCTGCGCAAGTCTGTGGAGGAGGCCCGGAGGCTGCTCGCCGAGGCCGGCTACCCCGGCGGCCGGGATAGCAAGACCGGCGAGCCCCTGGTGGTGAACCTGGACACCACGGGCAGCGGCATGGGGGACAAGTCCACGCTCGACTGGTTGTCCAAGCAGCTGCGCAAGCTCGATGTCCAGCTGGTGGTGCGGGCCACCGACTACAACCGTTTCCAGGACAAGATCCGCAAGGGCAATGCCCAGCTGTTCTATTGGGGCTGGAATGCCGATTATCCGGATCCGGAGAATTTCCTGTTCCTGCTCTACGGCCCCCAGGGCAAGGTCAAGAGCCAGGGCGAGAATGCGGCCAATTACCAGAATGCGGAGTACGACCGGCTCTTCGAGCAGATGAAGGCCATGCCCGACAGCCCCGAGCGTCTGGCCATCATCACGCGCATGCTGGCCATCCTGCAGCGCGATGCGCCGTGGGTCTGGGGCTTCTATGAGAAGGCTTACACCCTGCAGCATGGCTGGTTGTTCAACCGCAAGCCGGGCAAGATCATCCGCAACACGCTCAAGTATCAGCGCATCGATGTGGCTCAACGGGAGCGCATGCGGGCGGAGTGGAACAGCCCGGTGCTGTGGCCACTGTTCCTGCTGGTGATGGCCGGAGCCGTATTGGTGGCACCGGCGGTGGTCCACTACCGTCGCCGGGAGCGCGCGGGCGGCGCCTGATGGCTTGCAGGCCTAGCTTGCTTGGGGTCGGCGGTGCCGGCCGGCCATACCGACATGCACGGCCAATCCGATGACCAGCAGGGTCCCCAGTGCGATGTGACTGTTACTGGCAAGGGCACGGGCCGTTTCGTCGGCGAGATAGTACAACCCGTAGCCGGTCAGGATCAGGCACAGCCAGAACAGGGCCAGGGCACCACCGTGCGCCCTGTGGCGCCCCTGCTTCCAGGCGGGGAGTACATGATCACCCCACAGGCTGCCGAACACGGCAAGCCCGAACAGGGTGGCGCCACCGTGCAGGCGCATGGCCCAGGGTTCGAGGGGATGGCGGGCAGCGAATTCAGGCAGGGGCAGCAGGTGGTGGGCCACCAGCCAGAGCACCCCGCTGGCCAGCAGCAGTGCGCTGGCCCAGTAGGTGGCGAGCCGCTGCCGGCGTCCTGGGCGTACGGCCTTGCGCGGGCGCTGATGCAGTCCCTCATGCATGGGTAGGCGCTCTCTCGGGCGTGGGTCGATGGATGGCCTGCCAGAAGCCTGGGCTTGCATGGAGTTCTCCTTCGGGGTCGATGATGGCCGCGTGGCAGCCGTGTTGTTCCAGGATGGGCTGACTGCTCTGACCCAGCAGGCCGACGATCTTGGTCATGCCGTCGGCCAGCCAGCACGAGGGTGCCAGCACCGTGATGCTGCGTGCCTGGGCCGGGCGGATGCCGAGTGCGGGATCGACCAGCGGTGACAGGCCCGCTTCCTTCTTCGGCCGTCCGAGCAAGGCCTCTCCCGAGGTGGCAAGCGCGCCGTCTTCAAGTATCCCCAGAGCGAGCGTCTCGCGGGCGTCGAAAGGGCTGCGCAGCGATACGGGAAACCCCGGCTGTCCCGGTGTCCGACGGTAGGCGCGCATGTCTCCACCGGCATTGACGAGGGCACGTTCGACCGGATGTGCCGCAATGGCCTCGATGGCGGCATCGACCGCATAGCCCTTGGCGAGCCCGCCGAGGTCGAGCCAGAGTGGCTGTGAGAAGCGGACTGTCCGGGCGTCTTCGTCCAGGTGTACGCAGGACCAGTGCCCCGGTGTCTCCGGCAGGGGGGCCGGTGCCGGCAACAGGGCTGCCCGCACCAGTTGGGGGGCGATGCAGGGGTCGAAGCGGCCACCGGAGGCCCGGGACAGATACAGTGCCTGGCGCAATACCGCCAGGGTGTCGGGACACACCGCTACCGGCCGTCGGTGCGCCTCCCTGTTCACCCGGCTGAGTTCGCTGTCGGGGCTGTGAAAACTCAGGCTCCGATGCACGGCCTCGAGGCGCTGGAAGGCTGCCTCGATGGCCCGTCCGGCGCTGGCGGTGTCCGTGGCGCAGACCTCCACCTGCACATAGGTGCCGAGCAGCGGACGCACACGACGGACACGCTGGTCGCTCATCTGGCGGGCAGCTTCGTCAGCTGGGTGTGCAGGGTCAGCAGGCGCTGAACCCCGGCGGTGAGGTGGGCGCAGGACAGGGTGGCGCCGCTGATGTTCTTGATGTCATCACCGAAACGGAAGGGGGTGTCCGCCCGGCGTCCGGCGAATTGCTTGCGCCAGCTCGGGGTGCGCACCTCAAAGCCGTGCGTCTCGCGGTACTCCAGGATCTCGAGGCTGCGTACGCTGCCATCCGCGCTCAGGGCCAGGGCATAGGTGACCCATTCCACCTTGCCGATGACGTCATCGATGTACAGCGTGCCGAGCAACCGGGAGCCCGCCCAGGCGTCGATCAGCCGGAGCTCGCCACGCTGCCGTACCGGCGCAACGGCATCCAGGCTGCGCAGCTGATCGCTGTTCAGGCGCAGAGTACGTGCGTCGAAACGGTCCGCGTCGGGAAAGGCTGCATGGGCGGCCTGTTCGGGGCTCATGCTTGCTGCTGCCTGTACGCAGGGCGGACACAGGGCCGGCAGGCCGGCGCTGGCAAGGGCAAGCAGGGGCGTGGTGCTCCAGGTCTTGGCGGTGTGGTTCATGCTGGGGCCATCCAGAAAACTGAAAAGGCCCTGCGGCCGTCAGGGCCACAGGGCGATGGGAGGCGCGTTGCGATCCCGGGCACCGGGGGGTCAGAACTGGTAACCGATGCCCAGATTGAGTCGGTCGCGGCTGCGGTCCACCTGAAACCGCTGGACGTCTGCCTTCAGCACCACGTTCTCGCCCACCTTCAGGTTGGCACCGGTGGTCAGGACTTTCTCGTCTTGCAAGGGGCTGGCCCCGACCCAGGCCGGTGCGGCGAATCCGGAGGCGGTATTGAAGACCTCGTAACGGGCAAACGGACTCAGCTGGTATTCGCCATGCTCCCAGATACGGTAAGCCGCCTGGGTGTACCAGCCAAAGAAGGTTTTGGGTACGAGGGTGCCGCCGGCGAGCTGGACGTTGAGCTCGCTGGTGTCGGTGATGGTACCGCGGGCGTAGAGGGCGGCGAGGTCCCAATTGCCGGGGGTCCAGCGGGCATGGGCATCCCACAGGGTTACACGGGCACCGCTGGCGTACTGCCCGGCATTGGCGGTGGATGGGTCCTTGAGCTTGTGGGCAGCCTTGCCGGAGAAGACGCCGGCGCCGACGTCAAGGCCAGGGGTGCCGCGCCAGCTCAGGGCGGCATAGGCCGACATGTTGTTGGAGCGGGCGAACTGACCTTCCTGGTGAATCGCGCCGAGGGGCGACTCCTGGCCTTCGGTGCTGGTCCGATCCCATTTATTCAGATCGAAGCCGCTGGTCACACCCACATCCCAGCGCAGGCCGGCATCGCTGACGCCGAAGGCCGACAGGCCGACTTCCCGCCAGGTGCTGGGGATGATGGCGGTCTCCACGAAGTTGCGCTCGACCCCGTAGTAGGTGAGCGGCTCGTGCTTGAGGTTCAGGAAGCCCAGCGGAATCAGGAACAGACCACCCTTGAGGCCGATGTTGTCGTTGAGGCGATGTTCGACATACACCTGCTCGATGGCGGCTTCACCGGAGTCGTCCGCGGAGGTGACGGCATGTTCGAACTCCAGCTCGGTAACGATGCGGGTGCGCTCGGAGGCCTGATGGGAGACCCCCAGCACGACCCGGCGGACATCGATCTGGGTCTGGCTCTGGTTGCGGAAGGGGCGGTTGTAGTTGATCTCGCCATAGCCGAAGAAGCTGGTCGGATTGGCTGGCGCGGAGAGCGGGGCGCTGTAGGCCTCGCGGGTCGCCAGGCTTGTCTCGGGGGACGGCAGGACGGGGGGCGCGGCGGACGAGACGCGCGGAGCCGCCACGCTCCCCTGTGCTGCAGTGGCCTGGGCCACCGGTTGGGAGGCGGTCGGCGGGTTGGTGGGCTGGGCGGCGACCTGGGCCTTGACCGCCTTGAGCTCGGCCTTGACGGCCTCGAGCTCGGCGGCCAGCTTTTCAAAGCGGGCCAGCAGCTTGGCATCGCTGGCGGCCTGGGCGCCACCCGTGGAGAACAGGGTGGCCATGGCCAGACAGAGGGGGGTGATCTTCATGGGGACGACTCCGGAAGGTGACATTCAAGGGAGGAGAGGAGGCTCAAGGGGTGTAGCCGTCGGTCAGGGTGCCGAGGAAGCTCACCAGGTCGGCAATCTCCGTCTCGTCGAGGGCCGGCGTGCCACCGCGGCTGCGGTTGTAGGGCGCCTCGGTGACATTCACATTGCGCTGGTAGGCGGCAGGCAGGTCATTGAACTTCTGCACCACGCCGTTGCTGTCAGTGGGGTACCACTCTTCCGGATGGGTATCCCGCCGGACGTAGAAACGCACGGCATCGGTGAGGGTCTTGATTGCACCGTTGTGGAAATAGGGTGCGGTCTTGGCCACGTTGCGCAGGCTGGGGACGCGGAAGGCGCCGCACAGATCAGTCCGCGCCGTCAGATCAGTCCGGGTTGGGCCGCACAGGCCAAGGTCGTAGTAGGCGGGGTCGGCGTTGGCGGCGATTTCCATGTTGCGGGGAACGCCGAGCACGTCATAGGTGTTGTCGGTGAACAGCGCGGGCTTGCCACCGACGCCGGTGCTGACATGACAGGCCGCGCAGTTGCCCTTGTTCGGGTCGTTGAACAGGGACCAACCCCGCAGCTCCGCCGCGCTGAGTTGGGCCTTGCCGGCCTGCCACAAGTCGAACTTGCTGCTGAAGGGGGCAAAGTCCGGATCTTCCTGCTGGTATTGCTGCAATGCGTACTGCAGGCGGGCAAAGGCATCGGCGGGACGGTCCAGGATGTCGTCGCCGAACACCCGGCGGAACTCCGCCGCGTGGCTGGAGCGCTTGAGCTTGGCCACCACGTCCTCGACGCTGAGATTGGCCATCTCGTTGGGATTCAGCAGGGGGCCGGCGGCCTGTTCGGCGAAGCTGGCGGCACGTCCGTCCCAGGTGAAGCCACCTGTCGGTGTGCCATCCTTGTCGAAGAAGAAAGCCGTATTGAACTTCAGGTACTGCAGGGAAGGAGCCTGGCGGCCTGCCTCGTGGCCAGGGGTGGCTCCGGCGGGGACGGAGCGGTTGTCGGGGGCTGCGTGGTGGTTGTTCTTGTCGTGGCAGCTGGCGCAGGACTGGTTGCCGGTGCTGGACAGGAGGGGTTCGTTGAAGAGTTTCTCGCCGATCTGTGCCGCGGCGGACAGGGCGGAGGAGGGGGTCCCCGTTCCTGATCCTCCTCCTCCACCGCCGCAGGCGGTGAGGGTGAGCACCAGCAGGGTACAGGCGGCACGGGCAAGGCGGCGCATCGAAAGGCTCCAGGGTTTCGGCGGAAAAATCCGCGGGCGACGACACAACGTGGGGCGTTGTCGGGGTTTCTCGTCGCTGGCTGGCTGGGCTGGTCGAGGCTTGGCTTGGCTGGCTTGCGCAAGCAAGGGGGTGAAAATGCGACCCACTTGCAAATAAGAATGGTTCGCATGTTAAGGCTGGTTAAGAAAATGAGCAATACCCATTTGAATGAAAGGGTTTTGTCAGGTTTTAGTCAGAAAGCCTCCCGTTCATCGACGGGTCGGTAGCAGCCCCTCGTCCCCCAGTTTTCCACCGACCAGCTTGATCAGTTCTTCGATGACCTGGGCTGACGAGCGTGGATTGAGGGTCTCGCTGACGGCCGTCCATACCGGCTTGCCTTCTGGCAGACGGTAAAGCAGGGTTTCGACGACGACGGTCGTGTTGTTGATGGTGTAACCCGGGGTGGTGTAAACGTAGGGATAGGCGGAATAGAAGCTGTTGTAGCGGGGGCCGAAGCGCCGGAACATGAGGTCGGGTCCGAACTGGGTCTGGGGTGGGACAACGGTCTGGGAGGTATCCACGGAGACGAGACGGGCCAGCAGGGCGCCGTCGTAGCCTTCGGCGGTCAGGCGGGCACGCAGACTGGCGGATTCGAGCTGAGGATCCAGTTCGAGGGTATGCCCGGCGCTGGCGCCATAGCCGGCGGGGAGGGACTGGACGATCCTGTTTTCTGCCATGCGGCGCAGGTTGTCGTCTTTCACGGCGACGAAGACGACGAGCTTGCGGGGGATGGTGCCGATGTCCCGGTCGTCCCGCCAGACAGACTTGAGGGTCGAGTTGCTGCAGGCGGTCAGGAGCAGGAGGGCGGCGATCAGGCCGGTGACAAATCCGAGATGGCGGCGCGCTTGCATGAAAAACTCCGGAATAAGTCGGTTGTGCACGCGAAGACCACGGCTCCGGAACAGGGTTCAATGAAAATCCCGGCTGCGGGTATTCAGGCGCCCAAGCTGGGCCGAGCGGTCAACCACCCGCTTGGCGTGCAGATGAACGATGCTGCCCTGGCGGCTGATCTGCCCATACACGCCAAGCAGGGTGGCTCTCAGCAGGATGCGGCGTTCTGCCTCCAGCAGTTCGGGCCGGACGATGACGTTGATCCAGCCGGTTTCATCTTCGAGGGTGACGAACAGGGTGCCTTTGGCCGTTCCGGGCCGTTGCCGGCAGGTGACGATGCCGGCCGCCCTGGCCAGCTTGCGATCCGGGCAGTCGGCGATCTCGGCCGCGCTCAGGAAGCGTTCGGCATGGAGCAGACCACGCAGGAAGCTGAGGGGGTGACGGCCCAGGCTGAAACCCAGGCGGGCATAGTCGGCAATGATGTCCTGGGTTTCATACGGGGCAGGCAGCGCGGCGCAGGCGTCGGCCGGGTCCTCCACCGGGGTGTCGTGGAGCAGACCGGGCGGCGTCTGGCTGCCAGCCGCGGCCCATCTGGCCTGGTGACGGTTGCCAGCCAGGCGGGCGAGGGCGCCGGCGGTAGCCAGGCATTCCAGTTCGGCAGGGGTGAGCGCGGCCCGCCGGGCCAGGTCGGACACCGAGACAAATGGGCGTATCTGGCGGGCGCTGCGGATTCGCTCCGCTGCCGACGCATGGAACCCCTTGACCAGGCGCAGGCCGAGGCGAGCCGCCGGGGGCGTTGAAGAAGAAGGTGAGGAGGGTTCGAGGGTGCATGCCCAGTCGCTGGCGGTGACATCCACGGGACGTACCTCCACCTGGTGGCGGCGGGCGTCCTGAATCAGCTGGGACGGCCCGTAGAAGCCCATGGGCTGGCTGTTGAGCAGGCCACACAGGAAGGCTGCCGGATGGAAGCACTTGATCCAGGCCGATACGTAGACCAGGTGGGCGAAGCTGGCCGCGTGGGATTCGGGAAAACCATAGCTGCCGAAACCCTGGATCTGCCGGCACAGGGCGTCGGCAAAGTCCTTGCTGTAGCCGCGCAGCAGCATGCCGTCGGTGAGCTTCTGCTGGTAGCGGGTGAGTTCACCCTGACGCCCCCAGGCACCCATGGCCCGTCGCAGCTGGTCCGCCTCGCCAGGGGTGAAGCCGGCGGCAACCATGGCCAGTTGCATGACTTGCTCCTGGAAGATCGGCACGCCGTGGGTACGGGCCAGCACGGGCTCGAGTTCGGGGTGGGGATAGGAGATGGTTTCATGCCGCGCCAGCCGGGCGCGGGCCTCGAGATAGGGGTGGACCATGCCACCCTGGATGGGCCCGGGGCGGACGATGGCGACTTCAACCACCAGGTCGTAGTAACACCTTGGACGCAGGCGCGGCAGCATACTCATCTGGGCGCGGGATTCCACCTGGAAGACCCCCATCGCATCGGCTTGGCACAGCATGTTGTAAACAGCCTCCTGCCCGCGTGGAATCTGGGACATCTCGAAGGCGGGCTCGCCCCGCCAGGTGGCGATCAGCTCGAGGCTGCGCCGGATGGCGGACAGCATGCCCAGGGCGAGCACATCGACCTTCATCAGGCCAAGGGTTTCCAGATCGTCCTTGTCCCACTGGATGACTGTTCGGTCTTCCATGGCGGCGTTCTCGACCGGCGCCAGCTCCACCAAGGGGCCCCGGGAAATGACGAAGCCGCCCACGTGCTGGGACAGGTGGCGGGGAAAGCCGATCAGCGTGTTGGCCAACTCGAGCAACAGGATCACCCGTGGGCTGTGGGGATCGAGCCCAGCTTCCTGGATTCTTTCGGGCGCCACCTGGCGGCCGTCCCACCAGGCCAGGTGGCGGGTCAACTGGTCCAGTTGGCCGGGGTCGAAGCCGAGGGCGCGGCCCACATCGCGCAGGGCGCTGCGGGGACGGTAGCGGATCACCGTGGCGGCCAGGGCGGCCCGGTCACGGCCGTATTTGCCGTAGATGTACTGGATGACGTCCTCCCGCCGATCGTGTTCGAAGTCCACGTCTATGTCGGGTGGCTCATTCCTTTCCCGGGAGATGAAGCGCTCGAACAGCAGGGTAGCCTCTTCGGGGGCAACCTCGGTGATGCCCAGGGCGTAGCAGACCACGGAATTGGCCGCCGACCCCCGCCCCTGGCACAGGATGTTCCGGCTGCGGGCGAAGCGGACGATGTCTTCGACGGTGAGGAAGAAGGCCTCGTAGCCCAGTTCCGCGATCAGGGCGAGCTCCCGCTCGACCCGGCTCTGGATGTCGCCGGGGATGCGGCTCCTGCCGTCGGGGCCGGGAGGGTAGCGACGCTCAAGCCCCAGGGCGACAAGTCCCGCCAGATGGCTCCTGGCGGTGAGGCCGGGTGGAATGATCTCTTCGGGATACTCGTAGCGCAGCTCACCCGGTGAGAAGTTGCACAGGGCGGCGATCTTCAGGCTTTCGGCGATCCATTCGGCGGGATGGCGCAGGGCCAGCACCGAGGTGGGCTGGAGATGTGCTTCCGCATTGGCCCCGAGGCGAAAGCCCGCCCGGTCGAGGGGGGTCCGATGGCGCAGCGACGTCAGCACATCGGCCAGGCGCTGCCTGTCGGCGCAATGCATCAGCGGGGCTCCGGTGCTGACCACCGGAATGCCGGCCTGTTGCGCCGCATGGGCGATCCAGCCCTGCCGTCGGGCGTCGTCGGCCCCCAGCGGGAAGGTGGCCGCGACCCAGGCGCAACCGGGGAAGGCATCCGCCAGCCAGCGGGCGTCAGCAGCGAGCAGGGCTGGTGTGGTGCCGCAGCTGTCCGGCGGCACCAGCAGGGCCAGGCAGCCCTCGAGCCCACTTTCCAGATCGCTGCGCTGAAGCCTGTACTGGCCCTTGGGCGCTGCCCTGCGCCCCAGGCTGATCAGCCGGACCAGACGCCCGTAAGCCTCGCGCTGAGTGGCCAGCAGCACGACCCTGGGGCCATCGACCAGCTGGACCACCGTTCCGACGATGAACTGCAAGGCGCGCAGCTTCTGCCATTCGGCATAGGCCCGCACCATGCCGGCCAGGGAGCACTCATCCGTGATGGCCAGTGCGGAATAACCCAGCTCCACCGCCCGTGCGACCAGCTCCTCCGGGTGGGAGGCGCCGGTGAGGAAACTGAAATTGCTGCGACAGTAAAGCTCGGCAAAGGGCGGTGAGGAAAAGGAGGGAGCATTGGCGCTTGGCATGGGTTAACTGTATAAATAAACAGTAATCCATGCAAGCGCCAGCAGAGTGAGGCCTGCCCTTGTGGCAGGCCGGGTGGGTCAGTCCCTGGAGGCCAGGCCGCGACGGCGCAGCAGGAGGGCCACGGGCGCCAGCAGCCCGAGGAGGGCCAGGGTGGCCATATCCATGCTGCCGCCTCCACCGCCACCGGAGGACTTGGCCGGTGCTGCCTGCACCTCAATGCTGGTCTGGCTGCTGCCCTGCCGCCCCGTGGCCGTGGTGACGGTGACGGAGATCACATAGATGCCAGCCGTCGGTGCGGTGAAGCTGGGGGTGGCCACGTTGTCGGCGCTGAAGCTGCCGGGCTGGGGGCCACTGACCTGGACCCACTTCCAGGCGACGATGCGGCTGCCGTCGGCGCTCGTGCTGCCGGAGGCGTCCAGGCTAAACGCTGTTTGCGCGGTGGGCGTGCCGCCGACAGTGATCTTTGCCACCGGGGCGGTTGCGACCGTGGCCAGGGCTGCAGCCACCGCGGTGCCGGTGTTCAGCATGCCGGCACCGCAGGTGGTGGTGGTGCAGTTGCATTGTCCGTCGGAGGTGACCAGCGGGCAGTTGGGCAGACTGGCATCACTGGGGAAGGGGAGGGCGCTCGTCTTGATGAGACGGATGATCTCGGTGCCGCTCAAGGCCGGGTTGGCCGCCAGCATCAGGGCGGCGGTGCCGGCCACCAGCGGCGTCGCAAAGCTGGTGCCCACGGTGACATCATTGATCCCGGTGTAGCCATTGCCCGCCGGCGCGGTGCTGCCCAGGTTGATGGTATTGATCAGGGGAAACAAGCAGGGCTGCCCTGCCAGCACATTCACGCAGTTGCCGGCGGGGGCGCTGATGCCCACTGCCGCGCCGTAGCTCGAATAGCCCACCTTCGTCCCCACATGGCGGATCCCTGCAACGGCCAGGACGCCCGTGCAGTTCGCCGGCTCCAGGACAGGACCGGTCTCGTTGCCGGCAGCGGCGACAACCAGGGCCCCGGCGGTCTGGATCTCGGCGACGGCGGCAGCGAAGGCTGGATTGCAGCTGCCTTCCCCGCCCAAGCTGACGTTGATGACCCGTGCCGGGTTGGGGTTGGCCGGCACGCCAGGCACGCTCAGGCCTGCTGCCCAGCGCATGCCGGCAATGATGTCGGAGTCGAAACCGCCGCACTTGCCGAGAACCCGCACCGGCAGGAGGCGGCTGCTGCCGGCCATCCCGGCAATCCCGCGGGAGTTGTTGGTCTCCGCGGCCAGAATGCCCGCGACCTGGGTGCCATGCCAGCTGCTGGTGGTGGGCAGGGTGGTGTTGCAGAGGGTGCGCAGGTCGTTGTTGGCCAGGTCAGCGGTGGAGAGGTAGTCGCCCGGATCGGACGGATCGGCATCTCTGCCGTTCTGGCCATCGCCGGAGAGCAAGTCATCCGAGATGAAGTCATAGCCGGGCAGCAGGCGCGGGGCCAGGTCTTCGTGATCCAGGCGCACGCCGGTATCCACCACGGCGACGATCACGCCGGCATTGCCGCTGGTCAGTTCCCAGGCGGCCTGGGCATTGGTGGCGGCGGGCTGGGTGACGCTGGAGGCATGGAGATACCACTGGGAGCCGAAGAGGGGGTCATTCGGCAGGGCCAGGGCCTTCTTCAGGCGGTCCGGCACGGCGTACTCGACATCCGCGTCCCTGGACAGCCGGCGCGCCAGGGCTTCCGAGCTGAGGCCGCTGGCGCGGACCACATGCAGATCCTGGGCGGGCTGCCCCGCCAGACGGGTGGCTAGCCCCAGGCGTTGGCCCAGTGTCTCGACCCGACCGGCGGCCTGGATCTGCTTGAGGGCCGAGCTTGTCTTGAGCTTGACGATAACTCGGGCTTCGGGAGTATCCGCCCCGCTAGCCGGGGTGGCATGGAGGGCGGGCAGGAGGGAGGCCAGTGCCAGGCAGAGGCGTGGGAGAAGGCTCATCGGATGTCCTTGATGTGATCGGT
Organism: Zoogloea sp.; assembly: GCA_017309145.1. GTDB lineage: Bacteria > Pseudomonadota > Gammaproteobacteria > Burkholderiales > Rhodocyclaceae > Zoogloea. Next base: position 8,045 of record JAFLDU010000068.1, on the reverse strand, counting down.
TTGGACGTCGGTAATGCCGGGCTGGGCTCTCAGGGCTTCCAGGGCCCGGTCGCAGGCGGGTATGTCCGGACAGTTCAGTCGATAGGCGTGGCTGCTGGCCGAGAGGCTGGCCGCGAAGCGCAGCCTGGCTCCCGCAGGGGCGAGCCGGGTTAGAAGCAGTGGGTCGTCTCCACGGACGGGATCTGCAAAGCCGATGATGATCCGATACTCCACCCCATCATCAGGGGGCGCTGCCGCGCAGGCAGAAACGCCGGACAGCGCGGCAAGGAAGGCGATCAGGCGGCGCGTGGGCATGCCGTGGGTCAAGCAGAAGATTTGCGAGCCTGGTTTATGCCATAACCGTATTGCGCTTGTCATCCATGAATGTCATTTGCGGGGCCGCCCTCGGGTCGGACCGCCCGGCGCCGGGGCAGGGGCGGGCTTGCCGTACTCCTTGAAGACACGCTTGGCATCCTGTTCGGCCCGCAGCTGGGTACAGATCGACGGGTCGTCATCGTGGCCGCTGAAGTAGCCGGCGGCCTGGGCTTTCATGACGAGCTGAATGGCTGCGTGCTCGGTCAGGCCAAAGCGTTCGAATAGAAGGGTGGCGACTTCGTCCAGGTGTTCTTCGTAGGTCATGGCGTGGTGGTGGCGCTTGCAAAGACTGCATTGTAGCGCGCCCCCCAGGCGGGGCTTTCCGCAGGCGATGCTCCGTTTCGTCAAGCAGCGGTCGCAGCCATAATTCTCCGGCGGGTTCAGCCGGACCCGCCAGAACCGAGACTGGATCGATTCCCATGACTGCTCTACAGCCTGTGCTGGATGCCCTTTACCACTATCCGGTCAAGTCCATGGCCGGGCGACGCCTCGACAAGGCCTGGCTTACCCTGCAAGGTCTGCCCCACGACCGTTGCTGGATGATTGCCGATGTCCGTGGCCGCTTCGTCACGGGGCGCGAGTACCCCGAGTTGGTGCGCGTCCAGGCCATTCCCGCTGCCGATGGCCTGACTCTGTCCGTGGCCGGGCGCTCGACGCTTTACGTGCCGAATTCCGCCTTCGACCGACCTGCCGATGCCACGGTCTGGGGCGATGCTTTTCCGGCCTGGGAGGGGGCTGCCGAGGCTGATGCCTGGATCTCGGCTTTCATCGGCGCGCCCCTGAAACTGCTCTGGACCGGTGTCCACACGACCCGACGGGTCCGCAGTGAAAACCAGGTGCCGTTGTCCTTCGCCGATGGTTTCCCCTTGCTGCTGATCGGGCAGGCTTCGCTGGACGACCTATGTGCCCGGATCGGCCGACCGCTCTCAATGGCGCGTTTCCGCCCCAATCTGGTGATCAATGGGGCCCCTCCCTACGCGGAGGACCGGTGGACGCGGATCCGTATCGGGGATGCGGTGTTGCGCATCGTGAAGCCCTGCGAGCGTTGTGTATTCACCACGGTAGATCCGGAGACCGGCAGCCGTGGGCTCGACCAGGAACCGCTGCGCACCCTGGCGGCCTATCGTCGGACGCCGGCAGGGGTGATCTTCGGGCAGAACGTCATTGCGGACACCGAGGCCGAAATCGTGCCCGGGATGCCGGTGGAGGTGCTCGAAGCGAGGGAATAAGAAAGAAAAATGGCATGTTTTCGCTAGGGGTTTTCCCTTATTTGAGCCAAAAAATATGTAATAAAGTTTGAATCAGCAGAAGCTGATGAATATGCTGAGTGGGGTGCCGGGTGCCCTGAAACATCGCCGCGAAGGGCCGCCAGCCTTGATTTCCGTCAAGTCATGATCAATTAGCTGCATCGCTTTGTCCTGTAAAAATGGGTTAAGAACATAATTCCCTGCATCGGCAAACTGAGGAAGTCACGTGATCGGTCATTTCAGGAAATCCCTGTCGCGCATCCTCGCGCTACTGGTCGTGCTGGCGGCAGTTCCGGCTCTGGCCGATGATCCACCCAGCCCCGAGGAGCTGGCGAAGATCCGGGCGGGCAATGCAGCCTGTCTGGCCTGTCACTCCGAGGCGGGGCTCAGCAAGCCCCCCAAGGAAGGAATGGATCTCAAGGCCTTGCGCAAGTATCTGGTGCATGCGGATACCTACGCGGCATCCGATCACGGCCAGATGGCCTGCTCCCAGTGTCATGGCGACGGCTACGATGCGCATCCTCATGCTGCCAAGGCCCGCGAGGGTCTCTCCGAATGTCAGGACTGCCACGCCCGCAAGGCGATGCGCATCGAGCGGCAGTTCGACAAGTCGGTGCACGCCGAGAACCTGAGCGAGACCTTCACCTGCGTCACCTGTCACGACGCCCACACCATGGCCCTGGCGAGCAAGCTGCGCGACCCGCACAAGATCGTCGCCCAGGACAACAAGATCTGCCTCGACTGCCACGATTCCGACCTGGCCTTTGCGCGGATCGCCCCCGAGAAAAAGAAGCGTCCTCCGATCGACGACATCCACAGCTGGCTGCCCAACACCCGCCTGCACTGGAAGGCCGTGCGCTGCATCGAGTGCCACACCCCGACGGAAGACAAGCTGTCCCTGTCCCACGAGATCCAGAACAAGGACAAGGCCGAGAAGAAGTGCGCCACCTGCCACAGCGCCAACACCTCGCTGAATGCGCGCCTGTACCGCCATCTGGCCACCGAGGAGCAGCACAAGTACGGCTTCATCAACAGCGTGATCCTGGGCAGCTCCTACGTGGTGGGCGCCACCCGCAATCCCACCCTGGACTTCGGCCTGATCGTCCTGTTCGGCGCCACCGTGGTCGGTGTGCTCGGACACGGCCTGGTCCGGATCATCACCACGCGTCTGCGCAGGAGCAAGAAAAATGACTAAGCGCGTCTTCATGCTGCCCCTGTGGATCCGTCTGTGGCACTGGAGCAATGCCCTCGCCATCATCATGCTGGCGGTCACCGGGATCAGCCTGCACTTCTCCGACCCGGCGCTGCCGCTGGTGGAGTTCTCCTTGGCGGCCCGCATCCACAACGTGGCCGGGGTGATCCTGGTCGGGCTCTATGCTGTCTTCGTGATCGGCAACATCGTCACCGGCAACTGGTGGCAGTACGTGCCCAAGCCGCCGGGCATCATCCAGCGTTGCCTGCGGCAGATGCAGTACTACGGCTCCGGCATCTTCAAGGGCGAGCCCGAGCCCTTCCCGCCGACGCCCGAGACCAACTTCAATGCCCTGCAGGCGGTGACCTACTGGTCGATCATGTATCTGGTGCTGCCGGCGGTGATCGTCAGCGGCCTGATCTTCCTTTACCCGCAGCTCGCGCCGGACACCCTGTTCGGCCTCGACGGGCTGCTGCCGGTCGCCCTCATCCACTACCTGGGCGCGGCGGTGATCATCCTGTTCGTGGTCAGCCACATCTATCTGGGCACCATGGGCCCCAAGGTGTCCAGCCTGTTCAAGATGATGTTCACCGGTTGGTATGAGCACTGAGTTTCCGTATGCGTCACCCACACCCTGAAGGAGAGTCGAGATGAAGAAAACCACACTGCAGGCCGTCGTGATGTCCGGGTTGTGTGTCACGGGCTTGCTGGCCTCGAGCGCCGCCCTGGCATTCGATGCCGACGAAGCCCAGGCGCTGGCCAAGAAGGAAGGCTGCTTCAAGTGCCATGCCCTGGACAAGAAGAAGGAAGCCAAGTCCCTGACCGACATCAGCAAGTCCCTCAAGGGCAAGTCCGATGCCGAGGCCAAGCTGCTTCATCACCTCACTGTTCCAGAAATGGTGAAGTTCGAAGACGGCAAGGAGGAAGAGCACAAGATCCTCAAGACCAAGGACAAGGCGGCCATCAAGAACCTGACCGACTGGATCCTCTCCCTCGCCAAGTAGGCGGGGAGGAGGTGGCACGTCCCGCCTGCGTGTCGTGCCGCCCAAACAAGAACTGCAGGACTAGGGAGAAAGACATGAAATTCTTGCGACAGTTGTTCGCCTCGTGCCTTGTGCTCGGGGCCCTGGCCGGCGCCTCGTTGGCACCGGCCGCTGACACGCCGGCCGGCGCCAAACCGGCGGCCAAGGATCTCGTCCTCAAGGGCGACGCCAAGTGCACCAGCTGCCACGATGAGTCAGACGAACCCAAGCTCCTGCACATCGGGAAGACCAAGCACGGCACCGTTGCCGACGGCCGCACCCCCAGCTGCACCAGCTGCCACGGCGAGAGCGACCTGCACACCAACAATCCCCAGAAGCTCAAGGACCGTCCGGCCACGGACCGCAACTTCAGCAAGAATTCGAAACTGACCGCCGAAGAAAAGAGCGCCGCCTGTACCACCTGTCACCAGGGGGGCAAGCACATGAACTGGAACACCAGCGCCCACGCCAACCGGGATGTGGGCTGTACCTCCTGCCACCAGGTGCACGTCGAGAAGGACAAGGTCCGCGACAAGCGTGCCCAGGCAGAGGTCTGCTACACCTGCCACAAGCAGCAGCGCTCCGAGCTGAACCGGCCGTCGCATCACCCCATCCCCGAGGGCAAGATGAGCTGCTCGGACTGCCACAATGCCCATGGCTCGGCAGGTCCCAAGATGCTGGTCAAGGACACCACCAACGCCACCTGCTTCACCTGTCATGCCGAGAAGCGCGGCCCCTTCGTGCATAACCACCAGCCGGTGGTCGAGGATTGCGGCAACTGCCACAACCCCCATGGCACCACCGCGGAAGCCATGCTCAAGGCCCGTCAGCCCTTCCTGTGCCAGCAATGTCACGCCGATGCATCCCATCCCGGCAACGTGCCGGCCATCCGCGCCAACATGCCCAACGCTGTCAGCAGCAACATCGGCCCGGGTTATGCCCAGGCCCGTGGCTGCGCCAACTGCCACACCAATGTGCATGGCAGCAACAGCCCGAGCAACGCGACGTCGAGCGGACCTTTCCGCTTCTTCCGCTGATCGAGGAGAGGGATCATGAAATCGCATTCAATCTTCCGGCCGACCCTTTTGGCGGTTGCCCTGATGGCGGCATTCCCGACTGCGCCCGTGTGGGCGGATGACGATGTGGCCGAACTGACCTCGCCCAACACCACCGAGGCGACGCTCAACCTGCCCTATACGGACAAGGTCAATCCGCTCTATCGCCAGTACAACGCAGTGACCAAGGAGGGCGTCAATCCCAACCTCGACGTGGACATCGTCCGCCGCCAGGACGCCGAATGGTTCCGGGTCAATGCCCGCAACCTGGGGCTCCGTACCCAGGAGGCCGGCATCTCCTACGAGAAGCAGGGTGACTGGTCGATCAGCCTCGACTACAACCAGATTCCACGCTACAGCCCCTATGACGTGCGTACTGCGGTGAGCGGGGTGGGCTCCACCACCGTCGTGCAGCCCAATATCGCCAATACAGCGGGGGCGGCCAGCAATCCCAACCTGTACGACGTGACGCTCCGGACCGAGAGGGAGATCACCACGGTAGCGGGCAGCAAGTACATCCTGCCAGGTCTCAAACTCGGTTTCTCGGTGAAGAACGAGGACAAGACGGGCTCCCGCATGAGTGGTGTGCGCGGCGTGACCGGTACCGGGGCCACGCCGGCCAACCTCTACAGTGCCTTCCTGTTTGCGCCGGAACCGATCAACCAGAACCACAAACAGATGGAAGCCACGGTGGAATACACCACCGAGAAGTACCAGCTATCGGCCGGCTTCTACGGTAGTTTCCTGGGCACCAAGCAGAATGCCCTGGCGGTGGTGCCCGGCACCAACACCGCCCTGGTCAATAGCACCTTGTCGCCGATCGCCCTGGCGCCCGACAACTCCGTGCAGCAGTTCTATGCCGCGGGGGCCTACAACTTTTCCAAGGACACCCGGGCCAATCTGAAGGTGGCCTGGTCCGAGGGGCGGCAGGACGACAGCTTCCTGATCGGCCAGCCCACCCTGGCGGGTATTGGCAGCAGCCTCAATGCCAAGGTCCAGACCACCGAGGTGTACTCGTCCATCACCTCCCGTCTGACCAAGGACCTCAAGGTGCTGGCATCGTGGCGTTATGAGGACCGGCAGGACAAGACGCCGATCCGCATCTTCGGCACCTCGACCAGCAACGGGGTGACCACCAACTACCTGAACAACCCCGAGTCCCATACCGCCAACTGGGGCAAGCTGGAGGCCAACTACCGCCTGGGCGCCGGCTTCAACCTGACCGGTGGGTTCGACTACAGCAACAAGAGCAGCAAGGAATGGGAGCGGCACGACGTATCCGAACTCACCAGCCGCCTGGCTGTGTCGCGCAGCATGGGCGACACCCTGAACGGCACCCTGAGCTTCGCCCACTCCGAGCGCAAGGGCTCCGAATGGAACAACGGCATCACGCCGCCCATCCTGCCGGTCTACCTGGCCGACCGGAACCGCGACCGCGTCCGCGGCATGCTCGATGTGGCCGCCACCGAGGCCCTCAACATCCAGTTCGCCTTCGAGGCCTACGTCGAGGACTACAACAAGAGCACCTACGGTCTCGACAAGGGACAGGGGCAGATCTTCTCGGTGGACAGCACTTACGCGATCAGCGATGTCTGGAAGCTGAACGCCTGGTACACCAAGCAGAATGGTGAAACCCGCCAGTATGCCCAGGGAGCGGTGTGTACCACCGGCAATGGCAGCAACTGCACGGTCAACACCTTCCGTACCGGTACCCTGGTGCAGTGGGATGCCAACCTCAAGCAGGACTCCGACCAGTTCGGCCTCGGCCTCAACGGGCGGATCGCCAGGGTGGATGTGGGCGCCCAGCTGCTGATCTACCAGGATGTGAACAAGCAGGAAATGAGCAAGATGCCGGCGACCACCTGCACCAACGCCACCTGCTCGACCACCGGCACTGTGGCAGCCGGCATGGGTGTGCTGCCGGACACCAAGTACACGCAGAACACCTTCAAGCTGTTCGGCATGTACCCAGTGAGCAAGGCCACCCGGGTGCGCCTCGACTACATCTATGACATGCGCAAGATGGACGACTACACCTGGAGCAACTGGGTGTATGCGGACGGCACCCGGGTCTACGTGAAGCCTGAGCAGACCACCCAGGTGATCGGCCTGTCGCTGCTGCATTCGTTCTGACACAAGCCCCGCGATGCAAACAAAAAGCCCCGGCACAAACCGGGGCTTTTTGCTGGCCTGAATGGCGGGTGATGCTGCTCAGCGGCTGATCGGCTTGTAGCGGATCCGCTTGGGCTTGGCACCTTCCTCACCCAGACGCTTGCGCTTGTCTTCTTCGTATTCCTGGTAGTTGCCAGCGAAGAAGGTCCATTGGGAGTCGCCCTCGGCTGCCAGGATGTGCGTACAGATCCGGTCCAGGAACCAGCGGTCGTGGGAGATGATCAGGGCGCAGCCGGCAAATTCCAGCAATGCGTCTTCCAGGGCCCGCAGGGTTTCCACGTCAAGGTCATTTGACGGTTCATCGAGGAGCAGCACGTTGCCGCCGCTCATCAGAGTCTTGGCCAGGTGCAGCCGGCCGCGTTCGCCGCCCGACAGATTGCCCACCAGCTTCTGCTGGTCACCGCCCTTGAAGTTGAAGCGGCCGATGTAAGCCCGGCTCGGCATTTCGAACTTGCCGATGGTCAGGATGTCGGCCCCGCCGGCGAGTTCGTCGAACACGGTCTTGCTGCCATCCAGACAGTCGCGGGACTGGTCCACATAGGCGATCTTCACCGTGGGTCCGATCACCACGTCGCCGGAGTCGGGCGTGTCCTGGCCGGTGATCATCTTGAACAGGGTGGACTTACCGGCCCCGTTGGGGCCGATGATGCCGACGATGGCACCTGCGGGAATGCTGAAATTCACCTTGTCCATCAGCAGCTTGTCGCCAAAGCCCTTGGACACGTCGGTGAACTCGATGACCTTGTCGCCGAGGCGCTCGCCCACCGGAATGAAGATCTCCTGGGTTTCGTTGCGCTTCTGGTACTCCACCGAGGACATCTCCTCGTAGCGGGCGATACGCGCCTTGCTCTTGGCCTGGCGGGCCTTGGGGTTGGAGCGCACCCATTCCAGTTCCTGCTTCATTGCCTTGATGCGGGCGCCTTCCTGCTTGGCTTCCTGCTCCAGGCGGGCTTCCTTCTGCTCCAGCCAGCTGGGGTAGTTGCCCTTCCAGGGGATGCCGTGG
>JAFLDU010000067.1 GCA_017309145.1 Zoogloea sp. | reverse complement strand
GCCAACACCACCGGCGGCGTCACCGGCAAGATGATCTCGCCGCAGTCCATCGCCGTGGCCTGCGCCGCCGTGGGCCTGGTTGGCAAGGAGTCGGACCTGTTCCGCTTCACCGTCAAGCACAGCCTGCTGTTTGCCACCATGGTGGGCATCATCACCACCCTGCAGGCCTATGTCTTCACCTGGATGATCCCCTGATCATCCGACCCTTCTCTTCAGCATGGGGGTGATGCGTCCCCTGGGAGCCTCGACGGCGGCCGCGCAAGCGGTCGCCGTTTTTTTATCAGCGCCCACCCGGGCCGCCCAGGGCACGGGCCAGCTCCTGCCCTTCGTGTTTGACCTGCTCCAGCTCGAACTGGAAGCGGATGCTGTTCTCCGCAAACTTGGCGCGCTCCGCATCCATGTCGACCGTGTTGCCGTCCACACTGCCCTGGCCGGCCTGGTGATACTTTAGGGCCAGAGCCTGCACGTTCCGTTGCACCGAACCCGGCTGATGCAAGGCTGAGCTCGTGCTCATGGGCAATGCCGGCACCTGATAGCGGTTGGCCTCCTCGAGGGCCGCCCGCAGATCGAAATCCCGCGACTTGTAGTTGGGCGTGTCCGCGTTGGCGATATTGGAGGCGATGAGTTGCTGACGTTGAGCCAGGATCCCCATGGCCCTGTGATCGAACTCCGGGTCCACCGCCCTGGCGTCGGGCAAGGCCATGTGATGCGGATCGGTGCGCAGGCCGTTCACCGACGTCCGGCGCATCGACTGGGACACCAGTTCCCGGAAGGTGGAGCCGTCCTCCCCGGTGCCTTCGAGTGCCGGGCTGGCGGACGGGGAGTCCGCCGGAGGCTGCACGATGACAGATGGAAAACGGCTGGAGATCGATGACATGGGCCACCCACTGATGCAATACACGACCCTCATCATGGCAAGCCCCCGAGCTTGCGGCAAGCCTCCTCCATCGGCGATGCTACGCACTGCAACATCCACCCGCAGTCGATGAACGCCTCACCGCCACGTACCGCCACCGCATGGATCACCCCCAGCAAGACCGCCTCCTGAACTATGTGGACCTCCTGCTCGACGCGGTCTTCCTCGTCGATGCCACCGGGCACATCCGCTACGTCAATGCCGCCTGCGAGCGCATCTTCGGCTACAGTCAGGACGAGATGATCGGCCAGCGGATGATCGACTTCCTGCACCCGGAGGATCTCGCCCGCACCCGCGAAGAATCCCTCCAGATCATGGCCGGCTTTCCCCGGGTGGGCTTCGAGAACCGCTACCTGCACAAAAACGGGCAGATCGTGCACATCATGTGGTCGGCGCGCTGGTCCGAGGCCGACCAACTGCGCATTGGCGTGGCCCGCGACGTCACCGCGCAGAAGCTCGCCGAGGCCATGCAGGCCGCCACCTATGCCGTGTCCGAAGCCGCCCACAGCGCCAAGGACCTGGACAGCCTGTTCTCGCTGATCCACGCCATCATCGCCCGCTGCGTCCCCCTGGCCGGCCTCGCCGTGGCCACCTGCATGCACCATCCCGACCGGCTCGAGTTTCCCTACCAGCGCGACGACGACGGTGACGCGCCCCTCATTGAAGAGGCCACCGCCCGCAAGCTGTGCGAGGAGGTCCTGCGCAGCGGCCAGCCCCTGCAACTGACCCACGATGCCCTGGCCGCCCCCTCGGGCATCGATGCCGCCGCCCACGATGCCGACGCCTGGCTCATCCTGCCCCTCATCGCCCAACGCGAAGCGATTGGCGTGCTGATCCTCAAGGCCCGCGCCGGGGCCCGCTATTCGGACAAGGACCGGGAACTCCTCCACTTCGTGTCGGCCCAGGTCGCCACCGCCATCGAACGCGGCCAGCTGAAGGCCAGGCTGCTGCGTGCGGCCCAGTACGACGACCTCACCAACCTGCCCAACCGGCGCCTCTTCCACGACCGCCTGGCCACCGCGCTGGCCCGCAGCAAGCGCCGGCAACGCCCGATGGCCCTGCTCTACATCGACATCGACGACTTCAAGCACGTCAATGACACCCTCGGCCACAACGCCGGCGACCGGCTGCTGCAACACATCGCCCGTTGTCTGGAAGGCTGCGTGCGCAAGGCCGACACCGTTGCCCGCCTGGGGGGTGACGAGTTCGTGGTCATCCTGGAGGCCATCCACGGCCCCCACGACGCCCTCGCCGTGATCGACAAGATCCGCAGCGCCCTGCATGAGGGCTGCACCATCGACGGCACCCGGCTGCACACCCTGGCCAGCATCGGCCTGGCCCTCTACCCCGAACACGGCACCGAAGCCGAAGCCCTCCTCAGGCACTCCGACGACCGGATGTACCGCGAGAAGAGCGGCCGCGACGATTAAGCCTCCAACCTCCCCCTCACGCCACGACCACCCGGTTGCGACCCTCCGCCTTGGCCCGGTACAAGGCCTCGTCCGCCATCCCGATCAGCCGCTCGGCCGCCTTGTTGCTGTCCGGCACCAGCACCGCCACCCCAAGGCTGGCCGTCACCACCCCACCGGGTGAGCCGGCATGGGGGATCGCCAGACCCTCGATGCCCGCCCGCAGCCGCTCCGCCAGCACGGCGCTCCCCGCCGCATCGGCCGAGGCCGCGATCACCGCAAACTCTTCTCCCCCGTAGCGGGCGCTCAGATCTCCCGGACGATGCACACCGGCCCCCAGCACCGCCGCCACCTGGCGCAGGCAGTCGTCACCGGCCAGATGCCCGTAACGGTCGTTGTACTGCTTGAAGTAGTCCACATCGATCATGATCAGGGCCAGCGGCCGGCGCGCCCGGCAAGCCCGCGACAATTCCGCCAGCAGGAGCTCATCGAAGCAACGCCGGTTGGCCAGACCGGTCAGACCGTCGGTATCCGAACGCCGCGCCAGCTCCAGGTTGGCCTCTTCGAGCTCGGCGGTCCGCACCGCCACCTCGCGCTCCAGGTGCTCAGTATGGTCGCGCATCGCCTCCGCCATGAAGCGCAGGGCCCGGGACAAGGCTCCCACCTCGGCAATCGCGCTGGCACCCGGCTTCACCTCGCTCCACTCCCCCCGGCCGAGGCGGCCCGCCCACGTCCCCAGCGCTTCGAGGGGACGCGCCATCCAGCGGCTCACCACCAGGGCCACCAGCACGCTCAGCACCAGGATCGCCGCACTGAACAGCAGCATGTTGAACATCAGGCCGCGGGACGGCGCATCCACCCGGCTCTGGGGCAGCGCCACGCCGATCGTCAGGGTCGGGCCATCGGGCAGGGGGTAGGCCCACCAGTCGAGCAGATAGGTCTGCCCCGCCACCTCGCGGAAGGCACGCCCCTTGGGCTGATCGGCCTCCTTCAGCACCCGGCTGGTGGCCTTGATCAAGGGGTTGGTGCTGTCGATCGCCAGGATGCGGCGGGTCTGGTCATCCTTCAGTTCGTACAGGGGCTCCTGCGTGGACGCCGCCAGCAGATCGCCCGCCTCATCCACCAGAAAGGCCGTACCGCCCAAGTCCCGGGTGATCCCCGCGAGCAGCTCGCTCAGCTGGGTCAGGGCCACGTCCGCCGTCACCACCCCGATGAAGCGGCCCGCCGCATCGTGCAGAGGTGACGCCATCCCGACGCCCATCGCATCGTAGGCGCCCTTGGGATCGTTGATCGCATAGCGATAGGCCGGATACCAACGCACCCCCTCGTAACCCAGCGCGGCCCGGAACCACGGCCGGGTGCGCGCATCGAAATGCGGATTGCCCCAGGCCATGAACTCACCGCGCCGGTCATCGCTGCTCACCCGGTACAAGCCCATCTGCCGGCCATCCGCCTGCGTCGCCTGCAGCAGGCGCAGCGCCCGGTCATCGCCCAGCACCGGGCGGCTGGCCGAGAAGTATTCGCCCTCCGCCGTGCCCACCGACAGGAAGGTCAGCAAAGGCTGCTGTCGCAGCTGCAGCAGGAAGTTGCGCTGCATGCCCTCGCTGTCGGCCGGATTCAACACCCCTGCCCGAAACTGCTCGACATTGAAGCGCACCACCCGCTGCGGCACCTCGAAAAACTGCAGCACCTTGTCGTACACCCGCGCACTCACCTCGCTCGCCAGCTGCTCCTGGAACTGCATGGCCGCACGCTGCGCGGTAAGGTAATAGAACCACGCCTGCACCGCCCCCACCGGCAACACCACCAACAACAGCGTCACCACCAGGAGGCGTTGCAGGGTGATCGGGCGGAAACGGGAAAACATGGAATGCACAAAGACTCGGATCGCAGGGGCAGTCTGAAGGTACCACGCCGGGGCGAGGGAGAAAGCCAACAAAACCGCACTCAGGTCGCGCGCACGCCCCTCAGCAGCACGAAGAGCCCCACCAGTCCGGCCAAGTTGCCCAGCACCGTCCCCCAGAACCGCAACAGGAAAGACGCCTTGCTGGATTTGTGACGCAGGCGCTGCTGCGCCACGATCGCCCCCGGCCACCCCCCCAGCAGACCGAGCATCAGCAACGCACGCTCCGACACCCGCCGCCGCCCCTGGATGGCCGCCGATTTGTCCCGGGCATACGCCGCAAAGCACACCACGCTCGCCCCCCCGTACCAGCCCATCACCCAGGCCGGCACCTTGAGGAAGTGCGCCACCACGGCAGCCAGGACGAAGCCCAGGGGAATCACCAGATAAGTCGCCGTCCCCCAACGCGCCGGACTGTCAGCCGACGCAGCCCCTGCACGCCGCCGGGCCCTCGAGCACTCAACCCGCTTCGCCCGCTTCCTGCCGTCGGCATTCAGCTCCACCTCGAAACTCAAGACCGCCCCCACCTCCGGCCGCGCCGAACGCGCCGGGAAGGCCTTGATGTGTACGAAAATCTCCTGACCACCCTGCAAGGGCTCGATGAAACCGAAGCCACGCTCGTCGTTCCAGGTTTTCAGGATGCCTTCTTGTCGCATGGGAATCCGTGCACGTTATGGCCACATGGCCTTGGGGATCTCGCGGCCGGCAGCACCGTGACGGCCTCTCTCGATCACATGGGCTGAACAGACGCGCCGAGGCTCAGATCCACGTACAAGCGTCCCCCCAAACACGGCCATGGAGCATGGCGCATCAAACTCTCCGCTCCGTCGCCAGCTTCAGGCCCAGGCCGACCAGCAACGCCCCGCTGCTGCGGAACATCCACAACAGCACCACGGGCCGCGACCGCAACCATCCGGACAACAAACCTGCGGCCAGACCAACCGGCCCCTTCACCACAAAGGTCAGCAGCGCGAACACCAGGCCCAACAGCAACACGGCCAAGGCCGGGTGGGCATCCCCCGGCACCACGAACTGCGGCAAAAACGCAAAATAGAAAACAGCGATTTTGGGATTGGCCAGATTGGACATCGCCCCTTCAAAGAACAGGCGTCGCAAGGAACGCGGTTGACCCAAAGACATTGCAAGCTCCTGCTGCCGACTCCGCAACAACTGCACGCCCAGATACACCAGGTACGCCGCCCCCGCCATCTTGAAAGCAAAGAACAGCCACTCGGAGGCTCGCAGGATCGCTCCCAGTCCCAGGCTCGCCAACAGAGTGTGCCCGACAAGGCCCACGCTCACTCCCGCCGCCGTCACCACACCGGCCGCCGCCCCCTGGGACAGGGAGCGCGACATCACCAGCATCATGTCCTGCCCGGGCGTGACGATCACGAGCAAGGACGCGAGCATGAAGAACAACCAGTTGATTTCAGGCATGACGACAACCCGTAAGCAGGCATTCAGGAGCACGGATGATAGCGGCAAAGGTATGCCGACATCCGCATCACGCATACTTGAAACTCAGGTAGACCAAGCCGACGATCAACGCCACAAACAGCAAGCCCACAACGATGCTGACGACACGCACCCAAGCATGACGCTTCGCAGCCTTCTTCGTCGCCACATCAAGGCTCGCAGCCATGGCGAACTCAGCGATTTCGTCGATCATCACGGATAGCTCCCGACGGGTTCATGAAATCGGCGGACTGCAGCCATCCGCGAGCGCCGCCATAACGCGCCGCACTTAACACCCCAGCTCCCGGAAACGCCTGCGCACACCCAACAAGCGCCCTTGCACCTCCATCAAGGCCGGCCCACTGGCGTGCCGCTCTTCATGCTCCAGGGCCGGCACCCGTCCATCCAGCCGCTGACACTCCCGCTGCGCCTCGGGACTAAGCTTCATACGCTTCTCGAAGGTCGCAAACTGCTTCGGATCCATCCCGGAGAGGGGCCGAATCGCCTCGGACATCTGCTCCCGAAACTTCTCATGTGCCACGTCCCGCCCCGTCCGCTCCTGCCCCGACAGCTTGCTGACACCCCGCGTCGGCTCCACATCGATGCGTTTGGCGCCGAGGCAGGGGGAATCGGAATACACCACTTTGCCGCCCTCCTCACAGCGGAAGACCGTGCGGGAAGGCGGAGGGAGGGATTGGGCCATGGCGTCAGCCAAAGTGATGAAGGTGAGAGCGCTAATGGCGAGTGCGTTGCGAATATTCATGAAGAGCGGTATCGAGAACGGCATGGCGTTTCGGTATTCAGATTGGGGATGTGCCCGTAGTGCCCGTAGGTCGGGTTAGCGCAGCGTAACCCGACATCGCATGAGCACACTTACGCACGCCCGTCCCCTTCAAAACGCAGCTCACTGAACTCCAATCGGGCGCATGCACCCCTGCGTCGATAAAGATCTGATGAAGCCACCAGGGACAAAGGCGTGTCGATATTGCATGGGGAGCGTCGGGTTACGCTGCGCTAACCCGACCTACCGACTGCGCCCGCCCGTTTCGGCCGACATCGCCACAGTCCAGAGGTAGCCTTTACCCACCCCTCACCTCAAACCGCTCCCCCTTCTCATTCCCGCTGCACGCCAGCCAATAAAACAGCGGGATCAAGCCGATCACCGTCAAGGACAGCAATTGCCACCAGCCGCTTCTCCCGGTGTCGTGCAGGCGGCGCGTGGCCGCGGCCAGGGAGGGCAGCAGGAAGGCCAGGTTGATGAAGCCGGCGAGTGTGCCGGAGCGATCGATGAGACCGGCGCCCCAGCCGAGCAACAGGCAGAAGAGAAAGAACCACCAATACTCCGGCCGCCCTGCCCGGCCCTTGAAGTCGGCATATTTGGACAGGCAGGTGTGGATGGACTGACCGAAGCTCATCGAGTCGTCGGCGGACGGCAGGATGAGGGCGGCCTGGGCGATGGCGCCGGTGGCTGCGAGGCTTGCGCCGCAGTGGCTGCAGAAGCGCGCGCTGGCGGGGGTTTCCTTGCCGCATTCAGGACAGAACATGGTGTCTTCCGGCCCCGTGTAGTGGGTTCAGACAGCACGCGGGGCCGTGCGGCCTGATGGCTTGGGTGGGGGAAGTCATCGGCACCATTGCTTTTCGCAGGGCACGCCGTCGTGGTTGCCGTCCATCTTCATGCCCGGGCAATTCTTCAGGAACCAGGTAGCCTCGGCGCAGGAGTTCATCTGCGAGCAATAGGTGCGACCGTCGCAGTGGTAGGACGGGGCTGGGGCGGGGGCGTCCGCACTCAGGGACGCCGCACGCAGGGCGACACGGTTGTCGTCGGGGCTGACGCTGGACTGCGGAGATGGGGCGGCATGGCGGATGTAATAGGTGTAGCCGATATAGGCCAGCAGCCCGAAGGCGATGAGCAGGATGAGCCGGCTGAGGAAGCCCCCCTTGCGCTTGTCGGGGCGGCGGGCGCCGGCAGGGCGGCTGGGGCGCTGGAGGGCGTGGGCGCGCTTGGTGCCATCTTCGCCGGTCAGGATCTCGAAGCTCAGGCGCTCGCCCTGGATGGGGCGGAGGCCGTCGAGGGGGAAGGCGGAGATGTGGACGAAGACGTCGGGGCCACCGTTGGCGGGGGTGATGAAGCCGAAGCCGCTTTGATCATTCCATCTGGCGAGGGTGCCGTCTATGCGCATGGGAGGTGGCGGGTCGGGGTCGCGCTCCGGTGGATGACCGGGCGGGGAACGGGGTGGAATATGTTTCAAGATGTTGTCCCGATCTTGGCACAGGGTTTCATGGGGGCTCTATGCACTGAGTCACTCGATGAAGTTGCGTTATGCGACAGGGCTAAGGGCGTGGGGGTGGGTGTGTGGTTGCGGCCAGGGCACGGCGGGTGCGCATGCGGTGACGGTGGGGCTGTCTGGAGGGGTTGGGCGGCTGAAGCCGCCCCTACAGGGCACCGACAGCGCCCCTACAGTGCCCTGGCCGGGCGGAAGGGGATGTGGGGGGTCAGGTGGCAGGCTCCTCGGGGCGGGCCGCGGCCTTTGGGCTGCGGGTTGCGGCCTTGCGTTCGGACTTCTTCTTGAGGCCGAGGGCTGCCAGCTGATCGGAATCAGGGCCGTAAAGGGCCTTGACCTGGTTCTTCACGCCGAGGATGGCATCGTGGAAGGCCCACTGGGCCGCTATGGCGGCGTCGCGTGCGGCAGCGTGGGCGTGCTGGGCATGAAGCTCTGCTTCCCGGGCGGCCTGCAGGCGGTCATGCAGGTTGGCGACGTTGGGAAGGCTGAAGTCGACGTTGAAAGGCTGGTAGTCGGGCATGACCTTGAGTGCCAGATAGGACTCGATATCGGCCTGGGCGACCGCGACTGGGAGCCAGCTGTTACGGGTGTTTGCCATGTGTCCTCCGGTGCGCGTTGTGGTTGAAGGAGTGAAGCGCGCGCAGGAATCCTACATGCCAATGTTCTATACCCTCAATATGACGAAATGCAAACAAGTGCATCCATTCAAAGTGGACGCCACCTTGTTTCATGTTGCGGACTCAATGAAGAACATGGGGGCGTCCACATGCCATGCAGACACCCCCATGAAGCATGTGGACCGGGCAACATGCTTCATGGGGGTCAATATGTTCCATGTGGCGGCGGCAACACTGAATGTGGACGTCGCTGCATGCTTCATGGCGCCGTCGACATTGAATGTTGACGCTGCCACGAAGCATGTTGACGGCGATGCATGAGATCCAGCCCGCCCAACACGCCTCATCGCTCACAGTTATAAGGTTATGAGTAATATCTGCTGCAGATTCAAGGCCCGATGGCGGATAATCGCGGACTTTCTGTTTGCTGCTCTTCGCCATGGCTGCGTATATCACCGAAAAAGTTCTGAGCGTTCATCACTGGAACGACACCCTGTTCTCCTTCACCACCACCCGTGACCGCTCGATCCGCTTCGAGAACGGCCAGTTCGTGATGATCGGCCTGGAGGTTGAGGGCCGGCCGCTGGTGCGGGCCTACTCGATCGCCAGCGCGAACTACGAGGAGAACCTGGAGTTCTTCAGCATCAAGGTGCAGGACGGCCCGCTGACGTCGCGCCTGCAGCATCTGCAGCCGGGTGATGACCTGCTGGTGTCGCGCAAGCCCACGGGCACGCTGCTGCTGTCCGACCTGCTGCCGGGCAAGCACCTGTACCTGTTCTCCACCGGCACCGGCATGGCCGCCTTCATGAGCGTGATCCGTGACCTGGACGTGTATGAGCGCTTCGAGAAGGTGATCCTGATCCACGGCGTGCGCCAGGTGAGCGAGCTGGCCTACCACGACTACATCACCAAGGAACTGCCCCACCACGAATACCTGGGCGAGGCGATCTCCGAGAAGCTGATCTACTACCCCACCGTGACCCGCGAGCCCTTCCGCAACCAGGGCCGCCTGACCGATCTGGTGGAGAGCGGCAAGCTCTTCGAAGACATCGGCCTGCCCCCGCTGGACCCGGCGGTGGATCGCGCCATGATCTGCGGCAGCGCAGCCATGCTGAAGGACAGCCGGGCGATGCTGGACAAGCGCGGCTTCCGCATGTCGAAGCGCATCGGCGATCCGGCCGACTACGTGATCGAGCACGCCTTCATCGAGAAATAAGCCGCTGCCTGGCAGTGCAATGCACAACGGGGGTGCTGCCTGGGCAGCACCCCCGTTGTGCATTCCGGCACCCGGAGGAGGCGATGCCGCCCCTCCGGGGTGCGCGGTCAGAAGGCCTTGGAAATGCTCACGAAGAACTTTTCCTTGGCAATGTCGTGCTTCGAGGTGCCATTGCTGAGGCTGTAGTAGCTGTCGTAGGCCTTGGGCTCGCTGGTGGCCGAGAAGAAGGCGCCGGCGCTCCAGCCGTCGGGCAGGGCCCGGGTGAGGCCGACCTTGTAGTACGAGATGTTGAGGCCGGTGGTGTTGGGGATGTACTGGCGGCCGATCTGGCCGCTGAGGTTCCAGCCCTCGGCCACGTCATAGGCGGCGTTCAGTTCGGCGAAATGGGCGCCACGGGTGCTGCCGGTGACGCCGGCAGAGGCATCCCCGAAGAAGCCGCCGTTGGTGGGCGAGTTGTTGGTGCTCCAGCCGAAGTATTCGGTGAGCTGGCGGCCGGTCTTGAAGGTGAGCCATTCATAGCTCAGGGCCAGGTAGGCCTCCAGGGTGTTGAGACTGTTGGAGCGGTTGTAGCCGGCAAAGGTCGAGTCGGTCCAGTTGCCACCCGGGTAGGTGTAGTAGATCAGGCCGGCGTCGTAGCCCACGGTGTCGGCGATCTTGCCGCGATAGCCGCCGTAGAAGTCCATCTCCACCGCGGCGCCGGGCAGCCAGTGGTCGGACACATTGGAGGCAAAGAAACCGGCGTAGGCTCCGGAGGCATGCACGGCCTCGACGCTGAACTGCAGGGCGGGCTTGCCCCAGGTCTGGGTCTGACCGCGGAAGATGTAGTCGCTGACAAAGCTCAGGCTGACGGGCACGGTCCACTCGGGGGTCTCATCGGCGGCCAGCGCGGGCGTGGCGGCGGCGAGGCTGGCACAGGCGAGGCAGACGGCGGTGGAGGCGCGCAGGCGGCGCAGGGGGGTGTGAAGCATGAACATCTCCTGGGAGGTAACAAAAAGCTCGAAACCGTAATTAAGCTAAAGGCGTGCCAGGCTCGGATGGAGCCCCGACTGGGCAGGCAGGGAGGTGGCGGTGTCGCTGTCGTCCTTGAGATCGACACCAGTGCGCCCCAACTTGAATGCGCCGGCAATCAAGAAGGCCAGCTTGCGGGCGGCGTCCTGGTAGCTGAGGCCCTCCGGGCGCACATTGGAGATGCAGTTGCGCTGGGCATCGGTGAGGCCGGGCCGGGGGCTGGCGGTGAGGTAGAGACCGAGGCTGTCGGGCGATGAGAGGCCCGGGCGTTCGCCGATCATCATCACCACCTGCTCGGCGCCGAGCAGGTGGCCGATCTCGTCGCCCAGGGCAACGCGGGCCTGGCTGGCGACGATGACCGGCTGGCTGCGCAGGTCGGGGAAATAGGGCAGCAGGGCCTGCAGCATGTGCAGGCCGTGGCTGTCGGTGGCCAGGGACGACAGCCCGTCGGCCAGCACCAGGGCCAGGCGGGGCCTGGGCGCCCACAAACCCGGTGCGGCCTCGCGCAGCAGGCGTGTGCTCTCCGGCGCCAGACTGCGGCCCCAGTCGGGGCGACGCAGGTAGGTGCCGCGGTCGGGGGCCTGGCTGTGCACAGCCAGGGAGGCGAAGCCCGCATCCTGCAGGTCGCCCTGCAGCCCGGCCACGTCCAGCGCCTGATGCACGGCATCGCGGGCCTGGGCGTGGGCGGTACCGAAGCGCAACACCTCGCGGGTGGGCAGGCTGACACCGCTGCGCCCCAGGGCGATGCGGGCGCGGGTGAGGGCTTGCAGGCGCTGCCAGGGGTCGGCGGTGACGATGGCGGGTTTGCTCATGCCTGGGCTCCTCTTCTACAGGCTGCCGGCCAGGGCCAGCAGGGGCTGGGTTTCGCCCTGGGGCAGCAGGTTGCCGCCGAAGTCGGCGATGCCCATGTGCTCCAGCCAGTCTTCGAATTCGGGGGCGCGGCGACGGTCGAGCACGCGGCGCAGATAGAGGGCGTCATGGAAGGAGGTGCTCTGGTAGTTGAGCATGATGTCGTCTGCACCGGGCACGCCGATGATGAAGTTGATGCCGGCCACGCCGAGCAGGGTGAGCAGGGTGTCCATGTCGTCCTGGTCGGCTTCGGCATGGTTCGTGTAGCAGATGTCGCAGCCCATCGGCAGGCCGAGGAGCTTGCCGCAGAAATGGTCCTCGAGGCCGGCACGGATGATCTGCTTGCCGTCGTAGAGGTATTCGGGGCCGATGAAGCCGACCACGGTGTTCACCAGCAAGGGCTTGTAGCGGCGCGCCAGGCCGTAGGCACGGGCTTCCAGGGTCTGCTGGTCGGCGCCGTGGTGGGCATTGGCCGACAGGGCGCTGCCCTGCCCCGTCTCGAAATACATGACGTTGTTGCCGATGCTGCCACGGCCCAGCGCCAGGGCCGCGGCGTGGGCTTCATCGAGCAGGGCGGCGGACACGCCGAAGCTGCTGTTGACCGCCTCGGTGCCGCCGATCGACTGGAACACCAGGTCCACCGGCGCCCCCTTCTCGATGGCGCGCACGGTGTTGGTGACATGGGTGAGCACGCAGCTCTGGGTGGGCACGTCGTACTGTTCGCGAAAATCGTCGATCAGGTGCAGCAGGGTCGTGATGGCGGGCAGGCTGTCGGTCGCCGGATTGATGCCGATCACCGCGTCGCCCACGCCGTAGAGCAGGCCGTCGAGCATGGAGGCGGCGATGCCACGGGCGTCGTCGGTGGGGTGATTGGGCTGCAGGCGCACCGCCAGCCGCCCGGGCAGCCCGAGGGTGTTGCGGAAGCGGGTCACCACGCTGCACTTGGCGGCCACCAGGATCAGATCCTGGTTGCGCATGAGTTTGCTCACCGCGGCGGCCATCTCGGGGGTGATGCCGGGCGCCAGCGCGCTGAGGGCGGAGCCGTCGGCCTGATCGGAGAGCAGCCAGTCGCGGAACTCGCCCACGCTCAACCCCGCCACCGGCGCAAAGGCCGCCGGGACGTGGCTGTCGAGGATGAGTCGTGTGACTTCGTCATGTTCATAGGGCACCACCGCTTCTTGCAAAAAGCGCGCCAGCGGTATGTCGGCGAGCACACAGCGGGCGGCCATGCGTTCCTCTTCCGAAGCCGCGGCCACCCCGGCCAGCATGTCGCCGGAACGCATCGGGCTGGCCTTGGCGAGCACCGTCTTCAGGTCGGGGAAGACGTAGCGCCGGAGTCCGAGGGTGCAGGCGTAGGTCATGGGGAATCCTTGGTGGTGGGTGTGGGCTAGAGGCGATGTAGGGGCGGCTTCAGCCGCCCACCGGTGCGTGATCGGAGTCCGCGGGCGGCTGAAGCCGCCCCTACACGCCATCCATCGATCTATCAGCCTTCGGCCTCGGCCAGCTCGGCGAAGGGCAGCGCCTCGCGTTGCTTGTGGGTGAGCTGGAAGTAGCCATAACCCACGGCCAGGGCGATGGCGGGAAACACGGGGTAGAACGGGGCCTTGTAGGGCCGCGCCAGGCGGGGCTCGGTGGCGCGCAGCTTGAACAGCGCCGCCATCGACAGGGCGTACATCAGCAGGGCTCCGAATACCGACATGGTGACGATGTTGGCAGTGAGGCTCTGGCCGCCGAAGGACAACCACTCATCGCTGAAGATGGCAGCGATGCCGACCACGCCGCCGCCCAGGATGGCCCGGTGGGGTGTCTTGAAGCGCGGATGGACCTTGCCGAACCAGCCCGGCAGGTAGCCGGAGCGGGCCTGGGCGTAGATCTGGCGGGAGTAGCCCAGGATGATGCCGTGGAAGGACGCCACCAGGCCGAACAGGCCCAGCCACACCAGCATGTGCAGCCAGCCGCTGGACTCGCCGACCATGGTCTTCATGGCCTGGGGCAGCGGATCGTTGATGTTGGCCAGCTTCGTCCAGTCGCCCACGCCACCGGCGAACACCATCACGCCCACGGCCAGGACCACCAGTGTGAGGATGCCGCCGGTGTAGGCGATGGGGATGGATCGCTTGGGGTCCTTGGCCTCTTCGGCCGCCATGGCCACACCTTCAATCGCCAGGAAGAACCAGATGGCGAAGGGAATGGCCGCGAAGATGCCCGGGATGGCCGCCAGCGAGAAGCTGTCGGCGCCGCTCCAGCCGCCCTTGGTGAAGTTGTCCAGGGAGAAGCCCGGCGCCACCACGCCCATGAACACCAGCAGCTCGAAGATGGCCAGCAGCGTGACGAGGAGCTCGAAGGTGGCGGCGATGGTGACCCCGATGATGTTGAGGCCCATGAACACGATGTAGGCCCCCACCGCCGCCAGCTTCGGGTCGAGGGCGGGGTACTGCACATTGAGGTAGGCGCCGATCGCCAGGGCGATGGCCGGCGGCGCGAAGACGAACTCGATGAGGGTGGCCATGCCCGCCAGGTAGCCGCCGGTGGGGCCGAAGGCGTGGTAGCTGTAGGCAAACGGGCCGCCGGCATGGGGGATGCTGGCGGTGAGTTCGGTGAAGCTGAAGATGAAGGTGCCGTACATCACGGCCACCATCAGGGTGGTGACAAGAAAGCCGAGAGTGCCGGCCGAGGCCCAGCCGAAGCTCCAGCCAAAGTACTCGCCCGAGATGACGAGGCCGACGGCGATGCCCCACAACTGCCAGGTGCCCAGGCTGGCCGACAGGCCATGCGGGGCTTGATTGGATGTGCTCATGATTGACTCCGGGAGGTTGGATGACTGCATCGTGGCTCACCGGAAGGGGCCGTATCTAGCAAGATTCGGCACGCCGATAGCAGGATTCGGCACCGCCGCGCAAACGTGCCGAAAGCCGCCATGCAGCTTGCACCAGGCCTGTGCCCACACCTTGTGCAACGCACCAACACAGCTCATTGCGACCTGTCCGTAATACCGGCCGGCGGGCTGGAAGCATGGGCCGGCGTGCACTTCGATGCAGCGGTACGGCGCTTGCTTCGCAGGCAGGATGATCCCCTTGCAGGACGCCACCATGAGCCCCACCCTCCTCTCCTCCGCCGCCCCACCCCGGCCGCTGCGGCGTGTGACCCGGGCCCGCGACGCCGACGAACAGGCCCACAACCTGTCCCAGTGGGACCAGCGCTACGACCAGCTCTCGCCGGGGCACTTCGAGGGTTCGGTGACGGAACTGTGGCTCCCCAAGAGCCAGGTCTTCGTGGAGACGGCCAACCGCCAGCTACGTCAGACCTGCGCGGCGTGGCCCCGCTCGGTGTGGTTCGGCATTCCGGCGGCGCGGGACGGCATGATGTCGCTGGGAGGCAAGCCCCTGTCGTCGCGAGCGGTGTGCATCCGCGACGGCGGCGCGGAGTTCGACCTGCTCACCGCGCCGGACTTCAACCTGTTCGGCATCGTGGTGGACCGGCTGGCCTTCGCCGAGCACGTGGACCGCCACACCCACCGGGATCTGGACCGCCTGCTCCAGCAGGGCGACGTGCTGGACCTGGAGCCCGATCGCAAGGAAGCCCTGTGCGCCGCCCTGTCGGCCATCCTGGCCGACGCCCGCGACGCGGACGAACCGGGCTGCAGCGCCGAGGGCCTGCAGCGGCGCATCTTCGATGTGCTGGCCGACATGCTGACCGGCCCGGACACCCTGCCCGGCCGGGTCAGCCGCAGCCGCCTGGCCCACCAGCAGACCGTGGAGCGGGTGCGGCAATATGTCCTGCAGCACCCCGACCAGCCGCCCTCCATCCCCGAGCTCTGCGAGCGCCTGCACCTGAGCCGGCGCGCCCTGCAGAACTGCTTCGAGGATGTGGCCGGCATGCCACCGCTCAGCTACATGCGCAGCCTGCGCCTCAACGAGGTACGCCGCGAACTCAGGCAGAACCACGGCCGGCGGCCGATCTCGAGCATCGCCTACGACTGGGGCTTCACCCACATGAGCCAGTTTGCGCGGGACTACCGGCGCATGTTCGGGGTGCTGCCTTCAGAGGCCGTCCGCGAGGAGTAAGCCGCCTGCGCCACCGCGGCCACAGAGCAACATGCTAGGATTGCCGTCGATGGGGCCCTGAACCCCTTTCTCCGACACACGTCTGCCCAGCCGGCCCGCCCGGTGTGGCGCAGCCCGACGCAACCGAAGATCCGATCATGTCCGCATCACCCGAGCCAACCCGTCATTCGGAATGGCTGGCCTATACCGACCTGCCGACCACCCATGGCGTGTTTGCCATGCATGTCTTCCGCACCACCCTGCCCGACCCCACCCAGGGCTTTCAGGAACATGTGGCCCTGGTCCATGGCCAGGTCGAAGGCGTCGCCGGCCTCCCCGTGCGCGTGCACTCCGAGTGCCTCACCGGTGAAGTCTTCGGCTCCCTCAAGTGCGACTGCCGTGACCAGCTCGATCTCGCCCTCTCCGAGATCGTCCGCCGTGGCGCCGGCATCGTCCTCTACCTGCGCCAGGAAGGCCGCGGCATTGGCCTGACCAACAAGGTCCGCGCCTATCACCTGCAGTCCCGCGGGCATGACACCGTGGATGCCAACCGCCTCCTCGGACTGCCCGACGATGCACGCTCCTATGAGGTCGTCCCCGAGATGCTCGAACACTTCAAGGTGGCGAGCATCCAGCTGATGACCAACAACCCCGACAAGCTGGCCAAGCTCACCGCTCTCGGCATCCAGGTCGACGGCTGCCTGCCGGTCATCACCCAGCCCAACAAACACTCCATCGGCTACATCAAGACCAAGCGCCAGCGCATGGGCCACGCCCTGCCCGACCACGGCGACAAGACGCCGGCCCTGGTCGCCAGCGAGCCGCAGGGCGAAGACTGAAGCGGCTAGGGCCGGGCCCCGGCTGCGGCGGCCTCGGCCAGCAGCCAGGCCCGGAAATCCCTGATCAGCGGCCGCTCGACCAGGGTTTCGGGCACCACCAGGCTATACACATAGCGGGACGGCAACACCGTGGGGAAAGGCATCACCAGCCGGCCTGCGCGGACATCGGCCTCGACCAGCGGCCATAGGGACAGGGCCACCCCCTGCCCGCCCAGGGCCGCCTCAAGCACCAGCACGGCGCTGGAGAAGCGGGGCCCGCGGCTGGTATCCACCCCGTGCACGCCCGCCAGCCGGAACCATTCGTCCCAGCTCGGCCGCACGGCTTCATCGGGGATCGATTCGTCGTGGATGAGCACCTGCTGGGCCAGGTCCGCCGCCGTGGCGAACGGCGCACTGCGCGACAGCAGCCCGGGGCTACATACCAGCACGTATTCAGGGGCGAGCAGCAGGTCTCGGCTGAACCCCGGGTAATCACCCATGCCGAAACGCACGGCCACCGCACTGCCCGCGTCCCGCGGATCGGTGAGCACGCTCTCGGGCCCCCGCCCCAGGCCGTCGATGTTGCCCGCATCATCGGCTAGGCGCAGCTCCACCTCTGGATGCAGCGCGGCAAAGCGCGACAGGCGCGGCACCAGCCAGCGCAGGGCGAAGGACGGCGGTGCATGCACGGTGAGCGGCCCGGCCGGGCGCTGCTGCGCCATTTCCACGGCCGCCGCCAGGCAATCCATCCCCTCGCGCAGCTTGGGCAGCATGGCCTGCCCTTGTTCGGACAGCTCGAGCGCCCGCGGCAGGCGATGAAACAGCAGCACACCGAGATAGCTTTCGAGGGCCTTGATCTGCTGGCTGATCGCCGCAGGCGTGACGAAGAGTTCGTCAGCCGCCTTCTTGAAGCTCAGATGGCGCGCCGCCGCCTCGAAGGCACGCAGCGCAGGGAGCGGCGGCAAACGGTAGCTCATGATGGCTTCGGTTAAGCAAAACTTGATCGTAACATCAGAAAACCTAGCTTGTTGCAGCGCAACATAAAACCTAGAGTGACATCAGGCGCACAACAAGGTCCGGTATCAGGCACCCCCTCCCCTCTGCCCGATATCGAACCGCGCCACCCCCGCAACATGCATCAGGAGAACAAGATGAATTTCGATCACCTCAGCCGACTCTTCACCCGCGCCCTCGACGAGCGCGTCACCGAAGAACGCCGCGGCCTCAGCGGCCACAGTGTCGAGCCTTTCGAATACGACTGCGAGTCCTACTTCAAGGAAGTCTTCGCCGGCCAGGTCCTGTAGGCCGACGCCTGCACCTGAGGCACAGCATGAAAAAACCAGCCCGCGACGGCTGGTTTTTTTGTGGCTCAATCGCCTTCAGAGAGGCGGAAGTCGCCCTCGATCCAGGCTCTGGCCGCTGCCGGGGTGAGCTTGAAGTGGGCCCCCACCCGCTGCCGGGCGACTGACCCGCCCGACTCGTCAAAAGCCTCGAGCAGGCCATGGGGGTCGTATTCGTCGGGCACGATGTCCAGTGTGACCTCCCACTGCATCTCCCCCGCGCGCACCGTCAGCCTTTTGTGCAGATGCGCCTGGCGCTGCGCCGAGTGCCGCTGCAGAACGGCCGAAGCCTGCCTGACCAGGGCCCCGAACGCGGATGCCTCCAGCGGCTCAGGGCCGTCGCCGGCCATCCGCCAGGGCACCACCAGCACGGGATCGGACTCACCGTCCCGGCGCATTTCGACCGCCCACGCCTCTGCATCGTCTGACTTGATGATCCGGGCGGACCAGCCATCGTCCTGCCATTGAAGTGCGGCCTGGACACCGGCGGCGGCCTGAGCGATACGCTCGATCACGGGGACGACGATGGGTAGCCTGCATTCGATCAAGGCCTCCGCATCCGCAGCCTCATCGCCCGCCACCAGCGCCAGCTGCGAGGGAGTGAGCGCACCAACCGGCAGGGATGTCGCACGGCGCCTGCGCACCTGAGGAACCCGACTCGCCATGGCGAGGGATCCGTCGAGCGGAAAATTGAAACTCATCTGGTCGTTCATCTGCGCATTGCCCGCTTGATTCAGCAGGCAGGAACTGTACAAAAATACAGAAACCAGTTCAAGTTAACCGCGGACTGCCTCGTCTCTTGCCCCGCGAGGAACCAGGCACGCGGCGAGGCATGAAGCATCACGCCCGCCCCAGAAAAGAAAAACCCGAGGGCCTGTGGGCCGCTCGGGTTAAATCCACACCAATGGAGGAGAGGGTGGAGGAGACAGGGGAGAGAATACACCCATCGAATTGTGCGGCGCAACATACTACTTGTATCAAGGCGTGAAGCCGCTCACACATCCGGCCTCCGGGGAGCCGCTACCGCCACGCAGCCCCCCCCCCCCCCGAACCGAAGACGCCGTTCAAGCTGATCCGAGGGCCGCGGCTACCTGCAGCCCCAGGTCCCGTCCGCTCAGCCAGGCCCCTTCCACCTTGCCGCCGTTCAGCCAGTCCCCGCAAAGCCCGAGGCCAACGGTCGAGTTCCACACATGATTGAGCGCCAGCGCAGGTGCGGAATCGGCGTAACGCCAGCGATGAGCGCTCCACGCCGCGGGGCTCGGCGCCCCCAGCGTGGCAAAGGCTGAGATGAGCACCTCTGCCACCGACTCGGGTGCCTCCTCTATGTGCGCCTCGCTCCATTCCGCGGTGGCATGCAGCAGCCAGGTCTCCATGCCACTCCGGCCGGGCTTACTGCTATCACGGGCCGCCCAGCGCAGCGGCCCCTGGTTGATGAAGGCTGCGTCGAAGGGGAGGTCAATGGGCGACGCGAAACGCAGCATCACGGCCCAGCTGCCCTGCATCCGCACCGCCGCGGCTAAGGTAGCCATGTCACCGACGGCTTGCTGCAGCAGGGGCGCGGCCTGCGGCGCCGGCACGGCGATCACCACCGCTGCGTAGCGGCCGGCAACCTCGCCACCTTCGCGGGTGCTGATGCACCACCCCGCCTCGTCCCTACGCAGCCCGGTAACGGTATGCTCCAGACGCACATCGTGCCCCTCGGCCATCAAGCGCGCCGGGGCCGTCATGCGTGGCGCTCCGACAAAGCGCTCCAGGCCGTCATCCGGTTGATGCCCTGCATCCCCACCCATGACCGCAAGGCGGGCCAGCCACGGAGCCGCCGCACCCGCTGCACACCATCGCTCGACCTCTGCCCTGAAGTCCGGATGGCGGGCCGTGAAGTACTGCGCCCCATGATCACACTGCCATCCTTCGCCCCGGCGCGTGCTCATGCGCCCCGCCACCCCACGGCTCTTGTCGAGGACAAGCACGTCCACACCAGCAGAGCGCAACGCATCTGCGCAGGACAAACCGGCTATTCCAGCGCCTATCACAGCAACCCGAGACTTTATCCCCATAATTTGTCCTGGACAAAAACAAACAGGATTGTACTATCAGATAGAGCCGGGACGTCATTCCAGAGCGCGCTCATTCCCCTGACTATCTGGCAAGGAGCCACCATGTCGCCCCTGTTCAAGCACCTGCCGGGCTTCCCCCGCACCCCGCCCGGCCTCGAGCGCCAGATCCTTCGCGCCCTGCCCCGTCTGCTGTGGACCGGCAGTCTGCTCCTGACCCTGCCCTCCCTGCTGGTCCGTCTCTGGCTGCTGGAGCAGCCGGATCTCGCCGCCGGCACGCTCGTTGTCACGACCGACATTTATGTGATCAGCCTCGTGATCCTGCACTGGACAGTGCTGTTCACAGTGGGCATCGCAGCCTTCATCTGCATGGTCATGAAGGGTCCGGCTTACGTGGCCGACGCCTACCCACTCGTTGAGGATGAGAATGCGGACGACACCCCGCGAGCGGATCGATAAAGCCGGCTGATCGCCCCTTCTCCGTCCCCGCCGGCCGGCTAGCAAGGCCGGCCTGGCAAGTCTGGCTGGCGTACTAGCTTCTGCGGTCGGATTGGAACAGCGGCCCAGATACTGGTCGACGGCGAAACCAGGCCATCGACAGAGCATCGAGCACAAGGTCGGTCGTCATCCGAAGCGTGATCGACCAGCCGATCACCTCACGGTTGAACAGATCTATCACCACCGCCAGAAACAGCCAGCCCTCGGCGGTGGCGACGTAGGCTATGTCGCCCGTCTACAAGCGATTTGGGGCGGTAATCCCCCCGGCAAATAGGGGCAGTCAGAAGTAGAATTTTCTC
>JAFLDU010000066.1 GCA_017309145.1 Zoogloea sp. | reverse complement strand
GACCGTACCCTTCAAGCTGGAGGCCTTCGACTTCGCCGACCGGCATACCCCCCGCGCGCTGGCCGCCGGGGCGGTCAACACCCTCGCCTTCGGCCCCGACGGGGTACTCGGCGACAACACCGACGGCGCCGGCATCCTGCGTGACATCACGGTCAACCTCGGCTGCCCGGTGGCGGGGAAGCGCGCCCTCCTGCTGGGCGCCGGTGGCGCCGCCCGGGGCACCGTGCTGCCCCTGCTCGAAGCCGGGCCGGCGAGCCTGACCATCGCCAACCGGACGGCCTCGCGGGCCGCCGAGCTGGCCGACGAGTTCACCCGTGGCGGTGCCCTGCGCCCACGAGGCTGCGGCTTTGCCGACCTGGCCGGCCAGCAGTTCGACGTGGTCATCAACGCCACCAGCGCCAGCCTCTCCGACGCAGCCCCCGACTTGCCCGCCGGCCTCTATGCACCCGGCAGCCTGGCCTACGACATGATGTACGGCAAGGGCGACACGCCCTTTCTGGTGCAGGCCCGGATGCAGGGCGCCGCCCGCTTGGCCGACGGCCTGGGCATGCTGGTCGAGCAGGCCGCCGAGAGCTTCTTCCTGTGGCGCGGCGTGCGTCCGGATACGGCGGCCGTGCTGGCCGAACTGCGCGCCCTGCTCTGAGCCCACTGCCCGCGATGAAGACCCTCTGGCACTGGATCCGCCGTGGCCTGCTGGCCCTGGTGCTGCTCTTCATCGCCTGGCACCTGTGGCTGCTCGGCAACGTGCTGTGGTGGAAATGGGTGCCGCCCTCCGAAACCAGCTTCATGAGCCTGCGCCTGTCTGAACTCAACCAGACCAAGCCCGACGCTGAACTGCATTACCGCTGGGTGCCCTACGAACAGATCTCGGTACACCTCAAGCGCGCCGTGATCGCCGCCGAGGACGACAAGTTCGTGGACCACGAAGGCTTCGACTGGGATGGCATCCAGAAGGCCATCGAGAAGAACCAGAAGAAGGGCAAGGCGGTGGCCGGCGGCTCGACGATCAGCCAGCAGCTTGCCAAGAACCTCTTCCTGTCCCCGTCGCGCAGCTATTTCCGCAAGGCCGAGGAGGCCATCATCACGGTGATGATCGAAGCCCTGTGGGACAAGCGACGCATCCTCGAGGTGTATCTGAATGTGGTCGAATGGGGCAACGGCATCTTCGGCTGCGAGGCCGCCGCCCAACGCTACTACCGCACCCCCGCCGCCCGCCTGAGCCCCGCCCAGGCGGCCCGGATGGCGGTGATGCTGCCCAATCCACGCAAGTACGAAACCCAGTTCGGCCCCCGCCTGGCGGCCCATGCGGCACGCATCCAGGGGCGCATGCAATACTCGGACGTTCCGTAACGCCCCCCCGATCCGCCATTGAGGGACTTCGGCCCCTGCCCTCGCGAGGGCCCTTGGGGTAGAATGCGCTGCTTTTCCCCAGCCGCGCCTCCCCGATGCAATTCGCCGGATTCACCTTGCGAAACAATCTGTTCGTCGCCCCCATGGCGGGTGTGACGGATCGTCCTTTCCGCCAGCTGTGCAAGAAGCTGGGGGCTGGACTCGCCGTCTCCGAGATGGTCACCTCCAACTCCCTGCTCTACGGCAGTGCCAAGACCCAGCGGCGCGCCAACCACGACGGCGAGGTGGACCCGATCTCCGTGCAGATCGCCGGCGCCGATCCGGCCATGATGGCCGAGGCCGCCCGTCACAACATCGACCGGGGCGCCCAGATCATCGACATCAACATGGGCTGCCCGGCCAAGAAGGTGTGCAACGTGATGGCCGGCTCCGCCCTGATGCAGGACGAACCCCTGGTCGCGCGCATCCTGGAAGCCGTGGTGGGTGCCGCTGGCAACACCCCTGTCACCCTCAAGTTCCGCACCGGCTGGAACAAGGCCAACAAGAACGCGCCGATGATCGCCCGCATCGCCGAGGAATCCGGCGTACAGCTGATCGCCATCCATGGCCGCACCCGCGCCTGCCAGTACACCGGCGACGCCGAATACGACACCATCGCCGACGTGAAGACCCGGGTGCGCATCCCGGTCATCGCCAACGGCGACATCACCACGCCGCAGAAGGCGAAGTTCGTGCTCGACTACACCGGCGCCGACGGCGTCATGGTGGGCCGCGCCGCCCAGGGCCGCCCCTGGATCTTCCGCGAGATCGAACACTTCCTGAAGACCGGCGAGGAACTGCCCCCCCCGCTGGTCTCAGAGATCCAGCACGTCTGCAAGGAGCACCTGGCCGACCTCTACGCCTTCTATGGCGAGGACACCGGCGTCAAGGTCGCCCGCAAGCACATCAGCTGGTACACCAAGGGTCTGGTCGGATCGGCGCAGTTCCGCCGCATCATGAACACCCTGCCGACCGTACAAGAACAGATCGCCGCCATAGACGAGTTCTTCGGCCGGCTCGCCGACAGAGATAGCCGACTGGTCTACGCAGACCCCGAAGAATTCCCGCAGGAGCTTGCCGCATGAGCAGTACCAGCAACGAGATCGCCGATTCCGTGTGTCGCGCGCTGGACACCTATTTCCGCGACCTGGACGGTGAGAAGCCCAACGCCCTCTATGACATGGTGATCAAGAACGTCGAGCGGCCGATGCTCGAGTTCGTGCTCCGCCAGGCCGGAGGCAACCAGACCCTCTGCGCAGAGATGCTCGGCATCAACCGCAACACCCTGCGCCGCAAGCTCACCGAGCACGAGTTGCTCTGAGCCCGTTCCCCGCTTTCCAGTTTTCCTACCTTGTTGTGCCGCGGCCTGCCCGCGGCTTTCCCGAGAAGCCCCATGAAAGTCACCCAAGCCCTGCTCAGCGTCTCCGACAAGACCGGCGTCATCGAATTCGCCCGTGAACTGTCCGCCCTCGGCATCGCCCTGCTGTCCACCGGCGGCACCGCCAAGTCCCTGCGTGACGCAGGCCTGCCGGTCACCGACGTGTCCGACTACACCGGCTTCCCCGAGATGCTCGACGGCCGCGTCAAGACCCTGCACCCCAAGGTGCATGGCGGCATCCTGGCCCGTCGCGACCTGCCCGAGCACCTGGCCAAGCTGGAAGAGCACAGCATCCCGCGCATCGACCTCGTGGTGGTCAACCTCTACCCCTTCCAGGCCACCGTGGCAAAACCTGACTGCAGTCTGGAAGACGCCATCGAGAACATCGACATCGGCGGCCCCACCATGGTCCGCGCCGCGGCCAAGAACCACGGCAATGAGGCCGGCGGCGTCGGCATCGTGACCGACCCCGAGGACTACGCGGCCATCGTCGCCGAGCTCAAGGCCAACGCCGGTTCCCTGACCTACAAGACCCGCTTCGACCTGGCGCGCAAGGCCTTCACCCACACCGCCCGCTACGACTCGGCCATCTCCAACCACCTGACCGCCCTGGCCGAAGACGGCAGCAAGAAGGCCTACCCCGAGCGCTTCCAGCTGGCCTTCGACAAGGTGCAGGACCTCCGCTACGGCGAGAACCCCCACCAGACAGCCGCCTTCTACAAGGAATCCGACGCCCCCGCCGGCGCCATCGCTGCCTACACCCAGGTGCAGGGCAAGGAACTGTCCTACAACAACATCGCCGACTCCGACGCGGCCTGGGAGTGCGTCAAGGCCTTCGAGGGCGGCAACGGCACCGCCGCCTGCGTCATCGTGAAGCATGCCAACCCCTGCGGTGTGGCCATTGCCGCCAGCCCGCTGGAAGCCTACAAGAAGGCCTTCTCCACCGACCCGACCTCCGCCTTCGGCGGCATCATCGCCTTCAACACCACGGTGGACAAGGCCGCGGCCGAAGCCGTCAGCGCCCAGTTCCTGGAAGTGCTGATCGCCCCCGCCTACACCGAGGAAGCCCTCGAGCTGCTCAAGGCCAAGCAGAACGTCCGCGTGCTGATCGTCCCGCTGGGCACCGTCAAGCAGCCCGACTACAAGCGCGTGGGCGGTGGCCTGTTGGTGCAGAGCGCCGACTTCGCCCCGATCTCCGCTGCTGACCTGAAGGTCGTCACCGAGCGCGCACCCACCGAGCAGGAGCTCGGCGACCTGCTGTTCGCCTGGCGCGTGGCCAAGTACGTCAAGTCCAACGCCATCGTCTACTGCAAGGACGGCATGACCATCGGTGTCGGCGCCGGCCAGATGAGCCGCGTGGACTCCGCCCGCATCGCCAAGATCAAGGCCGAGAACGCCGGCCTGGTGATCCCCGGCTGCGTGGTCGCCTCCGATGCCTTCTTCCCCTTCCGTGACGGCCTCGACGTGCTGGCCCAGGCCGGCGCCACCGCGGTGATCCAGCCCGGCGGCTCCATGCGTGACGCCGAGGTGATCGCCGCCGCCGACGAGCAGGGCATCGCCATGGTCCTCACCGGCTTCCGCCACTTCCGCCACTAAGAGCAGGTTCCTCAGCATGAAGATCCTCGTCATCGGCTCCGGCGGGCGCGAACACGCGCTGGCCTGGAAACTCTCCCGCTCCCGGCGTGTGCACAAGGTGTTCGTGGCCCCCGGCAACCCGGGCACCGCCCGCGAGCCCGACCTCGAGAACCTGCCCATCACGGCCATCCCCGAGCTCGTGGACTTTGTGCGCAAGGAACAGATCGGCCTCACCGTCGTCGGCCCCGAAGCCCCCCTCGCCGCCGGCGTGGTGGATGCTTTCCGGGCCGCCGGCCTGCCCATCTTCGGACCGACCCGCCTGGCCGCCCAGCTGGAGAGCTCCAAGGACTTCGCCAAGCAGTTCCTGCAGCGCCACCACATCCCCACCGCCCGCTACCAGACCTTCTCCGACCCCGCCCAGGCGCATGCCTACGTGGACGCCGAAGGCGCCCCCATCGTCATCAAGGCTGACGGCCTGGCGGCCGGCAAGGGCGTAGTGGTGGCCATGACGGTGGACGAGGCACACGCCGCCATCGACGCCATGCTCACCCACAACACCCTCGGCGTGCAGTACGACGAGCGCGGCCCGCGGGTGGTGATCGAGGAGTTCATGGATGGCGAGGAGGCCAGCTTCATCGTGATGGCCGACGGCCGCCACGCCCTGCCCCTGGCCACCTCCCAGGATCACAAGCGCCTCAAGGACGCCGACCAGGGTCCCAACACCGGCGGCATGGGCGCTTACTCGCCCGCCCCGGTGGTGACCCCCGAGGTGCATGCCCGCGCCATGCGCGAGATCATCATGCCGACCCTGGCCGGCATGGCCTCCGAAGGACTGCCCTACACCGGCTTCCTGTACGCCGGCCTGATGATCGACAGCAAGGGGGCACCGCGCGTGGTGGAGTTCAACTGCCGCATGGGCGACCCGGAAACCCAGCCGATCATGATGCGCCTCAAGTCCGATCTGGTGGATCTGGTCGAGGCCGCCGTCGCCGGCAAGCTCGACAAGGTCGAGGCCGAATGGGACCGCCGCTTCGCCCTGGGCGTGGTGATGGCCGCCGCCGGCTACCCGGACAGCCCGCGCAAGGGTGACGCCATCCACGGCCTGCCCGCCACGGCGGCGGACGATGCCCACGTCTTCCATGCCGGCACCACCGAGGTGGACGGAGAGATCCGCACCAGCGGCGGCCGTGTGCTGTGCGTGACGGCCCTTGGCGACAATGTCCGCAGCGCCCAGAAGCGCGCCTACGAGCTGGTGGACCAGATCCACTTCGATGGCATGCAGTGCCGCCGCGACATCGGCTACCGGGCCGTGGCCCGCAAGGGTTGATCCGGCCATGCCCCACCTGCGCCTCGAGTACAGCGAAAACATGGCAAGCCGTTTCGACGGCGCCAGCCTGGCCCAGGCCGCCTGCGATGCCCTGCTGTCCAGCGGAGTCTTCAACCCGCCTGACTCGATCAAGGTCCGGCTGATCCCGGTGCAGCATTTCCGGGTCGGCAGCGGCGCCAGCCACGGCTTCGTGCATGCCGAGCTGGCGATGTTGTCCGGTCGCGACAAGGCCACCAAGCAGCGTCTCACCGAGGCCCTGGTGCTGGCCATGAGCGCCTGCATCGCCCCCGGCCCGGACACCGTCCAGATCACCGCCGACGCCCGCGACATGGACCGGGACGTCTACGCCAAGCGCCTGCTGCCTGCCACCTGACCCCTCCGGCTCCTCCGGGGCCGGTCACGCTTCATCCCGAGAGACCTTCCATGCCCGACCGCGCCGCCGTCAAAGCCTATCTTCTCGACCTCCAGGCCCGCATCGTCGCCGCCCTCGAAACCTTCGACGGCAAGTCCTTCGTCACCGACAGCTGGGAACGCCCCGCCGGCGGTGGCGGCCTGACCCGCCTGGTCGAGGATGGCGGCTTCTTCGAGCGTGGCGGCTGCAACTTCTCCCACGTGATGGGCGAAGGCCTGCCCCCCTCGGCCACCGCTGCCCGGCCCGAGCTGGCCGGCCGCAGCTACGAGGCGATGGGCGTTTCCCTGGTGCTGCATCCGCGCAACCCCTATTGCCCGACGGTGCACATGAACGTGCGCTTCTTCATCGCCTCGGCCCCGGGCAAGGACGACGTGTGGTGGTTCGGCGGCGGCATGGACCTGACCCCCTACTATCCCTTCGAGGAGGATGTGCGTCACTTCCACGCCACCTGCAAGGCCGCCGTGCTGCCCTGGGGCGAGGCCGAATACCAGCGACTCAAGGACTGGTGCGACCGCTACTTCTTCCTCAAGCACCGCAACGAGCCGCGCGGTGTCGGCGGCCTGTTCTTCGACGACCATGGCGCTGACGGCAAGGTGGACTTCGAGGCTGCCTTCGCCATAACCCGCAGCGTCGGCGACGCCTTCCTGCCCGCCTACCTGCCCATCGTGGAACGCCGCCGCGACACCGCCTACGGCGAGCGGGAACGGGACTTCCAGGCCTACCGGCGCGGCCGCTACGTGGAGTTCAACCTGGTCTTCGACCGCGGCACCCTGTTCGGCCTGCAGTCCGGCGGCCGGACCGAGTCCATCCTGATGTCCATGCCGCCCATCGTGAAGTGGCGCTACGACTGGCACCCGGAGGCCGGCAGCGCCGAGGAGCGGCTATACACCGAGTTTCTGGTCGCCCGCGACTGGGCCTGAGCCCGATCGGAACGCAGCAAAAAAACCGCCGACACCCTTCTCGGGGCCGGCGGCTTTTTCATGCCTGCGGGCCACAGCCCGCAGCAGCGCTCAGTTGCGGATCAGGTGATCAAAGGCTGACAGGGAAGCCTTGGCACCATCACCCATGGCGATGATGATCTGCTTATAGGGCGTGGTGGTCACGTCACCCGCCGCGAACACGCCCGGCACCGAGGTACGGCCGTGGTCATCGACGATGATCTCGCCGCGGGTCGACAACTCGACCGTCCCCTTCAGCCAGGTGGTGTTGGGCAGCAGCCCGATCTGCACGAAGATGCCGGCCAGCTCGACCTTGTGGATGTCGCCGGAGACGCGGTCCTTGTAGGTCAGGCCAACCACCTTCTGGCCATCGCCATTCACCTCGGTGGTCTGGGCGTTCACGATGATCTTCACGTTGGGCAGGCTCTCGAGCTTCTTCACCAACACCGCATCCGCCCGCAGCTTGCTGTCGAACTCCAGCAGGGTCACATGGGCCACGACTCCGGCCAGGTCGATGGCCGCCTCGACGCCCGAATTACCGCCACCGATCACCGCCACCGGCTTGCCCTTGAACAGGGGGCCGTCGCAGTGGGGGCAGTAGGTCACGCCCTTGGTCCGGTATTCGGCCTCGCCCGGGACGTTCATGTCGCGCCAGCGGGCACCGGTGGACAGGATCACCGTCTTCGACTTGAGGCTGGCGCCGCTGGCCAGCTTGACCTCGACGTAATCCTTGCCCGGCACCAGCGCTTCGGCTCGTTGCAGGTTCATGATGTCCACGTTGTACTGCTTGACGTGCTCTTCGAGGGCGGCCGCCAGACGGGGACCTTCCGTCTCCTTCACGGAGATGAAGTTCTCGATGGCGAGGGTGTCGAGCACCTGGCCACCGAAACGTTCGGTGACCACACCGGTACGGATACCCTTGCGCGCCGCATACACGGCCGCCGCCGCGCCGGCCGGGCCGCCGCCCACCACCAGCACGTCGAAGGCTTCCTTGCTCGCGATCTTGGCCGCGGCACGGGCTTCGGCGCCCGCATCCACCTTGGCAAGGATCTGCTCGAGCTCCATGCGGCCCTGGCCGAACTCCTTGTCGTTGAGCAGAATGGTCGGTACAGCCATGATCTGGCGCTGGGTCACCTCATCCTGGAACAGGGCGCCATCCACCGTGATGTGGCGGATCTTCGGATTGATCAGCGCCATCAGGTTAAGGGACTGGACCACCTCCGGGCAGTTCTGGCACGAGAGGGAAATATAGGTGACGAAGTTGAACTCCCCGTCCAGATCACGGATCTGGGCGAGGACTTCCTCGCTGACCTTGGGCGGATGACCGCCGGTCTGCAACAGGGCCAGCACGAGGGAGGTGAATTCGTGGCCGAGCGGGATGGCGGCAAAGTGGATGCCGATGTCCATGCCCGGACGAGTGATCTGGAAGGAGGGCTTGCGCTCGGCGCTACCGCTCGCTTCGACATAGGACAACAGGGGCGACAGGCTGACGATCTCCTGCAGGAGATCGCGCATCTGGCGGGAGGAGTCACCATCATCGAGGGACGCCCTGATCTCCACCGGGCGGGTCACCTTGGTCAGATAGGCTTGCAACTGGGTCTTGAGGGCGGCATCCAGCATGATGATTTCCTTGTTTCACGAATTTCGGATGTAACAACGCCCGAGCGCCGACGGACGCCCGGGCGTTCTGGAACTACAGACAGCTAGTGGCGGCGGATCAGATCTTGCCGACCAGGTCCAGAGACGGCTTCAGGGTCTCGGCGCCTTCCTGCCACTTGGCGGGGCACACTTCGCCCGGGTGGGAGGCCACGTACTGGGCGGCCTTGACCTTGCGCAGCAGCTCGGAGGCGTCGCGGCCGATGCCCAGATCATGGATCTCGGCAACCTTGATCTGACCTTCCGGGTTCACCACGAAGGTGCCACGCAGGGCCAGGCCGGCTTCTTCGATCATCACGTCGAAGTTGCGGGTGATCGCGCCGGTCGGGTCGCCGATCATCGGGTACTTGATCTTCTTGATGGTCTCGGACGCATCGGCCCAAGCCTTGTGCACGAAGTGGGTGTCGGTGGAAACGGAGTAGACCTCGACGCCCAGCTTCTGGAATTCGGGGTACAGGTCGGCCATGTCGCCCAGTTCGGTCGGGCACACGAAGGTGAAGTCGGCCGGGTAGAAGAAGAACACGGACCACTTGCCCTTGACATCGGCTTCGGTCAGGTCGACGAACTTGCCATTGTGGAAGGCGCTGGCTTTGAACGGCTTGATTTCGGTATTGATCAGGGACATCGCGTTTCCTTAACGGGTTGATGAGAGGTGGGTGAAACTTGGAGATCACATGATAGGGCGGCCAGCCATATCGTTCAAATTGATTGATGAAATGATCTGGATTGTAAAAACCTATCGGCCGTCCACGACCGTTTGCGATGGCAATCCGGAACGGCGGAGGGCCATCTTATGCCGTTAACTTGAAACAGAAAAGACAGGCCGGCAGGACGCCGGCCCGGATTCAACGCCGGGACAGCTCGGCGGCCGCCCGGTAGTGGCGGTTGGCGTCGTCGGTCTTGCCGATGCGCTCGGCCAGATGGGCGAGTTCCACGTGGGCTTCCCAGCCCGGCTCGATGGCCAGCGCCGCCCCCAGATAACTCTCGGCCTTGCCCCACAGTTGGGACTGCACGCACAGGCGGCCGAGGCTCAGCAGCAACTGCGGATCCCGCGGATGCAGCTTGAGCCACTCCTCCGCATGAGCCAGGCGGCTGCGCACATCGCCCTCCTCGCAGCGGCCATAGACCCCCGCAAGAGTGGAGTCCCAGGCCACCGCCAACTGGACCTCGATGACCTTCTGCGCCATGGCGCTATCGCCCGCAGCAATCAGGGCCCGGGCCAGTTCGGTGACCAGGCGGGGATCACGCTGCTCGTCACGGGGTACCGCCTGCCAGTAGCTCTGCAAGGCCTGGGCATCGCCGGCACGCTGCCGCAGCCCTTCCTGATGGGCCCGCCGCTTGACCGGATCGGCCTGATCGGCGGTCATGGCCCGCACCTTGACCAGCTGGCGCACGAGGCGCACCGCCTCGACCCAGTCGCCACGTGCCTGGGCGGTACGCAACGCCAGACGCAGGGCCGCAATGTGACGCTGGCCACCGGCCTGAAGCTCGGCAATCCGCTCGGCGGCCTCGTCGAAACGGCGCCCTTCGACGGCCAGCTCCGCCTCGGTCATCAGGCGGGCGACCCGCACCTCTTCGTCGTGGCTGGCAGCGCGGGCCAGCCACTGGCGATAGCGCGTGTCGTCACGCAGGGAGTGGGCCGCCCGGGCCGCCAGCAAGGCCGCCAGCCCCGGGGATTCGCCCGCCTCGTAGGCCGCGGTGGCCTGCTTGAGGGCCTGGCCGAAGCGCCCCTCGATGCGCAGCCGCGTGGCGTCGTAGATGGCCTGGGAAGCGCGCTCACGGCTCTTGCGGGCACGGAACTGCTGCACCGCCCGGGGGAGCGCCAGGGTCCGTGCCACCAGGCGCGACAGGCCATACAGGGCGGCAAAGCTGGCGATGAAGAGCAAGATCAGGAGATTGAGGGAAATCTGCAGCCGATAGGGCGGCCACACCATCAACACATAGCCTTCGTTGTACCGCCCGGCCACCGCCAGGCCGGCAGCGAGGGCGAACAGGCCGAGCAACCACAGCAATCCACGCATGGCCGGCCTCAGTTCTTGCGGGCGGGACGCGCGGCCTTGGCCGGCACCGCCGCGGGGATAGGCTCGGCCCGCCGCTCGGACACGGCGAGCAGGCTGCGCAGCGCGTTCTGGCTGGCATGGAGCCCGGGCAGGTCCACGCCCACCGGCGACTTCTGGAGCGCCAGGAGTTCTGCCTTGGCGGCCGCCACGGCCGGATTGCGGACATCGAAATAGCGGTCCAGCCATTCCGCCGAGATGCGCATGTCCTCGCGGAAGGTGTTGCCATCGCGGGTCAGCAGGGCCAGGCGGGCGTTCATCAGGCGCAGCTTGAGGTTCTCACGCAGGAAGACCGCATTGCTCGGCGCCAGCAGGGCGGGGTCCGGCCGATCCATGCGTTCGATGCGGATCAACTGGCTGAACTCCTGCCAGAAATCCTGCCACAGGGCCCTCAGCCAGCCTTGCTCCACCACGGTGGCGGGGGCCTCGGCACGGGGCCGGGCCTCGAAGGCCAGCGGCAGGCGATCGAGACGCCCGATCAGGGTCTCGAGCTTGAGGGCGACGCCCGCCCCATCCACCTGGGGCAGGGCCTTGAGGCTGTCCAGGTCTTCGGTGATGGCCTTGCGCAGGGGCAGCCACTGGGGGCGCTCGACACTGGCCAGGCGGGCATCGGCGGTCTGCAGTGCAGCCAGTGCGTTATGCACGTTGCCGGCCAGCTGGAGCTGCTGCACGGCGATGGTGATCGCCTGCTCGACCTCGGACAGCACCCGGTCGTCGCGGGTACGGGAGAATTCCTGGTACATGGCCTCCAGGGCCACCTGCTGGCCCTGGGTCTCGGAGAAGCGGGCCTCCAGGGCACCAAGCTTGCCCTGCAGGTCCTGCAGTTTCTCCTCGGCCTGGCGGGCGAGGAGACGGGCTTCGGAGGCGGCGCTGTCGCCCTGGGCCAGGCGGCGTGCCAGTTCTTCCTGCAGATCGGCCATGCGGCTGCGGGTCTCGACCCACTGCCAGCCGAGCAAGGCCAGGGCCAGGGCGGCGATGATGGCCGAAGGACGGCGCCAGGAAGACGAGGACGGGGCTGGCGCGGGCAGAACGGGCTGCGCGGCGTCCAGTGACGGCAGGCTGGGGATTTCGCTACTCATGGACGTGAGTTTAACCCGGATAGGTGTTGTGGTTACGGGGGGCGAAGTGGGCGATCAGGCCGGCGACCAGGCCGGAATCGCCCGCATCGGTGACGATCACCCGGGAAAAGCCGGTCTCCCCGGCCCTTGCGGCGATCCGCGGATGGGGCACGAAGAGGGGCAGGCCCAGCAGGATCTCGGCACCCGGCAGAGCCCGCAGGTAGCCCAGCCCCTCGCTGCTGGTGATGGTGAGCGCCGACAGGCGGCCGGCCCGGGCACAGGCCAGCAGGGGCGCCGGATCGTCCGCCGGACCACTGCGGTGGTAACAGGTGAGGTAGTCCACCCGGGCGCCACGTTCGGTCAGGGTCTGGCCGAGCAGATCACGTCCGCCATCACCACGCAGGATCAGGATCCGCCGCCCCGCCACCGCAGCCGGCTGGAAGGCAGGCAAGGCCAGCACGGCCTCGCTGTCGAAGCTCTGGTCGGGTGCGATCACGCCCCGGAAGCCCCGCTCCGCCAGCACGGACTCGCTGCCCTTGCCGACGGTGGCCACGGCCACACCGGGTGGCCAGGGGGCCACCGGCAGCATCACGTCGAGCGCATGGCGTACGGCATTGGGGCTGACGAAGAAGACCATCGCGTAGTCGGCCAGGTGCTGGGCCGCAACCCGCAGGGGGGCGGGGTCATCCACCGGCGCGACGGTGAGCAGCGGGAAACGCAGCGCTTCGGCCCCCAGCGCCGCCAGGGTCGCGCACAGACCATCGGCCTGCCCCGCCGGGCGGGTGATGGCGATGATCCGCCCGGCGAGGGGCTGCCCACCCATCTGGACGACTACAGGCTGGCCAGGATCTCGTCGGCGCCGTCGGCGCGCAGATCAGCCGCCAGAGCCAGACCGAGAGCCTCGGGCTGATCGATGGGACCGCGCCGTTCGGCCCGGGCGATGCGCGAACCGTCGGGCAGGGCAACGAAGCCGCGCAGCCGCAGCTCCCCGTCCTGCACTTCCGCATAGGCCCCCAAGGGCACTTCGCAGCTGCCCGCCAGGGCACGGGAGGTGGCCCGCTCGGCGCGCACGCAGGCGGCGGAGTGGGCATCGACGAGGGGTGCCATCCAGGCCGCCACTTCGGGCCGGTCGGCCAGAGCCTCGATGCCCAGGGCGCCCTGGCCGGCCGCCGGCAGGGACACGTCGGACGGCAGCGTGGAGCGGATACGCTGACCAAGGCCGAGGCGGCTCAGGCCCGCAGCGGCCAGGATGATCGCGTCGTACTGCCCTTCGTCGAGCTTGCGCAGGCGGGTATCCAGGTTGCCGCGCAGGCTGCTCACCGCCAGCATCGGGTACTGGGCGTGGATCTGGGCCTCCCGGCGCAAGCTGGAGGTGCCCACCACCGCCCCCGGCGGCATGTCGTCGAGGCTCTCGTACTTGTTGGAGACGAAGGCATCGAGCGGCACCTCGCGCTCGGAGATGGCCACCAGGGCAAACTCCGGGGGCAGCTCCATCGGCACGTCCTTCATGGAATGCACGGCGATGTCGGCGGCCCGGTCGAGCAGTGCGGTCTCGAGCTCCTTCACGAACAGGCCCTTGCCGCCCACCTTGGCGAGCGGCCGGTCGAGGATCTGGTCGCCACGGGTGGTCATGCCCAGCAGTTCGACCGTGCAGGACGGGTAGAGGGCCTCGAGGCGGGCCTTGACGTGCTCGGCCTGCCACAGGGCAAGGCGGCTTTCACGGGTGGCGATGACGATGCGGTCGGGCGTAGGTGCGCTCACGGTGTGGGACTCGGCGGCGAAAGGTGGAAGAAGGCGATCGACGAAGGCCGGAGATATGGACAACTATCGTGGAACCGGGGCACTCTGCGGGCTTCCTGCAGTGCAGCATCAGGGTTCGCACCTATGGCGATCTTTCGGGTCGCGATTCTAGCATGGGGCCCTGATGCGCCCTCCGCGCGAACGCAACCCACAGGACCCCGCCCCGATGAGCGACCAAAGAAACAGCGAAGACAAGGATCTCCCCCTCCGAGACGACATCCGCCTGCTCGGCCGGGTGCTCGGCGACACCGTGCGTGCCCAGGAGGGCGAAGCGGTATTCGATCTGGTCGAGGCCATCCGGCAGAGTTCCATCCGCTTCCGCCGCCATGAAGACCAGGGCGCCCGCCGCGAACTCGAGGCCACCCTCGACTCCCTGTCCCGCGACCAGACCATCGACGTGGTGCGGGCCTTCAGCTATTTCTCGCACCTCTCCAACATCGCCGAAGACCAGCACCACATCCGTCGCTCCCGTGCGCATCAGATCGCCGGCTCGGCCCCCAAGGAGGGCAGCCTCGCCCACGCCCTGCAACGGGCCTTCGACGCCGGTATGGGCAGCGCCGAGCTGACCGCCTTCTTCGACACCGCCAACGTGGTGCCGGTGCTCACCGCCCACCCCACCGAGGTGCAGCGCAAGAGCATCCTCAACTGCCAGATGGTGATCGCCCGCCTGCTCGACGAGCGCGACCGCATGCAGCTCACCCCCGAG
This sequence comes from Zoogloea sp., assembly GCA_017309145.1. GTDB lineage: Bacteria > Pseudomonadota > Gammaproteobacteria > Burkholderiales > Rhodocyclaceae > Zoogloea. The sequence continues at coordinate 6,363 of JAFLDU010000066.1, read as the reverse complement.
GAGCAGCAGGCCAACGACGAGGCCCTGCGCCGTGCCGTGCTGACCCTGTGGCAGACCCGCATGCTGCGCACCGAGAAGCTGTCGGTGATGGACGAGGTGACCAACGGCCTGTCCTACTTCGACTACACCTTCCTGCGCGAGCTGCCCCGCCTGTACGCCTGCGTGGAAGACCGCCTGGCCGCCCACGACCGCAGCTGGGGCGCGCTGGAGCTACCCAACTTCATGCGCGTCGGCAGCTGGATCGGCGGCGACCGGGACGGCAACCCCTTCGTCACCGCCGAGATCCTCGAGAAGGCCCTGGCCACCCAGGCCGAAAAGGTGCTCACCTATTACATGGACGAGGTGCACACCCTCGGCTCCCAGCTCTCCGTGGCCCAGGGCCTGGTCAGCGCCTCCGACGCCCTGCTGCGCCTGGCCGAAGCCTCGCCCGACGGCTCCCCCCACCGCAGCGACGAGCCCTACCGCCGCGCCCTCACCGGCGTGTATGCACGCCTCGCTGCCACCTACCTGCAGCTCCTCGGTCACCAGCCGCCACGCCACGCGGTAGGCCCGGCAGCCCCCTACGCCAGCCCGGACGAGCTGGTCGACGAACTGGAGGTGGTGCATCGCTCCCTCACCGCCAACGGCCTCGGCGCCCTGGCCCGCGGCCGCCTGCGCCACGTGCGCCGGGCGGTGTCGGTGTTCGGCTTCCACCTGGCACCGATCGACCTGCGCCAGAACTCCGACGTGCATGAACGGGTCGTCGCCGAGCTGCTCAAGGCCGCCGACCCGGCCAAGGACTACCTGGCCCTGGACGAGTCCGGCCGCATCGAGATGCTGCTCGAGGAACTGGCCACCCCCCGCCCGCTGGCCTCCCCATGGATCGACTACTCCGAGGAAAGCCGGGGTGAGCTGGCCATCTTCCGCGCCGCCCGGGCGGCCCACCTGCGCTACGGCAAGGCCGCCGTGCCCAACTGCATCATCTCCAAGACCGACGATGTTTCCGACATCCTGGAAGTCGCCGTGCTGGCCAAGGAATCCGGCCTGTTGCGCCCCGCCGAGGGGGTGCTCGACGTCAATATCATCCCGCTCTTCGAGACCATCGGCGACCTGCAGAACGCCGCCGGGGTGATGGACCGCCTGTTCGCCCTGCCCGCCTACATGGCGCTGCTGGAATCCCGCCGCAAGGAGCAGGAGGTCATGCTCGGCTACTCCGACAGCAACAAGGACGGCGGCTTCCTCACCTCGGGCTGGGAACTCTACAAGGCCGAGATCGGCCTGGTGGACACCTTCGCCCGTCACGGCGTACGCCTGCGCCTGTTCCATGGCCGCGGCGGCTCCGTCGGCCGTGGCGGCGGCCCCAGCTACCAGGCCATCCTGGCCCAGCCGGGCGGCGCGGTGCAGGGGCAGATCCGCCTGACCGAGCAGGGCGAGGTGATCGCCTCCAAGTACGCCAACCCCGAGGTCGGCCGACGCAACCTGGAGGTGCTGGCCTCCGCCACCCTGGAGGCCACGCTGTTCGCCCCGCGCGATCCGGCCCCCCGCCCCGAGTACCTCGAGGCCATGGACGAGCTGTCGGACAACGCCTTCAAGGCCTACCGCAACCTGGTCTACGAGACCGACGGCTTCGAGCGCTACTTCTGGGAATCCACCGTAATCTCGGAGATCGCCGCGCTGAACATCGGCAGCCGCCCCGCCTCGCGCAAGAAGTCCACCGCCATCGAAGACCTGCGCGCCATCCCCTGGGTGTTCAGCTGGGCCCAGTGCCGCCTGATGCTGCCGGGCTGGTACGGCTTCGGCACCGCGGTGAAGGCATACGTCGCCCGGCACGGCGAGGCCGGCCTGGCCCGCCTGCAAGCCATGCACAAGGAGTGGTCCTTCTTCACCACCCTGCTCTCCAACATGGACATGGTGCTGGCCAAGAGCGACATCGCCATCGCCAGCCGCTACGCGGACCTGGTGAAGGACACCGCCCTGCGCCAGGCCATCTTCCCTCGCATCGAGCAGGAGCACGCAGACACCGTCGGCATGCTGCTGGCCATCACCGGCCAGGAAGCCCTGCTCGACGCCAACCCGCTGCTCAAGCGCTCGATCCACAACCGCTTCCCCTACCTGGACCCGCTCAACCACGTGCAGGTGGAACTCCTGCACCGCTACCGTGACGGCCACCAGGATGAGCGCGTACGGCGCGGCATCCTGCTGTCCATCAACGGCGTCGCCGCGGGCTTGCGTAACAGCGGTTGATCCCTCCGGTCGACCAGGCGTAACACAGCCGGCGCAGGCTCGCCCTGCGACCGGCTTTTTTTACGCCCATCCCCACCGGAGACCCCCATGGATCAGCAAGACATCGGCGAGCTGCACCGTCGCCTGGAACGCGAACTGCTCGACAGCTACGACGAGGAACTGGAACTCGAACTGGACGATCGGCGCTTCGATGAGATCGGCGCCGGCGAATCCCACCCGCCCACGGACGCGGAGAAGGCCCAGCGTCAGCGCTATTTCAAGGAGTTACTGCGCCTGCAGGGCGAGTTGGTGAAGCTGCAGGACTGGGTGGCCACCACGCGGCACCGGGTGGTGATCCTCTTCGAAGGCCGCGATGCGGCCGGCAAGGGCGGTGTGATCAAGCGCATCACCCAGCGCCTCAACCCGCGGGTGTGCCGTGTGGTGGCCCTGCCCGCCCCCAACGACCGGGAACGTACCCAGTGGTATTTCCAGCGCTATGTGCCTCACCTGCCGGCAGCCGGCGAAATGGTGCTGTTCGACCGCAGCTGGTACAACCGGGCCGGTGTGGAAAGAGTGATGGGCTTCTGCTCGGACGACGATTACGAGGAGTTCTTCCGCTCGGTGCCGGAGTTCGAGCGCATGCTGGTGCGCTCGGGCATCCAGCTGATCAAGTACTGGTTCTCGATCACCGACGACGAGCAGCACTTCCGCTTCCTGTCACGCATCCACGACCCACTCAAGCAGTGGAAGCTCAGCCCGATGGACCTGGAGTCCCGCGCCCGCTGGGAGAAATACACGGAAGCCAAGGAGATCATGCTGGAACGCACCCACATCCCGGAGGCGCCGTGGTGGATCGTGCAGGCCGACGACAAGAAGGCCGCCCGCCTCAATTGCATCCACCACCTGCTGGGGGAGATCCCCTACGAGGAAGTCCAGCGCCCTCTGGCGGACCTGCCCGAGCGGGTGCGCCACCCGGACTACGTGCGCCACGAGGTGCCACCCGAGATGTTCGTGCCAGACTACTTCCGCCTGCCGGGAGAGGGCTGAAAAACCCGGCTGCGCGCCAGACCTCCCGCCCTGGCTTCAGCGTTTGCCGCGGGACTTGCCGGCGGCCGGCGCCCTCGAATCCCCTGGCCGTGCGGCAGGCGGCGCACGCCGGGCGCCGACCGGGCTGGCGAACTTGCCCCCGGTCTTGAGGGAGCGACCCGGGGTGTGATCCTTACCAGCCGAGCTCCGGTCGAGGACCACCGGCTGATCCCGCGGCACCAGGTGACGCGGCGAAGAACCGATCAGATCCCCGCGCCCCATGGCCCGCAGGGCTTCGCGGATCAGCGGCCAGCCTTCCGGGTCGTGGTAGCGCAGCAGCGCCTTGTGGAGCCGGCGCTGACGGCCCGACTTGGGCGTGTCCACCGCCTCGGAATCCGCCGACACCTTGCGCAGCGGGTTCTTGCCCGAGTGGTACATGGTGGTCGCCATCGCCATCGGCGTGGGCAGGAAGGTCTGCACCTGGTCGAGCTTGAAGTTGTTCGATTTGAGCCACAGGGCCAGATTGACCATGTCTTCGTCGCTGGTGCCCGGGTGGGCGGCGATGAAGTAGGGGATCAGATGCTGCTTCTTGCCGGCCTCTTTCGAGAAGCGCTCGAACATCTCCTTGAAGCGGTCGTAGGTGCCGATGCCGGGCTTCATCATCTTGCCGAGCGGGCCTTCTTCGGTGTGCTCCGGGGCGATCTTGAGCAGGCCGCCCACGTGGTGGGTGACGAGCTCCTTCACATATTCGGGCGAGCGCACCGCGAGGTCGTAGCGCAGGCCGGAGCCGATCAGCACCTTCTTCACGCCCGGGATCGCCCGCGCCTTGCGGTACAGGCTCACCAGCGGGCCGTGGTCGGTGCCGAGGTTTTCGCAGATGCCCGGAAACACGCACGACAGCCGGCGGCACGACGACTCGATCTTCGGGTCCTTGCAGGCCATGCGGTACATGTTGGCGGTGGGGCCGCCCAGATCGGAGATGGTGCCAGTGAAGCCCGGCGTCTTGTCGCGGATCTCCTCGATCTCGCGCAGGATCGACGCCTCGGAGCGGCTCTGGATGATGCGCCCCTCGTGCTCGGTGATCGAGCAGAAGGTGCAGCCGCCAAAGCAGCCGCGCATGATGTTGATCGAGAAACGGATCATGTCCCACGCCGGGATGCGCGCCTCGCCGTAAGCCGGGTGCGGCCGGCGGGCGTAGGGCTGGCCGAAGACCCAGTCCATTTCCTCGGTGGTGAGCGGGATCGGCGGCGGGTTGAGCCACACGTCGCGGCAGCCGGGGCCGACGCCGTGGGCCTGGACCATCGCGCGGGCGTTGCCGGGGTTGGATTCGAGATGAAAGGTGCGCGAGGCGTGGGCGTACATCACCCGGTCGTCCTTCACCACCTCATACGCGGGCAGGCGGATCACCTGCTTCGCCCGGTCGGCCTTGCGGGCGGCGACGCGCTCGGCGGCGGGGATGATGCGGATGGGCTGGGTGTCAGCCTGGGCGACTGAAGTCGCCCCTACCGGCTCCATCGCGTAGGGATCGGGGTGCGGCTCGATGGGGCCGGGGCGGTCGATGGCGATGGAATCCACCTCGACGAAGCCCTCCGGCCGCCAGCCGGGCTTGACCATGAAGGCGGTGCCGCGCAGGTCGCGGATCGATTCGATCGGCTCGCCGGCTGCGAGGCGGTGCGCGAGTGCGATCACCGCCCGCTCGCCGGAGCCGAACACCAGCAGGTCGGCCTTGGAGTCGGGCAGCACCGAGCGGCGCACCTTCTCGGACCAGTGGTCGTAATGGGCGATGCGGCGCAGGCTGGCCTCGATGCTGCCGATCACGATGTTGGCGTCCGGGTAGGCCTCGCGGGCGCGCTGGGCGTAGACCACCACGGCGCGGTCCGGGCGCTTGTCGGGCTCGGCGCCCGGCGTGTAGGCGTCGTCGGAGCGGGGTTTGCGATCCGCGGTGTAGCGGTTGATCATCGAATCCATGTTCCCGGCGGTGATGCCGTAGAACAGGCGCGGCTTGCCGAGCGCCCGGAAGGCGTCGGCCGAATGCCAGTCGGGCTGGCTGATGATGCCGACCCGGAAGCCCTGGGCTTCGAGGGCGCGCCCCACCAGCGCCATGCCAAAGCTGGGGTGGTCGATATAGGCGTCGCCGGTGACGATGATGATGTCGCACTCGTCCCAGCCAAGGGCGTTCATCTCGGCCCGGCTCATGGGCAGAAACGGCGCCGGCTTGAGCTTGGGCCGGTGACGGGGGTACGAGAGCAGGGAGGGGGTGGTGCCGGGGTTTTCCATGGGGCGCGATTGTACGGGAGCCCATGTTGGAACACCCGCGAAAGCGGACGTTCCCGCCCGCGGATCACGCCATCACCACGCCACGCCGCGCGAACAACCCCAGCAGCCAGCCGCGCAGCCGGTAACGGTGCGCCTCGGTCTGGCGGCTAATCAGCACCACGCTGGCCAGCACCAGCCCGGTCACGGTGAGCCAGTACCACGGCTGCGCCGGATTTCCGCGCACCACCGCGCTCCACATGAGGAACAGCGGCATGTGCAGCAGATAGAGCGTGAAGGTACACCCTGCCGCGCGCCGCACCGGGCGCTCGATCGCAATCAGCCAGCCGCCCGACGTGGCCAGCAGATTGCGCATGCCGGCGAAGTTCATGCACACCAGCACGGCCAGCAGGTAGTCGCCGACCACGTAGTTGGCAAAGCCGAGGTACTGAGCTCGATCCTGCCCCAGCGTGGCCTTGAGCCAGTCACAGCTCCAGGCGTCGATCCCCCGGGCGTGGAACTGCCAGACGCCGACCAGGCTCAGCGCCACCAGCGCCAGGGACGACCACCGCCCCAGCCGTCGCGGCCAGCGCCAGCGGTACAGCACGACGCCCGAGCACCAGATCGGCGCCAGCAGGATGAACTTCGGCCCCAGCGCGAGCGCCAGCAGCCCCGCCGCAATCCAGCCCTTGCGCCGGGGCAGGAAGACCACCAGCGCAAACGCGGCGTAGTACCAGAACTCCACGCAGATCGACCAGAACGGCAGGTTCGAGAAGCTCATCACCGACATCAGCCACACCTCGTTGAGCAGCAGCAGGCTCAACACGACCCGCGCCAGCACCTGGCCGGAGGCGCTGGTCGCGTAGATCTCCGGCGCGAAGG
>JAFLDU010000065.1 GCA_017309145.1 Zoogloea sp. | reverse complement strand
CGGGGCACCCTGGCTTCGCTGTTCATTGATCATGACATCGGCGCGGGCCTGGGGGATGGCCGTGCCATTGACAGTTGCAACGGTCTGGGCGAAGGCGGGAGCCGCAATGAGAGCCGCGGCGAGGGACAGAGCCAGACGGCTCGGGACGTTCTTCATCAGGTTTCCTTGGTGGTGTAGATGAGGGTGTTGCGGGTGATGCTCAGTGCTCGTCGGGCGTACGAGCTTGAATCGCCAGTGCGTGGATGTCCTTGCGCATCATGTCTCCGAGGGCGTCGTAGACGAGACGGTGGCGGGCCACCGTGTTCTTCCCGGAAAAGGCTGCTGACACAATGGCGAGGCGATAATGCCCTCCACCCGAGCGGGCTCCTGCGTGGCCGGCATGCAGATGGCTATCGTCGATCAGGTCGAGTTGCAAGGGGGCAAGGACCGCAAGCTTTTCGCGGATCCGATCCATGACGCTCATGGGAGTACCTTGCGGAAAGGTTTGACGGTGCAGCGCGCAAAGACGCCGGTGGTGGTGTAGGGATCGGCATCCGCCCAGGCTTGAGCAGCGGCCAGCGAGTCAAATTCAGCAACGATCACGCTGCCGGTGAAGCCCGCCGGGCCAGGGTCGGGCGAGTCCACTGCAGGGCAGGGGCCGGCCAGGATCAGCCGGCCTTCCGCTTGCAGGGCTTGCAGCCGAGCCAGGTGCTCGCCGCGCACGGCGAGACGCTGCTCGAGGGTGTTGGGGGCGTCTTCCCCGATCAGTGCATACAACATTATTTCGGTTCCTCTTCGAGATAGCGGGACAGCATCATGCCCTGAGCCAGAACGAACACGAGCATCAGGCCCATGCCGCCGAACAGCTTGAAGTTGACCCAGGTGTCCTCGGAAAAGTTATAGGCAACCAGCAGGTTGATGACCCCCATCACGAGGAAGAAGGCCGCCCAGACTAGATTGAGGCGTTTCCATAGAGGCTCCGGCAGCTTCATCTGCGCCTCCAGCAGAGCCCGGATCAGGTTTTTGCCCAGCAGGCTTTGGGAGGCCAGCAGACTGATGGCAAAAAACCAGTACAGCACGGTGGGCTTCCACTTGATGAAGGTGGGATCACGGAAGAACAGCGTGGCGCCGCCAAAGATCGTTACGATGAAGAGGCTGACCCACAGCATGGTGTCCACCCGGCGGTGACGGAACCACACCCAGGCGATCTGGCCGATCGTTGCGGCGATGGCCACTCCGGTAGCAGTGAAGATGCCGGCAAACTTGTAAGCCGCGAAAAACAGGATGATGGGAAACAGGTCAAAAAGGAATTTCATGAGTCGGGTGACGCGCGTGAAGCGGGGAGGCGGGAGTCAGGCGGGGGGATCCGCACGGTTGCGCATGTGGTCGGCAAGCCCCACGATGGCGTCCCACAGGCGGGACCGCATTGAGGTATCGGGCAGGCACTCATCAAAGGCAATGCGCATGCACATCAGCCACTGATCCCGTTCGGGGCTGGCAATGGCAAATGGCAGGTGGCGGGCACGCAGGCGGGGGTGGCCGAACTCCTGTTCGTACAGCGGCGGGCCGCCGAGCCATCCAGTGAGGTACTTGAACAGCTTTTCTTCTGATCCAGACAGGTCTTCGGGGTGCATTTGCCGAACATCCCAGGCCTCGGGGAGTGTGTCCATCAGGGAATAGAAGCGGTGGACCAGACGGCGGATGCCGTCGGCTCCGCCCATCTCTGTGTAGGGGGTTGCCGAGCTGTCAGGTTCCATGGACATCGAAGATCTCGTTGTGACCGCAACGCAGGTTGGCAGGCAGCGCTTCGTCGATCATGCGGGGCTGGGGTAGGTTGAGATTGTTCATCAACTCGATGAAGTCGTGACGGCTGCGGCCGGCGAGGCGGGGGTTGATAGCCCTTTCCTGGCCGATGCACGAGACCCGCGCGCCACGGTAATCGTGGCCTGGATAAACCAGCGTTTCATCGGGCAGCGCAAAGAGCTTGCCGGTGATGCTGTCATAGAGGGCGCCGGCGTCGCCGCCCTGAAAGTCTGTGCGCCCGCAGCCGCCGATCATCAGGGCATCTCCGGTGAACAGACGGTCACGCCACTGGTAGGTGACACAGGCGGGTGTATGGCCAGGGGTGGGGATCACGCGGATCACTTCATTGCCGAACACGATGGTGTCACCGTCTTCGAGAAGGCGATCTGCACAGCCGACGCCTCCTGCTGATCCGACTGCGCTGCGTGCACCTGTCAGCTCGCGCAGACCCGCAGCGCCCGTGATGTGATCGGCATGCACATGGGTTTCAAGGATCCAGCATAACTGCAGTTCCTGCTCCTGCAGGAAGCTGATATAGGCACCGACATGCTCCCTCACGGAGTCGATGATGACTGCGTCTCCGGTGACCGGGTCGGCAAGCAGGTAGGTGAGGGTGCTGCTGCTGGTGTCGAAGAACTGATGGAACAGGATCATGGGATGACTTGCCGTCAGAATGGTGCCGCAATTTTAGCCGCAACTCAGGCTCTTGGCGCAGCCCGCAGCAGGATGCTGGCACGCAGGCCACCCCCTTCGCGCGGTGATAGGCGGAATTCGCCTTGATGGCCACGAACGATCCGATCAACGATCGCCAGACCGAGCCCCGAGCCCTTGGTGTTGCTGCGGGCTGACTCGAGCCGCGTGAATGGGCGCTTCACCCTATCCGTATCGGCGGGAGGGATGCCGGGGCCACGATCGAGGACCTCGATGGCAGGGCGTCCGTCCACCATCCCGACCTCCAGCTCTGGCGGGTGGCCCGCATAGCGCAAGGCATTCTCGATCAGGTTCGTGACAGCCCGTCGGAGCGCATGGGGTCGGGCCTCGGCAATCGCGATGGTCTTCGCGTGGAGGGTCAGGGGGAAGCCGCGGCGGGCATACAGCGAGGCAAGCTCCTCGGCCAGACCTGCCAGGTCGAGGGGGGTGAATTCCTCGTCGCCGCTTTCCCGGGAGAAAGACAGGAACTGCCCGATGATCCGGTCCATATCCTCGATGTCAGACACCATGGCGTCCACATCGGCGGCGTCCGCGCCGCACATCTCCACGCCCAGCCTCAGGCGGGCCAGAGGTGTCCGCAGATCGTGGGAGACGCCGGCGAGGATCAAGGCGCGGTCGGCGTCAAGCTCCTGCAGATCCCGGGACATCTGGTTGAAGGCATGGGCCAGCTCCGCCAGTTCCGTCGGACCATCCTCGTCCAGGCGTGCCGGCGTTTCCCCGCGACCGACTGTGCGTGCCGCGGCGGTCAGATCCTTGAGAGGGCGGTTCAAGCGCGACACGATCAGGTAGGCCCCAAGCAGGGCCAGGCACAACGCCGCGGCCCCCCAGCCGACCCATTCCCGGGTGTGGGGGCGCATGACCCGCTCCACGGGCAGCATGACCCAGAATTCTCCTGCGTCCTCGGGATCATCTGCCTGGATGCGGAAGCTCACCCAAAAGCCGGGGAGGCCTTCCCAGGAGGACGCGAAGCGCGTCTCCGGCCCGAGTTGCTGACGGACCTCCCGGGTCAGCATGTGCATCAGGGCGCTGTCTTCAAGCGGTGCAGTGCGATCCTGCCTCTCGGCAGGATAGATGCGGATCCCTTCCAGGGTCGCCAGATCGAGCAGGAGGTCTTTGCGCAGCGCGGGATCGGCGTTGAGCAGGGCGGTACGAGTCAGATTGATAATGCTGACTACAGTCTGGGCCATCTGGCCAGCCCGGCTGGCCACGTCGAAGTGGTTGAAGATTGCCGACCAGGTGGCCACGGAGGCCAGCATCAGGAAGGTGACCACCAGGAAGATCCGCCATAGCAAGGTGCGTGGCGCACCGACCAGGAACGATCTGTAACGGGCTGACGCCATGGGCGGGATCAGGGGGTGTGTTTGTTGCCGTCCGGAACAAACACGTAGCCGAATCCCCAGACGGTCTGGATGTAGCGGGGCTTGCCCGGGTCTTCCTCGATCAGCTTGCGCAGGCGCGAGATCTGCACATCGATGGAGCGATCGAAGACGTCGTATTCACGGCCTCGGGCGAGTTCCATCAGGCGATCGCGGGACAGGGGTTGGCGGGGATGCTGGAGCAGCACCTTGAGCAACGCAAACTCACCGGTGGTGAGGAGGGTTTCCTCGCCGTTGCGGATCAGGATGCGGCTGCCCAACTGCACCACGATCTGGCCGAAGCTCACGTCCTCGTCATCGGCTGCCGGTGCTCCTGGCGGCGTCTGTGGCTGGCGGCGCAGCACGGCGTGGATGCGGGCAACCAGTTCGCGAGGGTTGAACGGCTTGGGCAGGTAGTCGTCGGCGCCCATCTCGAGACCGATGATGCGGTCCACGTCATCACCTTTGGCGGTGAGCATCACGATGGGCATCTGGTTGCCCGTGCCACGCAGGCGACGGCAGATGGACAGCCCATCCTCGCCGGGCAGCATGAGATCGAGCACCATCAGGTCGAAATGCTCCCGAAGGATGGCACGGTCCATCTGGGCTGCATCATTGACCACCTTGACATTGAATCCCTGCTCGCCGAGGTAGCGCTTGAGCAGTTCGCGAAGGCGCAGGTCGTCATCGACGACGAGAATTCGATAGCTTTCTTTTTCCATGGACGCAATCCTAGCGGCTCCCCGACGGTCAGGCTAGCCGCGGGTAAGTAAACGTAAGAGCCCAAGGGCGTCTAACAATTCCTTACAAAGGCTTGATCCAAGGCGACAAAGCACTGCCAGAATCGAAGCGTGGTCCAGCGCGGGGATGTTGTAACCGAGAGGACCGGGTTAGGATAGGAACCATGCGCAAAGAGATTCTCGCACGCAAGGACATGCAACCAGGGGCGCCTGCAAGGGCCAGCCTGCTGGTGCTTGCCTTGATCGCCGCAGCGGGCGCCCAGGCGGAGCCGAACGTCCGGCTGACCCCTTTCCTCAGGCAGCAGGCGATGCCCCAGGAGCGGCTGGCTCCGGCCATGGCGCTGGAGCCCATGCGCCGCCCCGAGCCGGATGAGGCCCGCAATCAGCGGCGTTGGTCGCCTGAAGAGCGACGTCAACTGCGTCGCGATGTGCATGATGCGGGGCGTGATGTGTACGGCATGCCGCCACGCCGCCCGGACTGAAGTTCCTTCCGTGTAGCGGACCAGCAGGCCCCGAGGGCGGTAGAATGCGGCCGCTATGAAGATTCTCGCCCTTGAAACGTCCACCCAGGCAGGCTCGGTAGCCTTGCTGGTCGGAGATACCTTGACCGAAAGGCCTGTAACGGGCCGTCCGGGACATTCCGAAACCTTGCTTCCTGCGACGATGTCGCTGCTCCGTGAGTGCGGGGTGACCCTCGCCGAGTTGGATGCCATCGCCTTTGGTGCTGGTCCGGGCGCCTTCACCGGTCTGCGCCTCGCCTGCGGTGTCGCCCAGGGTCTTGCGCTGGGGGCTGGAAAGCCCGTCATCCCCGTCAGCAATCTGGAGGCCTTGGCCAGTCAGTGTCCGGGTGAGGCGCTCTTCATCGCCATTGATGCCCGTATGTCCGAAGTCTACTTCGCAACCTATCGGCGCAGTGGCGAGGCCTTGCGGGAGCTTGCGCCCCCTCAATGCGCCTCGCCCGAGGCGGTCCGCCTGCCGGAGGAGGGGCATTGGGCCGGTTTCGGCTCGGCCTTTCAGGCCTACCGGGATGTGCTGGTGAATGCGCTCGGCGCGCGGCTCGACAGTTTCGACTGCACACCGCAACCAGCGGCGGGCGCGATCGCCCGTCTGGCTGCCCAGCGTTTCGAGAAGGGCGAGGCCATTGATCCCGTGCTGGCGGCCCCGCTCTACGTGCGGGACAAGGTGGCCTTGACGACCGAGGAGCGTCTGGCCCGCGGAGGCAAGGCATGAGTGATGCCAAGGCTGCACCGGTGGAGGTGAGCTTCGAGCCGATGCAGCGCGAGGATCTCGAATGGGTGGCCAGCCAGGACAAGGTGCTTTACCCCTTTCCCTGGACGACGGGCAATTTTGCCGACTCCATGGAGGCGGGCTACAGCTGCTGGCGGATGTCCGAAGGGGGCGTGTCGGTGGGCTATGCCGTGCTGATGATGGTGATCGACGAGGCCCATATCCTCAACATCAGCGTCACCCGGGCCTGCCAGGGGAGAGGCCTGGGGCGCAGGCTGCTCGATCATCTGGCGCGGGTGGCCTGGCAGGCCGGTGCACGCCAGTTGCTCCTCGAGGTGCGGCCTTCCAATGCGGCGGCCCTGGCCCTGTATGAGACGCGCGGTTTTGCGGTGATCGGCCGGCGCAAGGGCTATTACCCCACGCCCGGTGGTCGGGAGGACGCGATCGTGATGAGACTGACCCTGGAGGACGGAATCGATGACGCCACGGCGTGACGCGATCCTCCGGGAGATGGGGCTCGCCCCCTTGTGGCGCTTGCGGAGCCGTGCGGCAGAGCGCGATGACGTGTCCCCAGTGCCCGCCGTCGAGGCACCGATGGTCGAGCCGATGCCGGTGCAGATGCCTGCACCCGGTGTTGCGGTGAGGCGTGGGCCGGAGCCGTCGCGGCAGGCTGGGCCCCGGCCCTTGTCGCAACACGCGCCGATGGCCATGCCGCGTGGCCAGGCCACCGAGGAGGTCCAGCGCTCCGAGCCCCGGGACCGTGTGCAGCCTACCGCAGATCTCGGCCATCTCGGCTGGGACGAACTCGAGGCACGCATCCGTAACTGTGAAGGCTGCGTGCTGTGCAAGCGGCGCAAGCAGGCCGTGCCCGGCGTCGGCGACCGGCAGGCCGACTGGCTGTTCGTCGGTGAGGGGCCGGGCGCCGAAGAGGATGAGCGCGGGGAGCCCTTCGTCGGGCAGGCGGGGCGCCTGCTCGATGCCATGCTGGCAACGATCGGCCTGCGGCGGGGCGAGGATGTCTATATCGCCAATGCGGTCAAATGTCGCCCGCCCAACAACCGTACCCCGGATGCCACCGAGTTGGCGGCCTGCTTCCCCTATCTCGAGCGCCAGATTGAACTGATCAGGCCGCGTCTCATCGTTGCCCTGGGGCGGCCTGCCGCCCAGGCCCTGCTGAACGAGGAGGTCCGGATCGCCGCGTCACGGCGCAAGCTCTTCGACTACAAGGGCATTCCCGTCGTGATCACCTATCACCCGGCTTATCTGCTGCGCAATCTGGCCGACAAGGCCAAGGCCTGGGAGGATCTGTGTTTTGCCCGGGCCCGGATGGCCGAGTTGCGGCAGGACGCAGGCCAGGTCTGAGTGTGGGCAGTAGTGTGTGGCGGGAGACAGACTTTCACGGCAAGGATGGGGCGGGGAGGATTCCATCCGGGTTATTCTTCCCGGCCGGCTTTCCTGATTCATTGCTCAATTTCATCTTTAGAGGGCGTGTGACATGTCCATCAAGTCCTTGTTGTCCATGATTCTGGCCGTGGTGCTCTTGTCCGGCTGCGGCTACAACCAGATCCAGATCAACGACGAACAGGTCAACGCGGCCTGGTCCGAGGTACTCAACCAGTACAAACGCCGTGCAGATCTGATCCCCAACCTGGTGCAGGTGGTGCAGGGCTATGCCGGCCACGAGAAGGACGTGCTGACCCGTATCGCCGAAGCCCGCTCCAATGTGGCGGGGATCAAGGTGACGCCGGAGCTGGTCAACGACCCCGAGGCCATGGCCCGCTTCCAGAAGGCCCAGGCCGAGCTGTCGGGAGCGCTGGCTCGTCTGTTGGTGGTCTCCGAGAACTACCCCAATCTCAAGGCGGATGCCAATTTCCGCGATCTGCAGGCGCAGCTGGAAGGCACCGAGAACCGCATCACGGTCGCGCGTAACCGCTATATCAAGGCGGTTCAGGATTACAACGTGTCGGTCCGTACCTTTCCCAACAACCTGACCGCCATGGCGATTGGCGCAAAGACCAAGGCGAATTTCTCGGTGGATAACGAAAAGGCGCTCAGCGAACCGCCCAAGGTGGATTTCGGAGCAGCGGCCCCCGCACGCTGAGTGCCACGCGTACCGGCAAGGCAGGCCGCCGTGCTGATCCGGATCGTGCTTCTGCTGCTGGGCCTGGTGGCTTCTGTGCAGGCCCAGGAACTGCAGCCTGTTCCCCGCTTGCAGGCGCGGGTCACCGACAACGCCGGATTGCTGCCCGAGGCCCGACGCACTGCCCTGGAGGCACGTCTGGCTGCGTTCGAACGTCAGAAGGGGACGCAGGTGGCCGTCCTGACCCTGGCCAGCACTGCACCGGAGCCTATCGAGGCGTATTCGATACGGGTTGTGGACGCCTGGCGGTTGGGCCGCGCCGGTGTGGATGACGGCGTGCTGTTCGTCATTGCCCGGGACGACCGGCGGATGCGCATCGAGGTGGGGCGCGGGCTGGAGGGGGCTCTGCCCGACGCCCGGGCCAAACAGATCATCGCCGATGCGGTGGCGCCGCGCTTCAAGGCGGGTGATTATCCGGGCGGCATCGAAGCCGGGGTGGAGGCGATCCTCGCCCTGCTTTCCGGCGAGGCGCTGCCGCCTCCACCTGCCGTCGACGAGGGGCGGAAAGGCGATACTGAGGAATGGTTGGTACTTGGCCTGGTCGCCACCATCATCGGTGGCGGCGTGTTGCGTGCCCTGTTCGGCAGATTGCTGGGAGCCGGGCTGGCCGGCGGGCTGGTGGGTGTCGGGGCCTGGTTGATCAGCGCCGCCTGGTTCATCGCGTTGGTCTGTGGCGTGCTTGCCTTCATCTTCGTGCTGGCGATGGGCGCCGGGGGGCGCGGAGGCGTCGGTGGCCCTTGGATCGGGGGGCGTGGAGGGGGTTTCGGCTCCCGTGGCGGTGGCTGGTCAGGTGGAGGTGGCGGGTTTGGCGGCGGTGGCGCCTCGGGAGGATGGTGATGAAGGTCCTGCGCGCGATCCGGCACCTGTTGGCGCCGCCCTGGCTGCTACGGCGGCACTTCCCTGCTGCGGCGCTGGGGGCGATCGAGGCTGCGATCGGAGAGTCCGAGCGACTGCACCGGGGGGAAATCCGTTTCGTGGTCGAAGGCGGGCTTGAGCTGAGTGACCTGTGGCGAGGCGTAAGTGCACGGGAGCGCGCCATCGAGGTCTTCTCCCGGCTCCGCGTCTGGGATACCGAAGAGAATACCGGCGTGCTGATCTATGTTCAGTGGCTGGACCGCCGTGTCGAGATCGTGGTCGATCGGGGCGTGGCGGCACGGGTTGCGCCGGAGTGCTGGGCGGCCGTGTGCCGCGGGCTGGAGTCGGCCTTCCGCAGCGGACGCCCCGCGGAAGGTGCTTGCGAAGCGGTACGGGAGGTGGGGCGTCTGTTGGCCGAGCACTTCCCGGCGCGGCCCGACAATCCCGACGAGTTACCCGATCGGCCGGTGCTGCTGTGACCCTCAGCCGGCGTTCTGCGCGCCGCCCGGTTGTCCGATGCTGAAGATGAGGGAGGCGCCCTTGCCGACTTCGCCTTCCGCCCAGACCTCGCCGCCATGGCGGCGGACGATGCGGGCCACGGTGGCCAGCCCGATGCCGGTGCCGGGAAACTCCCGATCGGTGTGCAGGCGCTGGAAAGGTCGGAACAGGTTCTCCCGGTAGCGCATGTCGAAACCCGCGCCGTTGTCGCGCACCATGAAGGCCTTCACGCCTTGGTGACGGGTGGCCATGAAATGGATCTCCGGGTTGGCAACCCGCCCGGTGAATTTCCAGGAGTTGCCGAGCAGGTTCTCAAGGACGGTGCGCATCAGGCTGGGGTCACCTTCGACGCGGAGGTCCGGCTCGATCCGTATCAACACGTCCCGGTCGGGTTCCTGCTGGCGAAGCTCGTCGCAGATCGAGTGGGCGAGCTGGGACAAATCCACGGTGCGACGCTCCAGCTCCTTGCGGCTGACCCGCGAGAGGGTCAGCAGGTCGTCGATCAGTTGGCCCATGCGATGAACCGCCGCGCGGACCCGGCGCAGCAGCTCCTTGGCTTCGTCGTCCAGCCTTTCGGCGTAGTCGGAGCCAAGGATGGCGCTGTAGCCCTCGATGGCCCGCAGCGGAGCGCGGAGATCGTGGGAGACCGAGTAGCTGAAGGACTCGAGTTCGTTGAGGGCTGCGCTGAGCTGGGAGGTGCGCTCCGCCACCCGGCGTTCGAGTTCGGTGTTGAGGCGCTTGATGGCGCGTTCGGCGAATTTTCTTTCGGTCAGGTCGGTACCCACACCGACGATGTGAGGCTCGCCGTCCAGCAGGACCCGCCGGCTTACCACCAGGAAGGGGACGGGGTCCTTCCCGTCCCGGCGCAGCATGATCTCGGCCGAGGCCTCTCCCGAGATCAGCGCAGCTTCGATGCGGTGGGCCATCACCGGCTCCTGCTCGGGGATCACCAGGCTCTCCGCTTCCGCATGATAGAGGGACTCGTCGGCCAGGCCGGTGAGTTCACTGACGAAGCGGTTCCACAGGATCAGCCGGCCCTGACGGTCGAACAGGAAGAAGGGGGCAGGAAGGCTGTCGATGAGTCCGCGGGAGAAGTCCCGCTCGGCCTTGAGTTGTTCTTCGGCCTGCTTGCGCGCCGTGATGTCGCCAATCGAGCCCACCACCCGGACAGCCCGCCCGGCCTGATTGCGGTGGGCCAGGCCGCGGGCCAGCACCCAGTGGAACTTCCCGTCCTTGTCGGCGATGCGATACTGGCTTTCGAAGTGGTCGGTCTCGCCCCTGAGGTGGGCGAGCAGATCGTCCCGGGCGCGCTGCCGGTCGTCGGGGTGCATGAGCTTCTGCCACTCGTCGCTCGTGGTGCGCAAGGTGTCGCTGTTCAGCCCGAGGAGCGACAGCAGGCGGGCGGAGAGGTAGAGGTGCCGGCTCTGGGGGTCCCAGTCCCAGAGGCCTTCGTTGGCGCCGCGCTGGGCCAGCACGTAGCGTTCGCGCGTGTCTCGCAGCTGCGCTTCAGTCTCCAGCAGAGAGGTACGGTCTTCGACGATGCCGACGCCACCGGAGACCTGCCCGTCCGGGTCATACTCCGGAGAGGTCCGCAGGGACAGGATCTGTACCTGGGTGGACAGGGGGGAGACGAAGGGACCATCGTAGCTGCCCCGCCGTCCTTCCAGCGTGTCCCGGAGGGCGGCCAGCATGGCTTCCTCGCCCAGGGAGTGGAGGTCCATGCCGTCAAGCCGCTCCTTCGCCACACTCAGGATTTCCGCCAGGCGGTTGTTGCAGTAGCGGACCTTGAGGTCCGGGCCGAAGTGGAAGATCCCCACGGGAGAATTGTCCACCAGCGTCTGGTAGCGCGCCTGCTGGTCGGCCATGGCCCGTGCGGTGCGCCGTTCCTCCGACTGGTCGCGGAACACCACCACGATCCCCAGCGGGGTGTCGTGATGGGGCGTCAGGATCGGTGCGCCGCTGTCGGAGATCGGCCGGCTGACTCCGTTCCGGTCGATCAGTTGGGCATGCTGGGCCAGCCCGACGACGCGGCCGTCACGCAGGACCCGTTCGGCAGGGTTGGAAATCGGCAGTCCAGATGTTTCGTCCACGATGCGGAACACCGTGTCCAGGGGTTGCCCGCGGGCTTCTTCCTCGCGCCAGCCGGTCAGTCCCTCGGCGACACGGTTCATCACAGAGATCCGCCCATCGGCATCGGTGGCGATGACGCCGTCGCCGATGCTGCGTAGCGTCACCCTCAGGTACTCACGGGTGGTGCGGCGGGCGGTCTGGTCGGAGGCGGCACCAACGATGGCTGCGAGGCGGCCATCCGGGTGCCGCAGGAGCGTCATCGAGTCGTGGATCCACAGCGGACCGCGAGGGGACTCCAGTTCGTATTCGACGCTGATCTCGACGGGGCCTGTGCCCGGTTGCCGCAGGGCCTCGCGGATGCTGTCCCACATGTGCCCGAGATCGTCGGTGTTGATCCTGCGCGCAAAATGCTGCCATCCGCCAGGGGCGCACAGTGCGCTCACCGGCGTCGCCAGCCAGTCCTCGATGCGGACGGAGATGAATTCGTAGCACTCGTTGTCAGGATCGAAGCGATACAGCACGTGCTGGATCCGGGTCAGGGCGTCCTTCAGGTGCTGTCCGGCGGGATCCTGTGGAGAGGGCTCCAGAGCGGGGCCCTTTGGAATGTCGAGAGCTGGGGCGGGGCGGGGCCGCCCCGGTCTGCCACGCAGCACCAGGAACAGGCCGGCCGATGAGAGGACGATCAGGGTGCCGGCGACCACGGCCTGCCAGTCCTCGGACAGCCGGGGGACCAGGAGGACGAGCAGGGCGCCGACAAGCGCATGCGCAGCGGTTAGCACCGCTACGCGGCGACGCGACGGAGAGAGCGAGGATCGGGGCCGCTCAGTGTGCTGGATCGGGTCAGGGCTCGGCATGGTGGTCAGGGCCGGGGCATAGTCGAGGCGAGCCCGGTCGTCATCAAAGCGGGTATTTCCACGTCGTTGATTTAAAATCCGTTATAGATCCTGAAATCCAACAATCCTTAGCAATCACGATGAGCTTCCCGAGTCCAGAGCAGGATACCCTTCACATGCGTGCCGCCATCGAACTGGCCCTGGAGGCTGGCCGTGCCGGTGAAGTCCCGGTCGGGGCGCTGATCGTGGCCGCCGATGGCAGGGTTGTCGGCAGCGGCTTCAATCAGCCCATCCTCCGCCATGATCCTACCTCGCATGCTGAAGTCATGGCCTTGCGGGATGCCGCGGCCCGGCTTGGGAACTACCGTCTGCCGGGCTGCACCTTGTACGTCACCCTGGAGCCCTGCGCCATGTGCGCCGGCGCCATCATGCATGCGCGCATCGGTCGCGTCGTCTTTGGCGCCCGGGATCCCAAGACTGGCGTTGCCGGTAGCGTAATCGATCTTTTCGGCGAAACACGCCTAAATCATCACGCCCGAGTGGAGGGAGGCCTCCTGGCCGACGAATGCGGGGGGCTGCTGAGTGCCTTTTTCGCGGCCAGGCGCAAGCGCCCCGCAGGAGTTGCATCATGAGCCGGATCCGCATCGACCTGCCGGGCCAGTGGCTTGAACTCTTCGGTGATGATGGTGCCTGCATACGCCGTTATCGTGTGTCCACCGGCAGCCGGGGGGCAGGGGAGGAGAAAGGAAGCTACCAGACGCCTCGTGGCCGGCATCTTGTCAGGGCAAAGATCGGGGAAGGGGCGCCGCTGGGGGCCGTCTTCCGCGGGCGACGCCCGACCGGCGAGGTGCTGACCCCCGCGCTGGCCGAGGCCAACCCCGACAGGGACTGGATCCTCACCCGCATACTGTGGCTCTCAGGCTTGGAGCCAGGGCGTAATCGGCTGGGTTCGGTGGACACCATGCAGCGCTACATCTACATCCACGGTACGCCTGACAGCGAGCCGATGGGCGAGCCGCACTCGATGGGGTGCGTACGCATGCGCAATCGCGATGTGGCCGAGCTGTTCGACCTGGTGCCTGTGGGCACTCTGGTGGAGATCGAGGAATGACCCGGCAGCCCGCAACGGAGATTCGGTTGGGCTCCTGGTCGGAGCTGGCACCTCTGGTCACGCCGGTCCGTTTCCGGGTTTTCGTCGATGAGCAGGGCGTACCGTCCGATATGGAACTCGACGAGTTCGACCCGCAATGTTGGCATGCGGCTGCCCTGTGTGACGGGCAGGTGGTGGGGGCCGGACGTCTGCTGCCCGATGGTCACATCGGCCGTATGGCTGTTCTCGCCGATTGGCGGGGGCAGGGTATCGGGGCCGCACTGCTCCAGGCGCTGATGGCGGAGGCTGCGCGGCGGGGGATGCGCCGTCTGGCCTTGAGTGCCCAGACCCATGCGGTGGATTTCTACGCCCGCTTCGGCTTCGTGCAGGAGGGGCCGGAATATGAAGAGGCTGGCCTGCCTCATCAGGCCATGGAGCGCCTCGTCGATTGAGCCGTGCGTGCGCTCAGGCCGGGTCCGTGGGCGGGGCAGGCGTGCGGCGGTGGACCAGATGCTGGTGGAACCAGTCTGCCGTGAGTGTCGCTGCATCATCCAGGGTGCCGGGCTCCCGAAAGCCGTCGTCGGCACCGGCAACCGTCCGCCAGTCCTTGGGGCAGCCAAGCAGATCGTAGGCCTGACGGAGGTTGCCCAGGCCTTCGTCCTTCTCGCCGACGATGAAACGCGTTGGGAAGGGAATCTGGCGCAATGGCGAGATGCCTGCCAGACCGGGCCGCCCCCCCCGGCAGACCAGCGCATCGATCATTTCCGGTTCATGGGAGAGTGCGCGTACTGCAGCGCCACAGCCTGTGCCGCTGGCGACAAAGCCCACGGGGAGCGGCGCCAAGGGCGGCTGGTGGCGCAGCCATTCGAACACGGCGCGGATGCGCTGACCGAGCAGCGGGGTGTTGAAGCGGGAGTCCGGATCGCGGGTCTCTTCGTAATGGGTCAGCAGATCGAACAGCAGGGTGGCAAAGCCGGCTTCCTGCAGACGGCGGGTGAAGTGGGCTTTACGCGAGTCCCGGTGGTTGCCCACCGCAGTCTGGGCGACCAGCACCAGGCCGGCTGCATCCGGCGAGTGGGCGAGCAGGGCTTCCAGCCAGACGGGGCCGGCAGGAATGCTCAGGGCGGTGTGGCGCAGTTTCATCATGGGGATCAGTCGAACGGTTTTCTTATTTGTGTCGACGATGGCATGGTGTGGACCCGGCCGGCAAGCTGGAGTGCCCCTCTAGTGCGCTCCGATGTGCACTGGGACACGGCGCGCGCCGAATGCACCCTTGAATGACTCGAAGCGCCCGGCCAGCGCTTGCCCGCAAGCCAGGCAGGCACCCTTCGCATCCAGGCGATAGGCCAGGATCCGGTACCAGTCCCGCTCGATCACCGCGGCACCGCAGCCCGGGCAGTGGGTTGTGCCTCCCGCCGCGTCGTGAACATTGCCCGTATAAACATGATGGATGCCGGCGTCCAGGCCGATCCGGCGGGCCCGGGTCAGGGTGGCCGGTGGAGTGGGCGGAAGCTGGTCCAGCTTGTAGTCAGGGTGGAAGGCGGTGAAGTGCAGGGGGACGTCGGGACCCAGTTCGTCCGCCACCCAGCGGGTCAGAGCACCGAGCTCGGCGTCGGAGTCATTGAGGCCGGGGATCAGCAGGGTGGTGATCTCGAGCCACACCGCGGTTTCATGGTGCAGGTAGAGCAGGGTGTCGAGCACCGGCGCGAGCCGGGCGCCGGTCTGATGCACATAGAAGTCGTCGCTGAAGGCCTTGAGGTCCACATTGGCGGCATCCATCGCCGCATAGAAATCGCGCCGGGGGGCCGCATGGATGTAGCCGGCGGTGACCGCCACGGGGGCAATGCCCCGGGCTCGGCATTCCAGGGCCGTATCGATGGCGTACTCGGCGAAGATGACCGGGTCGTTGTAGGTGAAGGCAACGCTGCGGCACCCGTGGTGGGCCGCCGCAGCGGCGATTTCACCCGGTGAGGCCGCCTCCATCAGCCGGTCCATGTCGCGGCTCTTCGAGATGTCCCAGTTCTGGCAGAACTTGCAGGCCAGGTTGCAGCCTGCGGTGCCGAAGGACAGCACGCTGCTGCCCGGGTAGAAGTGGTTGAGGGGCTTCTTCTCGATCGGGTCGATGCAGAAGCCGGAGCTGCGACCATAGGTGGTGAGCACCATCGCGCCGCCTTCCATCTGGCGCACGAAGCAGGCCCCGCGCTGGCCTTCGTGGAGGCGGCAATCCCGCGGGCACAGATCGCACTGGATTCGACCGTCGTCGAGGGCGTGCCAGTAACGGGCGGGATGGCTGCTCATGGTTCTACTCCGGCGTGTCAGGCTCTTTCCACTTGTTCACCTGGTAGCGGGCAATCATGATGTTGGGGCTCCAGAAGTCCACCGGCAGACGTGCCTTCTGCTTGAGTGCGGCCATGAAGGCGCGGCGGTCGGGCAACTGCTCCCAGACCTGGGGCAGGAAGGTGGCCTTCTGGCAACCATTGAACAGGATCACCCCGTCCCGCCCAGGTTCCAGCTGGGCCAGGGCATCCGCTTCGTTCTTGAAGTCGATGAAGTCCGGTTCGGTGAGCAGGGACACCTCGACCCGGACGTGCTTGAACTCTGCGGCCGACAGCGGGGCGAAGCGGCTGTCCCGCAGGGCGGCGGCCACCGCATTGTCACGGACGTCCTCACCAAGGGGACGGTGGGCGTTCAGGCTGCCGATGCAGCCACGCAGTTCGCCGTCGAGGGTCAGCGTCACGAAAGTCGCACCCCGCTCGGACAGGCGCTGGTCATCGAGCGCTGCAGGTGCCGGCTGGGCGAGGGCGCTGCCGATGGCCAGGCGGGCCTGGCTGAGCAGGACCCTGCCGAGGCTGTCGTCAATGATGGGCACGGTCGAGATCCTCGGAGAAGGCGATGGAGGCATAACCGACGACCCGGTCCCGGTCACCCGCCGTGTCGCCGGAGTTGCGCAGGTCGAGCACGTGCGGAGTGAGGTGGTGGCGCTGCGCGGCCAGCAGCAGGCCGTTGATGGCGCCCGCGCCGCAGGCTTGATCGGGGGACAGCGTGGCATCGAGCTGGCGGATCTGGGCGATGGTGGCCTTGTCGCGCCACTGGGCCTGACGGTAGGGCTGGTAGTGGGACAGGTCGGAGCTGATCACGATCAGGGTCTCCGGTCCACCCCACAGAGCTTCCAGCAGGCCGGCCACATCCAGCGGGTCGGCATGGCCGACCGCCAGGGGCAGGATGGCGAAGTGGTCGAGGGTGCTCTGCAGGAAGGGCAACTGGACCTCGATGGCGTGCTCCTCCGCATGGGGGCGGTCGTCGACGATCACGCCGGGTAGCGCCCGTGCCTGCAGCCAGGCTTCCCGATCGACCGGAACCCCGCCCAGAGGGGTGATGAAGGACTGCGCGGCAGGCAGGGCCATGCCTCGCACGGCGACACGGTGGGTCGGACAGAGCAGCAGCACGCGGCGGATCAGGTCACGGCGCTGGGCCAGTTCGGCGTAGGCACAGGCGGCAACCGCGCCGGAGTAGATGTAACCTGCGTGCGGTGCGATCAGCGCCTTGGGGGCGTCGATGTGCTCGGCCGGCAGCGCGGCAGACAGGAAACCTGCCACCTGAGCGTGCAGGCTGTGAGGGTCAGCCGGGTAGAAGAGCCCCGCTACGGCGGGGGGGCGCTGGGACGCGTGAGCCATGATGTCCTTCAGGTGAGTCGATGGATGCCTGCTTCCATTATAGGGATGAGTGGAGCAACCACGCGATGCCGCCGCCCAGCCCGAGGCCCACCGCGATCATGCCACCCAGCACCCGCCGGCCGAGCGCTGCGCCACCGAGCGCGAAGGCGAGGCCGGCCTTGAAGCCCAGGTTGGCCAGCATGGCGAGCAGGATGGAGATGGCGGCCGGGAGGCTCTCGATCTTTCCCGTGGTGTGCAGGCGCAGGGTGGACAGGGCGATGGCGTCCACGTCGGTGAGGCCCGAGGCCAGGGCCAGCAGGTAAAGACCCCCCTGGCCGGCGATATCGGACAGCCAGGCGGCGCAGAGCAGCACCGCCGCGTACAGCAGGCCGAAGCCCA
Organism: Zoogloea sp.; assembly: GCA_017309145.1. GTDB lineage: Bacteria > Pseudomonadota > Gammaproteobacteria > Burkholderiales > Rhodocyclaceae > Zoogloea. The sequence continues at coordinate 3,497 of JAFLDU010000065.1, read as the reverse complement.
CGGCGGCACGCAGCTCGGTCGGGTTGCGGGTCTGGGGGATGGGCAGGGCGTCCTTGCCGTTCAGCTGGCGCCAGTTCAGGCCGACCACCACGATCCCGATCGCCACGGCCAGTATGCAACCGGTGGCCAGCAGGGGCAGGACGGGCGCCGATAGTGCACCGGCAATCGCCATGATGCGCAGGATCATGATCAGGTTGGCCAGTAGGATGACCAGGGTGGCGGTGGCGTTCATCGCCGGGTTTTCGCGGGCATGTCGCGCAAACACCATGGTCGTCGCCGTGCTCGACACGATGCCACCGAGCAGCCCGAGGAGCGGTGCCCCATAGCGGGCGCCGACCAGCCGCAGGGCGGCATAGCCCGCCAGGCTGACCCCGGAGATCAGAACGATCATCAGCCAGACTTGGTGGGGATTGATCGCTTCGTAGGGGCCGAAGCCCTGGTTGGGCAGGATGGGCAGCACGATCAGGGATAGCACCGAGAACTGCAGGATCGAGCGCCAGTCCTGCGCCGTGAGCCGCGAGGCGACACCTCGTAGTTCGGATTTGAAATAGAGCAGCATGGTGGTGCCGACCGCCGCCATCACGGCGAGTCGTCCGTGGCCGAGCCACACCATGGCGCCCAGGCTATAGCACACCAAAAGCGCGATCACCGAGGTCGTGCCCGGGTCGTTGGGTTCCGGCTGCCTGAAGTTGGCGGCGATGATCATGGCGGCGACCAGCACGAAGCCGGCGATCAGCAGGGCGGGGGTCGCGAGTTGTTCGGTGAGCAGGCCGGCTATGGCGCCGAGCAGGCCGGTCAGACCGAAGGTGCGTACGCCAGCCAGCGCGGCTGGCCGGCGCTCCCGCTCAAGGCCCATGAGCAGGCCGATGGCCGTGGCCAGGGCGAGGGCTTCCAGATGACGGGGCTCGAAGGGCATGGAAAAAAGCATGGCGGCTCTCGCAGCGGGGTGAACAGTGCAATCAGCGGCAGAAGGGCGGAAGACATTGAGTAGAATCGCGCCATGCGAAATCCGACGACCCGTTGCTTTGCCCTCGTGCCCGCTGCCGGAAGCGGTAGCCGCATGGGGAGCGAGCAGCCCAAACAGTATCTTTCCCTGCTCGGCCAGCCCCTGATCCGCCACACCCTTGCCGCCTTGTGCGCCTCCACGCGCATCGAGAGGGTATACGTGGTCCTCTCGGTTGGCGACCAGGAATGGGACCGCCATGATTGGTCCGAGTTCGGCGACCGCCTGGTGCCCCTGTTCTGTGGTGGAGCGTCCCGGGCGGACAGCGTTCTGAACGGCTTGCGCAGCATCGCCGACGACACGGCCGAGTCGGACTGGATCCTGGTGCACGACGCCGCGCGTCCCTGCCTGGCGCCCTGGCATATCGATGCGCTGGTGCGTGAGCTGATCCACGATGAGGTTGGCGGCATCCTGGCGGTGCCGGTGGCCGATACCCTCAAGCGGGAAGACAGCAGTCACCACATCGCCGCGACGGTGCCCCGCGAGGGCCTGTGGCAGGCCCAGACACCCCAGATGTTCCGTTACGTGATGCTCAAGCGCGCCCTGGAAAGCGCCCGCCACGTCACCGACGAAGCCAGCGCCATCGAGGCCATGGGCCTGCGACCGCGCCTGGTGCGGGGCGATCCCACCAACCTGAAAGTCACCTATCCCCTCGACCTGCACCTGGCCGAGTGGATCCTGCAGCATCGTGAGGGTAATGAATGAGTGTTCCGTTCCGCATCGGCCAGGGCTTTGACGTCCACGCCCTGGTTCCTGGCCGCCCGCTGATCATCGGCGGCGTGACCATCCCGTTTGACAAGGGCCTGCTCGGCCACTCGGACGCTGACGTGCTGCTGCACACCCTGACCGACGCAATCCTCGGTGCCGCAGGTCTGGGTGATATCGGCCGGCATTTTCCGGATACGGATCCCCGCTTCGAGGGGGCCGACTCCCGTGTTCTGCTCCGTGAAGCCGCTGCTGCCGCCCGTGCCGCGGGTTGGCAGACCGTGAACGTGGACGCCACGGTGGTCGCCCGGGCGCCGAAGCTCCTGCCCCACGTGCCGGCCATGGTGGCCAACATCGCCGAGGATCTGGGCGTCGACCCTTCTGTCGTCAATATAAAGGGCAAGACGACCGAGAAGCTGGGCTTCACCGGGCGTGGAGAGGGGATCGCCGCCCAGGCGGTGGCCCTGATGATGCGGGTGGATGGCTGAGTCCGGGCGCCGACTGTTCCTGGCCCTGTGGCCGGGGCTGGCGCAGGTACACCAGCTCGACCAGCTGGCAGGTGTCGTCCACGTCCTGGGGGGCGGGCGGCGCATGCGAGCCGAGACCCTGCACATGACGCTGGCTTTTCTTGGGGGTGTGCCGGAGCGCCGCATTGCCGATCTGTGCGCAGCGATGGCGGAGTGCCAAGTCGAGCCCTTCCGGCTCGAGATCGACCGGCTGGGCTACTGGCCGGCCAATCACATTCTATGGGCGGGGTGCCACCGGCTGCCGGTCCAGCTCGGCAATCTGGTGGCGGGTATCCAGACCGCGCTGCGGCGGGTCGGGCTCGAGCCCGTGCGTCCGGATTTCTTTCCCCATGTCACGCTGCTGCGTCGGGTCGAGGCCGTGCCGGTTCTGCCTGCGCCTGAGCCGATCATCTGGCCGGTGGCCGAATGGCAGCTTGTCGAGTCTCGCCGCGAGGAGGGCCATGCCGCCTACCATCGGCTGGCGGCATGGCCGATGGTGCGGCAGCCTGACTGACTCAGCGGCGGCTCTTGCGCCGACGGACCAGCCCGCCCAGGCCGAGGGCGCCCAGCACCAGGGCCAGTGAGCCAGGCTCGGACACATAGGCGACCGGATCAAGGGTGATCAGGTCGTTGGCGCAGAGCATCGTCCATTGCAGATCGAAGGATTCGGTCGGGCCATTGGCGCCCCAGTACTGTCCGAACACCGCCACGGGGATCTCCAGCTCATAAAACCAGTGGTTGCCACCCAGGTTGCCCATGTTGCCGAAGGGGCCGGAGATGGCCAGGCTGGCGTTGCCCACATCGGTTCCGCTGTTCACCGCGGTGACGTACTTGGAGTTTGCCGGGTCAAGGACGCCGGGCGCGCTCCACAGGCCGGTGGCCCAGTTTGCGTTGCTCGTGCTGACCACATCGCCCCGGTGCAGGCTTGCGCTCCTGTCCGCGGTGAGGATGCCGAAGTCCCAGGTGCCGTTGCGGCCAAAGTCGATGGCGAAGTCGCCGCGGCCATAGCTGTTGCTGCCGTTGGGGGTGTTCGGGTCGTGGCCGGTGATCATGCCGATGGCGAGGTAGGTCTGACCATTGGCGCGGGTGTAGGTGGTGAGGTACATGGCTTCTGCGTCATACGCCTGACCACCCCAGCCCGGGCTCAGATAGCCGCCGTTGCTGTTGTTCTGGTCCTCGACCACGAAAGTGATCCCGCTGCCCGGAGTCCAGCCGGCAACGGTGCCGGGAACTGGCGGAATTGCTGCGGCCGAACGCGGCCATCGACGAGCGCCTGAGTGAAA
>JAFLDU010000064.1 GCA_017309145.1 Zoogloea sp. | reverse complement strand
CTTCCCATCCCGAACAGGACAGTGAAACGAGACCGCGCCGATGATAGTGCACACGCGTGCGTGAAAGTAGGTCATCGTCAGACTACCCCATACAAAACCCCCTGCGCCATGAGGCGACAGGGGGTTTATGTTTTAAAGCCAACAAACACGATCTACCCTCAGCAACCAAAGACAGGCCGGCGAAGCCGCATGGCGTGAAGGGGCCGATCATCTGGACTTCGTCTGGTCTGCTCCTTCAAGCACAGTAGCCGGCATGAGCGGACATTCACTCCGCCGATGCTGCAGACAGGCAGCAAAAAGCCTGGCCGGGATTGGATCCTGGCCAGGCTTTTTGTCGTCAGGAGGGCGATCAGAGCATCATGACCACCGACTTGGATTCGGTGTAGAGGTCGAGCACGGCCCGGCCCATTTCACGTCCAATGCCGGACTGCTTGTATCCCCCGAAGGGCATCGAGTTGTCGAGGATGTTGTGGCAGTTGACCCAGACCGTCCCGGCTTTGATCTTGGGGATCAGGCGGTGCACACGGGACAGATCGTTGGACCAGATGCTGGCTGCGAGGCCGTAAGGGGTGTCGTTGGCACGACGCGCCACTTCATCGAGGTCTTCGTAGGGCATGGCCACGACCACGGGCCCGAAGATCTCTTCGCGCACGACGCGCATGTCCTCGCGGGTATCGACGAGTACCGTCGGTTTGACGAAGTAGCCCGGGCCGTTGCCGGCGTTGCCGCCTGCGATGGCACGGGCGCCTTCGTCGTAGCCGCTCTTGATGTAACCGAGGACGCGCTGATGCTGAGCAGCGGAAACCAGTGGGCCGATCTGGGTGCTGGGGTCGATGCCCGCGCCAATCTTCATGCCATTGGCGATTCCGGAGAGTCCTTCGACCACTTCATCGAAGCGGCTGCGGTGGATGTAGAGGCGGGAGCCGGCGGTGCAAACCTGGCCCTGATTGAAGAAGATCGCCTGGGCAGCGCCAGCCGCGGCCTGTGCAGGATCGGCGTCATCCAGCACGATAACCGGACTTTTGCCGCCCAGTTCGAGGGAGAAGCGGGTCATGTTGTCGAGGGCGGCCTTGCCGACCAGCTTGCCGACTTCGGTGGAGCCGGTGAAGGCGACCTTCTCGATGCCCTTATGGGCGGCGAGCGCCGCGCCCGCGGTATGCCCATGGCCGGTGACGACGTTGAGCACGCCATCCGGATAGCCGGCCTCCTGCACCAGTTCGCCGAAGCGCAAGGCGGACAGCGGGGTCTCCTCGGCGGGTTTGAGGATCATGGTGCAGCCGGCGGCCAGGGCAGGGCCGACCTTCCACGCGGCCATCAGTAACGGGAAGTTCCAGGGGATGATGGCACCGACCACGCCGACGGCTTCCCGCCGGGTGAAGCCGAAGAATTCCCGGTCGCGCACCAGCGGTACGGAGAGGTCCATCGTCGAGCCTTCGATCTTGGTGGCCCAGCCTGCCATGTAGCGCAGGAAATCGATCGACAGGGCCACGTCCACGTGGCGGGCCATGGTGACGGGCTTGCCGTTGTCGATGGCTTCAAGTTCTGCCAGTTCCTGCGCATTGGCCTCCAGCAGGTCGGCCAGCCGGAGGAGCAGGCGTTCGCGGTCGATCGGCCGCATGCGTGACCATTCGCCTTCTTCAAAGGCATGGCGGGCGGCGGCGACCGCCCGGTCGATGTCGGCTGCGTCCCCGGCGGGAACCTGGCAGAAGGCTTCGCCGCTGGCGGGGTCGATGACGGGGAGAATGGCGCCGCTCAGCGCGTCGACCCTTTCGCCGCCGATCAGCATGCGCTGGGGACGCGCGAGAAAGGCCGAGGTGCCTTCACTCAGGGGGATACCGTGGAATGTCTTCATGCGTAGTGTCTCCTTCTATCGGTCTTGTGGTTGTAATGCTGGGTGCTCAGCACTCGCCAGGGGTGCCCCGTACCACGCCGGCGCGGGTGCTGGCGGTCGCCCTGGCGAGGGCGATGGCGTCTTCATTGAGTTCGAGGTGATTGGCGAGACGCTGGATCAGGTGACCTTCGAGCTTTTCGAGGCCATCCACGTAGGCCACCTCCCAGAGCATGGCGAGGATCTCCTGACGCTCTGCGGGGTCGAAGCCGACCCGCACGGCCTCGGCGAACTCCCAGTCGTCGAGGGCTTCGGCGTAGCGCACCTCGGCAATCGCGAGCAGTTGTTCGACCTGTTCGGGGGGGAGCTGGAAACGGGCCATCAGCAGCCGCTTGACGGCCTGCTGCTCGACCTCGGAGGCCGAGCGGTCCACATACATGGTTTCCAGCAGAAGGGCGGCCACCGCAATCAGGCGACGCTCGAAGGGCCCCTGTTCGCTTGCTTCAGCCTGCACTTCGCCCCGCAGCAGGCCAATCAGTCTTTCCAGCATGCTCTTTCCTTCTGCTCAGTGAGTGTGTGAGTCCTGGACCAGGCCGTTCTGGCCCAGCAGGATGAGGTTGCCGCCGTCCGCCGCAACAGCCGCCAGATTCTGACGGTCCTCGCGGATGGTGGTGACGAGCTGGCCGTCCTTGTCGGTGACGGTGGCGCCTCCGGTTCCGACCAGCACGAGGTGGCCGTCCGGCTTCTCCACGCCGCCGGTCAGGGCCTGGGTGGTGGCGGTCTCGAGAACCTTCCAGTGATCGCCCAGATCTGCGCTCTCCAGCACCTTGCCGCTCATGCCGAGCAGCAGGACCTGGCCGTTCCTGCGCTGCAGGCCGCTCCACAGGGATCCGGTTGCGCCGGTGTTCAGGCGCTCCCAGTGCTGCCCGCCGTCTTTCGAGCGGAAGGCGCTGCCGCTCTCGCCGGCGGTGAAGAGGGTGCCGTTGGGGCCGGAGAACACGTGATTGAGGTGCAGGTCGGCATCCCGGCCTTCCCCCACCTGCATGGGTTCCCAGTTCTTGCCGCCATCGCCGGTCTGCAGGGCGGTGCCGTAGGCACCCACCACGAAGCCGTGCTCGGCGTCGGTGAAGTGCACCCCTAGCAGGACCGGCTTGTCGTCGACGGTATGCTGGATGGCCCAGGTGTCTCCTCCATCTCGGGTGACCAGGATGATTCCGCCGTGTCCGACCGCCCAGCCATTCTTTGCGTCGGCGAAGCTGACCGCGGTCAGCAGGCCGCTGACCGGCACCGCAGCCGCCTGCTGCCAGGTCTTGCCGGCATCACTGGAGCGGATGATGGTGCCGTAGTCGCCGACCGCCACCAGCGTCTCGCCTGCCTTGCTGACCGCCACCAGGCCTGCCCGGGTGGCGAGCCGGGCCTTCATTGCGGGGACTTCACCGGCAGCCGGTGGGGTGGCCGGGGAGGTGGCCAGCACGATGCCCGCAGCCAGACTGGCCAGCAGCGTGAGGCTAGCAGTAAGTTTCAGTTTCATGCGTGCGTCTCCATCAATGCATCATCAGGGGGGCCTTGACCGGGCCGCGCCGGGGGATCAGCACGTCGATCATCACCGCCAGGGCGGGCAGCAGGGTGATGGCCATGATCATGTTCACCATGAACATGAAGGTCAGCAGCATGCCCATGTCCGCCTGGAACTTGAGGGCCGAGAAGGACCAGGTGGCCACGCCGATGGACAGGGTCACGGCGGTGAAGACCGTGGCCACGCCGACCTCGCGCAGGGCCTGCTTGAAGGCGGTGACGATGTCCTCGCCATGGGACAGATGCATCTGCAGGCGGTTGTAGATGTAGAAGGCGTAATCCACACCGATCCCCACTGCCAGCACCATCACCGGGAGGGTCGCCACGGTGAGGCCGATGTCCAGGGACTTCATGAACCAGTAGCCCAGGAAGGTGGCCAGGGTGAGCGGCACGCAGCAGGCGATCATGGCGCGCCAGTCGCGATACACCAGGAATACCAGGACCAGGATGGTGGCATAGACATAGAGCATCATCGGCAGCTCGGAATGCTCCACCACCTCGTTGGTCGCCGCCTGCACGCCGGCGTTGCCGCTGGCCAGCCGCACGGTGACACCCGGGAAGGGGTTGGCGTCCCGGTAGGTCTTCACGGCCGCCACGACTTCCTTGATGGTGCTGGCCTTGTGGTCGGTGAGGTAGAGGTTCACCGGCAGCAGGGTGCAGTCTGCGTTGTAAAGACGCAGACCTTCCGGCACCTGGCGTACTGCCTCGCCGAGGGTCAGCTCCTCCTGGGGCAGCGAGGCCCACTTGGGATTGCCTTCATTGACGCCCGAGGCGGCCAGCTTGGTCAGGGTCGGCAGGGATTGGGTGGAGAGCACGCCGGGGACGTTGGTCAGGTACCAGGTCAGGCGGTCCGCATAGGCCATGATCTCGTGCTTGTAGCAGCCGTCCTTGGGTGTCTCGACGACCACCGTCAGCATGTCGAGGCCCAGCCCGAAGCGGCTCACCACGGCTTCCACATCCTGGTTGTAGCGGGAATCGTTGTGCAGCTCGGGTGCGCCCGGCAGTACATGGCCCACATGGCGGCCCTGGCTCTGCCACACCGACACGACCAGCAACACCAGGCATACCGCCGTGCCGATGAAGGCATTGCGGGGGTTGGCGATGTGCACGCCGAGGCCGGCCATCAGGCGGTTGCGCATTTCCTCCACCTTGCTGGCGCGGGCCACGAAACGCTTGTCGAAGCTGAAGAAGCTGGCCAGGACAGGCAGCATGATCAGGTTGGTGACGATCTTGTAGGCCACCCCCACCGAGGCGGTGATGGCCAGCTCGCGGATCATCGGGATGGGTACCAGCACCAGGGTGGCGAAACCCACGAAGGCGGTGATCAGGGCCAGGGTGCCGGGCACCAGCAGGCCGGTGAAGCTGCGGGTGGCGGCGGTGAAGCCGTCGGCACCGTTGATGACCTCCTTGGCGATGTAGTTCACCTGCTGGATGCCATGGGACACGCCGATGGCAAAGACCAGGAAGGGCACCAGCACAGCCAGCGGATCCAGCCCGAAGCCGAGCAGGGTGATGGTACCGAACTGCCACACCACCGAGACCAGGGAGCTGGCCAGGGGCAGGAAGGTGAGCACCCAGGAGCGGGTGTACCAATACACGGCGGCAGCCGTCAGCAGGAAGGCCAGGGCGAAGAACTCGACGACGCTGGTGGCGCCTTCGGAGATGTCACCCATCTGCTTGGCAAAGCCGATGATGCGGATGTTGGTGTCGCCGTCGGCGAACTTGCTGCGGACTTCATCCTCGAGCCGCTTGCTGAACTCGAAGTAGTCCAGGCGTTTGCCGGTGGCGGGGTCGGGGTCGGCCAGCTCGGCCACCACCATGGCGCCGGAGCCGTCATTCGCCACCAGGCTGCCGATGAAGCCGCCGATGATGGTGCGTTCGCGGATGCCGGCGATGTTGTCGGGGGTCAGGGACTTGACCGTCACGTCGCCGCCGATCACGTCCTCGGCTTTCATCCCCTCCTCGGTGATCTGGACTGCACGGGTGTTGGGCGTCCACAGGGAGGTGACGGTGCGCCGGTCGACGCCGGGCATGAAAAACAGGGCCTGGGTGACGTCGTAGAGTTTGGTGAGGGCCTTCTCGTTCCAGATGTCGCCCTTCTTGGCTTCCACCACCACGATGATGCGGTTGGCGCCGAAGAGGACGTCCCGGTATTGGTTGAAGGTCTGGATGTATTCGTGGTCCTGCGGCAGCTGCTTGTCGAAGCCGGCTGACATCTTGAGCTGTGCGGCAAACACCCCCATGAGGGCGGTGAAAGCCAGCAGTACGCCCAGCGTCAGCACTCGATGTCCGAAGAAGAAGCGCTGCAGACCAATGACCAGTTTCTCGATCATGTTGGGGTTCCTGTCTGGCCGGGGGCGCAAGGCCCCCGGGGTCTGCGGGTCAGAACGAGTAGGAGACGCTGGCGGCCAGGAAGTCCCGGTCGCGCATCAGGTTGTTGTCGCCGCCACCCGAGAAGTTGGCGTACTGCAGAGTACCTTTCCAGCGGTCGCGGTAGTTGGCAAAGAGCGAGAGGGTTACTGCCTTGCGCCCTTCTACGAACGGTAGAGCGTTGGGCGCCGTGCCCTTCACGTCATGGGCGAAGTCGATCTGCGGCGTGAGGGTGATGCCGCTGCCCGCCACGTTGGGATAGTTGATCCCGATCTCTGCCACGTAACCCCAGGAGGTGCGGTTGGGGATGCCGTAGTTGGGCAGGAAGTACGGGATGTTGCCGCTGCGGTCCAGGTCCGGGTAGTGGGCCACGGCGGCCTCGGCGAGGATGAAGCCGTCGGTGGCGCCGAGGGAGGTTGCCAGCCCGCCGAGGGGGTCGTTGCGGGAGAAGGTGTAGAAAGCCGTGGTGTGGTACTGCCACTTCTTGTGCTCAACAAAACCAGGGTGGCGGCCGACATCGTAGACGCTGTTCTTGTTGAACTTGCCACCGAAGATCGATCCGAAGGGCACCGTGGGATCGACACCTACGCTATCCCGCGGACGGAAGGACAGTTCCATGCCTACCGCCACGTCGCCGACCTTGGTGTTGCCGGAGACGGCGAACAGGTCGCGATCCTCACCGTAGGCCAGGAAGTAGCCGGTGACGGCCCCTGCGTTGCTGCCGGTGAAGCCCAGGAAGGGCAGCTTGTCGTGGTAACGCTGATAGGTGAAGGCGAACTCGGTGTCGATGGATTCGGCGTTGTAGCGGAAATTGACGCCGTACTGACCGCCCTGTTTCGGTTTGGCCTGACCCAGGTAGGGCACTGCCGTGCCGTTGAGGAGCATCTGACGGTCGGTCAGGCCGGAGCGATCTCCGCAGGGCGTGGGCAGGGCAAAATCGTTACAGATGGATGTGGGGTAGTAGGCCACCCGGTTGCCTTGACCGATCACGTCGGCCCCCGAGAAGAAAGTGCCCACCGGATCAAACTTGAAACTGTTCCAGGCAAACTGGTAGTAAGCCTCCATGCCGAGGTGCTCGTTCAGGCTGCCGGACCAGGAGGCCATCGGTGCGGGAATGAAGACCTCCTTGATCTGGGTGCCGGGGACGTGGAACTTCTGCAGGTCAAGGGCATTGATCTGGTTTACACCGCCGAGAATGAAGATGTCCTCGCCCCAGGAGATCACCTGGTTGCCCAGCTTGATCTTGCCGCGCTGATCGCCATAGCGGATTTCCTTGGCGACCCAGGCATCGAGCAGGCTGGCCCGCGATGTGGCCGATGATTCGGTCACTTCCGTGCGCCGGGTCTGGTCGGCCCTGAAGTCTTGCAGCCAGTAGACCCGCGCCAGGGCGCTCCAGCCGTCGGGCGCCTTGAGGGCCAGATCGTGGGTGCCCTTGAGGGCCATCGAGACGATGTCGCCCTTTTTGTAGTTGAGGTTGCCGTCGTCGAAGTTGGTGAAGTTGAAGTCGGCGTTGGCGTAGCCATTGCTGCCCTGGCGTGCCTGCAACTGGTTGTTGGTACCCCGGTTGGTGCCACCGCTATCGTTGCTGATGATACGGGAGTCCGGCGAGGACATCCGTTTGATGGCGCCGAAGGATACGACCGAATCGAAGCTGCCCGAGAGGCCCTCCTCGCTACCAAAGCGGAAGGCCTGGGAGGGCGCCGACCAGGCAGAGAGGGCCGCAGCCACGGCAAGGGTGGCCGGAGCCAGGCCGAAGCCGGCCCGGCGACGGGAAATCGCCTTTGTTTTCATGATGGAAAACTCCTGGGTGAGGATCGTTGGCTGGAGCGCTCGGATCAGCGTTCGCCGCGGCGACGCAGTTCGTCCTGGCTAAAGGTGGCCGCATTGACCCGGCCTTCCTTGCCGGCGGTGATGTCGAGCACCTCACCCTCGGCGGTCCAGTTGTCAGTCACGTAGCGGCGGGCCACGAGGTCGTACATCTGGTACTCGTAGGACATGCAGGCACCCACGTCCGGTGCGGCCCACAGGCTGCCTTCCTGCACGCGCCACAGGTTGCCCTTGGCGTCATACATGTCCACATGCAGCAGGGCCCAGGAATCCTCATCGATGTAGAAGACGCGCTTGGCGAAGCTGTGGCGCTTGTCACCCTTGACCGTGGCCTCCACCACCCACACCCGGTGGTTTTCATAGCGCATGAAATCGCGCTTCACATACTCGGGTCCGAGCATGTCCTTGAACTTGTTCTTCTTGTCGATCAGCTTGTAGTTGTTGTACGGGACGAACATCTCCTTCTTGCCGATCAGCTTGAAGTCGTAGCGGTCTGGGGCCCCGGTGAACATGTTGATCTGGTCGACGAAGTACAGATTGTCGAAGCCGGCGATCGGGTTGTCATAGGCGAAGGTCGGCGAGCGGCGAACGCGGCGCTGGCCCGGGAAGTAGATCCAGGCGTCCTGCGGCTTGTCCAGGTAGGCATGGATCAGGTATCCCTCGCCGGCCCGGGACGGAGGGCTCTGCACGTCGAAGAGCAGCTTGGAGTCGATCCCCTCGATGTCCTTAAGGGTGTTGTTCTTGGGATCGTTGAAGGGGTACAGCTCGAAGGCCCACTGCTTGGTCTCGACGAGGGAGCCGTCCTTGTCGGGCATCAGGGCGGCGATCTGGGCACGGCGGCCGAGGCCGGTGTACCGGGTCTTGTAGTTCCACAGCACTTCGACGCCGGTCTTGGGGATCGGGAAGGGCACGCCCGCGGTGTAGGCCTGCTCCAGGCGCCAGCCATCGTCGCCGATCTTGGCGTAGGTGGCGTTCTTCTTGGTGCGTTCAGCCACCAGATCGGGGACCGGGCAGCTGCGGTGGGTCGGATAGACGTCGAGCTTGTAGCCCTTGTAGGTCTTGATCAGGGCCGCCTGGCCGGGCGGGATCTTGTCCTGGTACTTGTCGAGGTTGGATGCGTCCACCGAGAACAGCGGCTTGTCGGCCGCGTAGGGGTCGAGACGGCCAGGCTTCCAGCCTGCCGGCACCTTGCTCATGCCGCCGTCCCAGGCGGGGATGGTGCCGTCCTTGCTGGCCGCCTTTTCGGCGCCGACGGGGCTGAGGTCCTTGCCCAGGCGCGCGGCGTCCTGTTCGCTGACGGCGGCCTGGGCGGAGACGGAGAAGACCATGGCAAGGGCAAGGCCCAGGGCACGTGGCCGGAGGTGTGAGGCGGTTTTTTTCATGGAAGTACTCCCTGTCGAACGAATAAAGCGATGGCTATTGGATCGAGATGCCCCGTTCCGCCAGCCGGGTCACGACCGCCGCCCGGGCGCCGGCCACGTCATCGAGCGGGGCGCTGCGCAGGGCAGTGACCTCGCTTTCGGTGTAGGGGACGAAATCGGGGGGCAGGTTGGCCGGCGCGAAGCTCTGCAGCATCCAGTTGAGCAGGCGGGTCAGCTCGGCGTTGTTGAGGGCCGAGTTGGACGAGCCCGGCACCTTCACCAGGAAGGCCCTGCCCTCCGGGACTTTCACGAAATGCCCGAGCTGGCCGCGCATGTCGGGCACGCCGGAATGGGCGGCGCCGTGTCCGTCGGACTGGTGGCAACCGGCGCAGTGCAGGATGTATTGCAGACGGGCCGAGCGGTCGTTATCGGCCTTGCCTGCCGTAGGCAGCAGTAGTGCGGTGGTCAGCAGGGCGAGATGGAGGGCCTTCATGATCCGCTCCCTTTGCGCGGGCCATCCCGCAGCTTGCGAACTTCGTGGGGGGCCAGCTTTTCGGCGCGGGCTTCGGCCAGTTCCGCCGGGCTGAAGGGCTGGTGCCCCTCGGGCAGGCTGTCTCCGTTGAAGCTGGTGACCACATGGTTGAGGACGGCGGCCAGCGCCTCGTCGTCCATCTGGGCGGCGAAGGACGGCATGGCGCCGGTGTAGCGCTGGCCGTTGACCGTGATGGGGCCGGTCATGCCGTGGGTCACCACCCGGGGCAGGTAGCCCCGGCCGGCAATCTTCAGGCGCTCGCCAAGGGTGCCGGCGAGCGGGGGGGCCAGACCGGGCACCCCGACGCCGTCGGGTTGGTGGCAGGCCGTGCAGTGGGTGGAGAACAACGCGGCACCGTCTGCTGCCCCCGCAGGCAGGGCCGTGATGCACAGTAGGCTTGCGAGGAGGGCACGCATGACGGGCTCCTCAGCTCTGACCGTCGGCGACGCCGACCACGGCAGCCAGGGTGCAATGGAACATCGTCGAGTCGTTGGACATGCACCAGTTGATGTCGTTGTGCACGCCCATCCGGTAGGCCGGACGTTCCCGCTCGTTGGTGTTGCACAGGCAGCGGCCGCAGGCGGTCTTGCCGCAGCAATCGTTGTAGCTGATCAGGTAGTCCTTGCCGTCGTCCGGATTGCGGCAGGTGCCGATCCAGGCCACTTTGGACGCCTCGGTGCCGGGCGGGCAGGTGTTGGCGTTGCCACCGCAGCAGGAGCACAGGTAGCCGTCCTGCGCACAGTAGCGCCAGTACTCGCAGTCGGTGTCGCCGGGCTTGGCCTTGGCGGCCTTGCGGGCGGCCCCCGCTGCCGCCTGGGCGGTGCGGTCGAAGGGCAGCACGGGCAGCACGAAGGCGGTACCCACCAGCAGCTTGCCGACGCGGATCAGGGCGCCGCGGCGCGATGTGCTCTGTGCCACCGTGCGGGTTTTTCGCTCGAATAGATCATCAAGCCATTTCATGGTTTTCTCTCCTTGGTTGGGGGGCGATCACGCGTGCTGGTGATCGATGAACTCCTGCACGGACGCCACGCCGAGTTCCTTGGCGGTGAACAGGCTCTCGAGCTGTTCGCGGGAGTTCACCAGGCCCTTGGCGACGATGCGACCCTGCTCGTTCAGCAGCACGGCGTACGGGAGCTTGGCCACGCGGTAGGCCATGCCGGGCTCGCTGGACAGGAGGTAGGGGAATTCCTTCAGGTCGGCCTTCTCGTAGAAGGCCAGATGCTCGGGCTGCTCGCCGTCGGAGGTGAGCACCACGCGCAGCCAGTCCTTCTCGGTGTTGTTCACCGAGCGGAGGATCGGCAGCAGCTTCTTGCACACCGGGCAGGTGGGCGACAGGAAGAACAGCAGGGTGCTCTTGTCGCCGGGGCGGCCGATGGTGACCCGGGTGTTGCCGACCAGGTTGGGCAGCTCGAAGACCGGCGAGGGTTCGCCGACCTTGGGGCCGGTGTCCATCATCAGTGCGCCCATCGGGGCGACACGCTCGTACAGCACACCGATCTGGCGGGCCAGGGCAAACAGTCCGACCAGGGCGGCCAGAACGGCGATCCACAGCAGCACGTTCGAAATCATCAGGGCTTCGGTCATGATCAGTTCCTCAGTTGAATCAGGCGGGGGTGGTTGGCCATCAGCTGGTTGGCCGTGGCGTAGAGGCCGAACAGGGCAAGGGTGCCGCCGGCCACCGACAGGTAGTCAATCCACATCAGGTCGCGGCCGCTGCCGTCCTGGCCGCCGAGCACGGCGATCAGCAGCAGCAGGGTGTTGCGGGCGGGCAGGGCCCAGGACAGGGTGGTGTGTCCTTCCGCGCCGCCGCAGCCGCAGTCGATCTCGGTGTGGCCGCGAAGCAGGTTGAACACCACGCCGGCGGTGGCCACGCCGAGCACGGCGACGGACAGCAGCAGGCCGATGGCACGGGTCGACTCGAACAGCAGGGCTGCGCCGGCCAGCGCCTCCAGTACCGGGAAGGCCCGGGCGAAGAGCGGTACCAGGCTGTCGGGAAGCAGACGGTAGAGGTCTACCGAAGCCTCGAAGACCGCCAGGTCACGCAGTTTCTGCCAGGCCCCGGTGAGCAGCACGACGGCCACGGCGGCACCGCAGGCGCGGGCCAGGACCGGATCGAGGGCGTCCATCAGTGCAGCTCCATCAGGGTGGGTGTCTCGCCGACGCCTTCCATGCGTTTCGCCAGGGTCAGCTTGCGGTTGGCGTCGAACACGGCGATGGCGGCCTTCACGCCGTCGTAGGCGAACAGCTTCGACCCTTCGCCCTGGCTCACCACCAGGGAGATGGCGTTCTGGCCCGGGGTGCGCTCGATGCGCTTCTTGGCGGCCAGGTCGATGGTCCAGATCTCTTTGGCGGGCGTCTTGTGGCTGCCTTCCATGCCCTTGTCGTGCATGGTCACGTACAGGCGGCCGCTGGCGTTGTGCTGGGCGATCACCTGGTAGCCGCCCGGGCGCCAGCCCTGCTTGCGGTCCGCTGCGGTGAGGATGGACCACGGCGCCTCGAAGCTGGCCACCTCGGCGCCGACCTTGGCGGTGTAAACATCACCCAGGAAGGACACGAAGCGGTAGGTGTCCCTGTCCTGCTCGGCGTGGATGAAGATCGGGTCCTTGTCCGCGTCGAAGAACTTGGCGCTGCGCTTCTGGGTGGTGACCTGGCCCTTGTCGTCGAGGCTGACGGTGAGCAGGGTGCCGTCACCGCACACCGTGGAGAAGCGGCCACCCACGCTCGCTGCCGGCAGGATGCTCCAGCAGCCGGGGGTGGCGATCTCATTGACGGTCTTGCGGGTCTTGAGGTCGATCACCCCGACCGAGGTGGCCGGCGTGGCGTACTGCACGAACAGCCAGCGGCCGTCGGCGGAGGGGCGGATGGTGCCCTTGTAGTTGAGGGACTGGGCATGGCGGGGCGGCAACTCCACCTCGCCGGTCTTGGTCAGGGTCTGGGCATCATGGATGTCCACCACGTCGGTACGGGTGCCGTGGGACAGGCGCGAGTAGTAGGTGGTGGCGACGTAGATCTCGCGGCGGTCCGCCGACAGGATGGGCTGGCCGGCGTAGCCGGTGGCGATCACGCCCTCGTAGCGCAGCTTGTCGCCATCGATGACGTGCAGGCGGCCGTCAACAATGTGGCCGATGGCGATATCGGACAGATAGATGCGATACGGGCTGGGCGGCGGCAGCTTGCCGACGGTGATGGGCTCGGGGGGCAGTTCGGCGAGCGCGCCGCCACTGGCCGCGAGGGCGATGGCGGCGGTCAGCAGGCGTCCCGCAAAGGCTTTTCGAAGCACGGTTTCCTCCTTGTTGTCGTGGTGCCCGGATCAGCCTTTTCTCTCTCTGCTGGGGGCACCGCCAAGTCCTCCCCCGGCGATGGGTTTCGTCCGGGGACCCCGCGGGGCCGGCTGGGTGGCCGGACTGCGGATGAGCTGATCTTGAGCGGGAGGACGACGAGTCCGTTATCCGATATTGGCAACGCAAGATTGGTGCAAGTAATTGTCCAAAAAGGGGAATTTCCTGTGCACTGCACCATTTTTGTGCGCCGCAGCGCCGTAACTCAAATTTCTTGCGGGACTGCCCATAGTGGTATTACTTTAGAAAAATAGAGAGTCGTAAGACCGCGCCTGCACACACCGGAATCGAGAGCCCTGCCATGACACACGCCGCCCAGCCGGACGACGCTGAAGCGCATTTCTCCTATGCGCTCGCGCGCTCGGACGATGCGCACGACCACGCCTGCAGCCTGCAGCACTGGAAGCAGCGCTATGAGCAGCTTTCCCAGGGGCGTTTCACCGGCGAGGTCGAGGAGGTGTGGTTCGGCAACGTGCAGATCTTCCGGGAGAGCACCAACCAGATCGTCCACGAGGCAGGCGTAGCCTGGGAGGGCTCCCGGACCTTCGGTATTCCGCTGGAGGCTGAGGGTGAAGGTTGGTACTGCGGCGAGATCTTCGACCGCAATTCCATGCTCACCCTGAAGGGGGGCGATGAGCTGGATTTCCGCACCCCGCGCAAGCTCGACATCCTGGCCGTGACGGCCGACATGCAGGTCTTCGGCGACTACGCCAAGCGCGTCGAGGGGCGTGACATCGAAGCGGAGATCGGCAGGCAGCGGGTGATCTGTTCGGTGCCCGAGAAAGCCGAGGAATTACGTTCCTTCCTGCTCACCGCGCTCAACACCGTCAAGGCCGCCCCGCACCTTCTTGAACACGCGGCGATGCGCAAGGCACTGGAACAAGCCATTTTTGGCAGCTTGCTAGCCGCAATCGGCAACGGCAATGAAATACCCCGTCCGCCCTCGACCAGTGAAACCCGCCGCCAGATCGTCAATCGGGCCCGGGATTACATGCGCCAGCATGTCGAGGAGCCGATCACCATGGCCGATCTGTGTGCCGAACTCAACGTGTCCCGGCGCACCCTGCAGTACAGCTTCCAGGACGTGCTCGACCTGAATCCCGTCGGCTTCCTGCGGGCGATGCGCCTGAACGGTGTCCGGCGCGCCCTGCGCCAGGCCGAGGAGAATGTGTCGGTGGCCGACGTGGCGGCCAGCTGGGGGTTCTGGCATCTGTCTCATTTCGCGGCCGACTACAAGGCCATGTTCGGCGAGCTGCCGTCCGAAACCCTGCGCGCGGGCAGCGTCCGGCGCCAATCGATCCCTCCCGGCTGAGCCTGCGGCGGCCCCCTGTGCCCACCTTCCAGCCCTCTAGTGGATGCCGTAGTTGAAGGCCAGCTCGATGCGTTGCTGGCGGTTCAGCCTTTCCAGCCCGGTCAGCCGACCCTCCTCGGTCTTCAGCCCATAGCGTGCCTGGATCTCGGGCAGATGCCGGGACGCGCGCCGGAAGCGTCCCGTGTAGGCATCGACGGGCAGCAGGTAGAGATGAGATGCCCAATACAGTGCGCCTGGCCTCAGCGCGAGGCCGTTCAGCTGTCGTACATGGCGGCAGTGGCGTATGTCGGTGTAGATCACCAGTGCGTTGTAGCCCCGTTCGCCGATGAAGTCATAGGCGCGCCGGGCATCCGGGATGAAGAGGCTCCAGCCATCCCGCGAGAAGCCGTGCGGTGACAGATCGACGAGTTGTCCTTCCGGTGATAACCAGACCGAATGGAAGGTGAAACCGTGTGCTCCGTGCCGGGCGTCGGAAGGTGCCGGCACGGAATGCAGCCAGCCATAGCATTGCCGGCCCCCATGGCGGGTGACCTGCTCGCGCACGAGGGCGTGGCAGAACAGGTCGCTGCCTTCCCTGGCTGCGCCGGGATGGCGGATCTGCAGCGGGCCATGCCCGGCGAAATCGCGCATGCGCTGCTCGACGAGGGGGGGAAGCAGGGGGATCGGCATGGTGCTCCTTGCGGCGTTCCGCACTATTTTGGCATGAGCTCCGCCAAGAGGATGCGGGCGGTCGCGATTGGGCGCGATAATGAAAAAAAGGAATGTCGGGGAGGCTGGCGTATGACGAGAATGCCTGGATCGGGCCGGCGGATGCCGGGCGTCCTGCGTACGGTCCTCATCGGCATTGTCCTGCTGCTGCCCCCGATCTATTTTGCGCAACTGGTCGGTGAAGAAGAGCGGATGACGCATCGCCTGCGCTTCGAGCAACTGGCAGCCACCCAGGTCAATACCATCCGCCGGGAGGTGCTCGTCACCTACGATCTGCTCAAGACCCTCACCGAGCATTTCGAGATGACCGGCGACGAGAGCGAGGAGGGTTTTCGCCGCATCACGGCCCCGTTGCTGCGTGACCATCCTTACCTGCAGGCGATCGGCCTCAATCCCCGGGTGCCGCGCAGCGAGCGGGCGGCCTTCGAGGCGCGCATCGGCAAGGAGATCCCCGGCTTCGTCATCTCCGAGGCGGTGGAGCCTGGCTTGTTCCGGCCGGCGGGCAGTCGCGACGAGTATTACCCCTTCCTGCGTGTCGAACCGCTCACGAGCAACCGTCAGGCGCAGGGCTTCGACAGCCTCACCGATCCGGGGGGGCCGCGGGCCGGGTCGGGCAGCGAGCGTCTGGCCGCGTTCCAGCGGGCCCTTGAGTCTGGAGAGATGGCTACCACGGGGCCGATCCGCCTGGCCCTGGCGCGGGCCAGCGGCTCGACTGGGGTGATCGTCTTCTCGCCGCTCGAGGGGCGTCAAGATGGGCCCCTGAGGGGCTTCCTCACGCTGGTCATCCGCATCGGCGATCTGGTCGCTGCGGCGCGGAGCAGCGTCGGCGCCCAGAGCGACGCCCTCGCCATCTCGATGGATGACATCGGGGCGGACGGGACATCACGGGTCCTTCACGTGGAAACCGGTGCGCCGATGGCTGTCGCCTACACGGAGATGATCAAGCTGCCGGATGGCAGGACATGGCGGGTCAGCATCCGTGCCCGCGAGTCGGCCCTGCTCGACAGCCAGGGTAATGCCATGTGGGTGACCCTGGCCGGGGGGATGCTCGTCAGCTTGATGCTGGGCATGCTGATCCACGTGCAGGCCACCCGTAACCGGGTCATCGAAAGCCAGGTCGAGGCGCAGACGGCCGCCTTGACCCGTGCCAACGCCGAGCTGGCCAGCGAGCGCCAGCGCTACCAGCAGATCCTGCGCACAGCCACCGATCTGGTGCATATTTTTGATGACGACGGCCGGTTGCACGAGTTCAGCGACTCCTTCGTTGCGCATCTCGGCTATCGCCGGGAGGAGCTGCATGGGCTCAAGGTGGGCGACTGGGATGCCCGCTTGTCGCCGGAGGAGCACGCGGCGATGTTCGAACGCATGCGCCGGGAGCCCGTGAGCTTCGAGACCCGGCATCGCAGGCGCGATGGCAGCCTGCGCGACGTGGAGATCTTTGGTGGTTCGGTGATGATCGACGGCAAGCGCTACGTTTACTGCTCCGCCCGGGACATCACCGAGAAGCGCCAGATCGCGGGCGAGCTGGAGCAGCACCGCCACCACCTCGAGGAAATGCTCGCCGAGCGGACCCGGGACCTGACCCGTGCCAACGCCCAGCTGATCGAGGCCAAGGAGGAGGCGGAGCGGGCGAACCAGGCCAAGAGCAGCTTCCTGGCCAACATGAGCCACGAGATCCGCACGCCCCTCAATGCGATCACCGGCATGGTGCATCTGATCCGGCGCTCGGGGGCCATGCCCGAGCAGGCTGCCCGACTCGAGAAGATCGACGTGGCGGGGCGCCATCTGCTCGAGATCATCAACGCCATCCTGGACTTGTCACAGATCGAGGCTGGCAAGTTCGTGCTCGACGAGGTCCCCGTAAGGGCGCCCGCCCTGGTCGAAAACGTGGCCGCCATCCTCGCCCAGGAGGCCCAGACCAAGGGGCTGCGCCTGGTTGTGGATGCGGAGGCCGTGGATGAGCCGCTGGCCGGCGATGCGACCCGCCTCAGCCAGGCACTGCTGAACTATGCAACCAACGCCGTGAAGTTCACCGACAGCGGTTCGGTGACCCTGCGCCTGCGCGTGCTCGAAAGGCAGCTCGACAGCCTGCTGCTGCGTTTCGAAGTGCAGGATACCGGTATCGGCATCCCGGCCGACAAGCTCGGCAAGCTCTTCTCCCCCTTCGAGCAGGCTGACAACTCGATCCGCCGCTTGTACGGTGGAACGGGCCTCGGCCTGGTCATCACCCGCCGCCTGGCCCAGCTGATGGGTGGCGATGCCGGCGTCACGAGCATGCCCGGCGAGGGCAGCATCTTCTGGTTCTCGGCCCGGCTCAAGCGTGTGGCGGCCCTGCAGCCCGAGCCGCAGGTGGAAGGGGATGCGCCGCCCGAGCTGCTGCTGGGCAGGCATCATGCCGATCGCCGGGTCTTGCTGGTGGAGGACGAGCCGGTCAATCAGGAGGTGGTCATCGAGTTGCTGGCGGAGTTCCTGCCCCACATCGACACGGCAGAGAATGGCATCGAAGCCGTGCGCAAGGTCGAGGCGCAGGCCTACGACCTGGTGCTGATGGACATGCAGATGCCGCACATGGATGGGCTCGAGGCCACCCGGCGGATCCGCCAGCTCCCCAACGGGGCTAACGTGCCGATCCTGGCCATGACCGCCAATGCCTTCGCCGAGGACCGGGCGCGCTGCCTGGCGGCCGGCATGGACGACTTCATCGCCAAGCCGGTCGATCCCGATCTGCTGTATGCCGCCGTGTTGAAGCAGCTCGATGCGGCCGCCTGTTGCTGAGACTCGGCAGGGGCTGCTCAGAGCCTGAAATGTGCCACCGCCTGGCGCAGGCGGGTGGCGAGCTCCTTCATGCCGAGCGCCTGGGTCCGGTTGTGGTCGGACGAACTGGCATTGCTCTCGGCCATCTGCGAGATCTCCTCGACCTGGTGGGCGATGTTGCCGCTGGCGCTGGATTGCTCCTGGGTGGCCGCCGCGATGTCGTGCACCACGCCGGTGGCGTGGCTGTTGCGTGCCTCGATGCGGGCCAGCACGTCGCTGATGCTGCCAATATGACCCAGGCCAGCATCCATCCGGCCGCGCACCGTCTGCATGCGGCTGGCCGCATGGTGGGTCTCGGCGCCGATGCTGCTGATCATGTTGGCGATCTCGTGGGTGGATTGGGCGGTCCGCTCGGCCAGCTTGCGTACCTCGTCCGCCACCACGGCGAAGCCGCGCCCCTGCTCGCCGGCCCGGGCGGCCTCGATGGCCGCGTTGAGGGCGAGCAGGTTGGTCTGGTCCGCGATCTCCCGGATCACGTCGACAATCCGTGCAATGTCGGCCGACTTGGCGCCGAGGGCTTCCACGCTCTCGGCACTGGCATGCAGCTCCTCGGCCAGCTGACGCAGTTCCGCTGTGGCCACTCCGACGACCTGGCGACCCTCGGCGGAACCGTTGCGCGCCTCTTCGGCGGCCTGGGCGGCCTCCCGCGCGTGCTCGGCCACCTGGCTGATGCTGACGGACAGCTCCTCCACCGCTGCCGCCATGCCGGTGGCGGCCTGGCTCTGTTGCGCGGAGGCGGTGGCCACCTGGGCGGAAGAGCCCTCCTGCTGGCGGGCGCTGGCATCGATCTGCTCGGTGGCCTGGGCGATGTCCTGGATGAGGGTGCCTAGGGTGGCCAGGGTGGTATTGAGTGCGCCGGCCAGCACATCCACCTCATTCGCGCTGTTTGCCGGACCCTCACGGAAGCGCACGCCGAGCTGCCCCTGCTGCACCTGGCGAAGGCCGTCCACCATGCCGTTCAGCGGGGCCAGGCCGTTGCGGATGGCCAGGAACAGGACCGCGATGATGATCAGGCCCGAAGCCGCCGAAGCACTCATCAGCAGGTTGCGCAGGTGCAGCGCATCCTCGAGGAACTCCGACACCGGGCCGGTCGCGCCGATGACCCAATCCCACTTGCTGGAGTAGATGAAGACCATCAGCTTGCGCTCCATCTGTCCATCGGCAGTGGGCCAGTCGTAGTGCAGGGTCCCCTCTTTGGCCTTGATCTGGTGGCGGGTCACCGCCTGCACGTAATCCGGCAGGGTGGCGTCGCTCTTGCCCTCGAGCTTGGGGTGCAGGGCAAAGCGCACCGCCTCCGACTTGGGTTCCTGGGCCACGGCGTACAGATAGCCGGTGCGCGCCACGGTGATCTTGCGCATCTGCTCGCGCAGGGCGTGCAGGCCGGCCTTCTCCAGGTCGAGGCGGATGGCGATGGCGGCGATGATCTCGTTGTGGCTGTCCTTCAGTGGCGCATAGCCCACCATCACGTACTTGCCGTCCCGGATCGCCAGGTCGATCACCGACTCGCCGGCGATCAGTTTCTGGCGCATGTCGACACGCACCGAGGGCATCAGCTGCTTGCCGAACATGCCGGTCGCAGGCTGGCCCTGCACATAGCCGGAGACATAATGGAATTCGTCCCCCTTGCGTACCATCAGCACATTGTCCAGCTCGGTCTGTTCCAGGAAGGCCCGCTGCTTTGCCAGGTTGGCGTTGAGGACTTCGCCGTTCAGACTGAGCACCGGTACATCGGCGTCACCCATCCGGATCGTCTCGCTGCGGCGCTCCAGCCGGCCCTCGTAAAGGCGCGCCATTTGGCGCAGGCTGCGCTCGGCGCGGCTGCGCTCGCTGTCGTAGGCCAGGTCGAGCAGTGAGCGCACCGACTCGATCTGGCGCTTCACGTCGGCCTCGGCGTTGGCGAGGGCAAAGTCGGTGACCTGGCGGTGCACGACGAAGGCCAGAACGCCCGTCACGATCAGAACGATGCTCGCCGCGTAGAGTGCGAGCTTGCTGGCAAGGGACAGTCTGTGGAGGCGGTTCATGCGGATGGGCTTGAAAATGTTAAAAAGAATTTCTGATGGTAATATAAAAAACATGAATGTTCACGTAATCAACAGCGCCCGCAGTGGTTCGCGCGCCCCCTGGCGGGCCCGCCTTCTGGCGATGCTCGCCCTTCCCTTCGTCCTTGCAGTGCCCTGCCAGGCGGCCGATGCCTCCCTGCAGCACTGGGTGGATGGGCCGCAGCGCAGCGAGCGCAACCGGCTCCGCGACCCGGCCCGCAAGCCACTGGAGACCCTGGAGTTCTTCGGCCTGAAGGACGATCAGACCGTGGTCGAGGTGTGGCCGAGCGTCGGCGCCTGGTGGTTCGAGATCCTGGCCCCCTACCTGCGCGACCGCGGCCGCTACATCGCCGCCCTGCACGAGGGGGACCACAACCCTGCGGCAGCCCGGGCCGAGCACGAGGTCATCAAGGAGCGTATCGCGGTGCAGCCCGGGCTGTATGGCAAGGTCGTGCTGGCCGGCAGCCCGGGGCTGACCGACCGCGTGGCGCCGGCCACGGTGGACTTGCTGCTGACCTTCATGAATCTCCACAACTGGATCACCGACGGCAATGCCGAGGCGGTCATCCGCGAGTTCCATACCGTGCTCAAGCCGGGCGGCGTGCTGGGCGTGGTGGATCACCGGGCCCGCACCGATCTGCCCGCCGACGAGCAGTTGAAGGCCGGCTACCTGCGCGAGGATGCCGTCATCGCGCTGATCGAGAAGGCCGGCTTCCGCCTCGACGCCCGATCCGGCATCGCCGACAACCCGCGGGACACCAAGGATCACCCCGCCGGGGTGTGGAGCCTGCCGCCCACCCTGCGGCTCAAGGACGTGGACAGGGCGCGCTACCTGGCGATCGGCGAGAGCGACAAGTTCACCCTGCGCTTCGTCAAGCTGGCACCCCGCTAACCGCCTCCGCCGCCCGGCCATCGGGCGGAGCGCGAGGCAGGGCGGGCGATTCCGGAGGGCGCTGCCGGCGGCGGCGTTTTGTAGTAGCCTTGCCCGCTTTTTGGACGTCCATTTCCGGTATGGCCCGAGGTTTGCCGCGTACGAGTCTTCCTGCTTCCGCGCTCGTCCGCAGCCTCGAGGAACTGGCGGTGGCCGATCCGGCCGACACGCGTCAGTCCTTTGGCGAGCGCGTGGGGCAGTGGCTGGATTTCAAGGACGCGATCACCCTCTACTCGGTGCTCAATGCCGGCGTGGGGGGC
>JAFLDU010000063.1 GCA_017309145.1 Zoogloea sp. | reverse complement strand
GGCGGGGGCCGATTGGTAGAATACGGGTTCATCTATGTTCAACCCGTCTTATGTCTGCCGGACTGATTTTCGTCAAGCCTGATGCCGGATGCGTGTGCCTCCGGGGATCCGTCCGCTCTGGTCGGGTGCTCAACCGCCTGCCGCTGCCGTTGATTGCTGATTTCCCCTTTCTGCCTGCGCTGCGTGGCTGAGTTGCGCCTGTCCTTCCTGCACTTGCCGGCCCTGTGGCTGCGTCGCCTGATCCGGGTCGGGCTTGTCGCCTATTTTCTGCTGGGCCTGTCTTTCCTGGGCGTCCGCCACGGTGTCCTGCCCAATTTGCCGACCTACCGCGATGATGTGGCCCAGTTGTTGTCCCGGTCCCTGGGCCTGCCCGTGGACATCGAGGCGCTTTCGGCCGACTGGAGTGGCCTGCATCCGCGCCTGCAGATCGGCGGCCTGATGATCCGTGATGCTGCTGGCCAGGAGGCTCTGTCCCTCGGGCGGGTGGCGGCCGAGGTGAGTTGGAGCTCCCTGTTGTATCTGCGCCTGCGCCTGCATCGCCTGGAGATCGACGCTCCAGAGCTGTCGATCCGGCGTACCCGTGACGGGCGCGTGTTCGTGGCTGGCCTGCCGCTGCAGGCCGAGGGGGGGCAGGGAGACTTTCCGCGATGGCTCTTTGACCAGCGCGAGATCGTCATCCGGAATGCCCGCGTTGAATGGGCGGATGCGCAGCGAGACGCAGAAACCCTGGTTCTCGAGCGACTGGATTTCCGGCTCGAGAATCGAGGGGCCCAGCACCGGTTCGGCCTGCATGCCCAGCCGCCCGCCAAGCTGGCCGCAGCGCTCGATCTACGGGGCGACCTGCACGGCAATGATCCCTCGCGGCCGGAGACTTGGCGGGGCGAGGTGTACGCGGGGCTGGACTACGCCGACCTGGGCGCCTGGCACCCCTGGCTGGATTACCCCCTCGATCTCAAGGGGGCGGGTGGCTTGCGCGCCTGGCTGGACTTTGGCGATGGCCGGTTGAGTGGCGTCACCGCCGACTTCGCCCTCAAGGATGCGCGGGTGCGCCTGGCCCCCGACCTCGAGGACATTGCGATGGAGGAGGCTTCCGGCCGTCTGCGTTACCGCAGGGAGGGCGGAGTGCTGGAGGCCAGCGGCAAGCGCCTGGCCCTGAAGACCCTGGATGGCCTGGAGGTGGCGCCCACGGATTTCTTCCTGCGGGTGCAGGACAAGCAGGGGAGCACCCCGGGCAAGGGGGAGTTCCTTGCCAATCAGCTCGATCTGGAGGCCCTGTCCCGCCTGGCCGGGCGTCTGCCCTTCGATGAAGGGCTGCGCCAGCGCCTGGCCCGCCTGGCCCCGTCGGGCAGCGTGGCTCCCCTGAGCGTCAAGTGGAGCGCCAATGACGCGGGGCTGCAGACCTATGCCGTGGATGCCCGCTTCTCCGGCCTGGGCATCGAGCCATTGGGCGCCTGGCCCGGCTTCTCGGGCATGGCCGGGCGCATCGAGGGCAATGACAAGGGCGGGCGCTTCACCCTGAGTGGTCGAGATGCAGCCCTCAAGCTGCCGCAGGTCTTTTCCGAGTCGCGCCTGGAGCTGGCGCAGCTGGGCGTGGAGGGCGCCTGGAGCCACCCCGGCGGCATGCTCGAAGTGCGTCTGGCAAGCGCCAGCTTCTCCAACCGGGACGCACGCGGCACCGCCTCGGGCCGCTATCGCGCCACCCCGGACACGCCTGGCGAGATCGACCTCCAGGCCCGCCTGTCCGAGGCTGACAGCACTGCCGTATGGCGCTACATGCCCAGCGTGGTGAGCAAGCAGGCGCGGGACTGGCTGCAGCAGAGCCTGGTGGGCGGCAAGGCCCTGGATACGCGCCTGGTGCTCAAGGGTGACCTGTCCCGCTTCCCCTTCCGCAACGGGCGCGACGGGCATTTCCAGGTCACCGCCCGGATGGCCGACGGCAAGCTCGATTACGCGCCCGGCTGGCCGGCCATCGAGGGGGTCAGTGGAGAGCTGATCTTCGAGGGGGCCGGCATGACGATCAAGGCGCGGCGGGCCCGCATCTTCGGCGTCGAACTGCGTGACGTGACCACCGTGCTGCCGGACTTTGAAACGGATGAGGTGCTGAACATCCACGGGTCGGCCCAGGGCCCGACCCGGGACTTCCTGCGCTTCCTGGTGGACAGCCCGGTGGGCGGCATGATCAACCACGCCACCGATGCCTTCCGTTCGGAGGGCAACGGCAGCCTTGATCTGCATCTCGTACTGCCGCTGCAGAAGCTGGAGAGCGCCAAGGTCAAGGGCGAGTTCCAGTTCAACCACAACCAGTTCCAGCCGGATCCGTCCCTGCCGGTGTTCACCGAGGCGGGCGGGCGGGTGTCCTTCACCGAGAGCCAACTGATGGTCCGCAACGGCGCGGCGCGGCTCTTCGGCGAGCCGGTCACGGTCAGCGGCGGGACACGCGCCGACGGCAGCGTGCTGCTCAATGCCCAGGGCAGCATCACGGCCCTGGCCCTGCGCAAGGAGCTGGACCTGCCGGTGCTGGACCACCTGTCGGGCTCCGCCCAGTGGCGTGGCACCGTCACCGTGCCGCGCAAGGGCGGTGTCGAGCTGGCGGTGGACAGCACCCTGCAAGGCGTCACTTCCAGTCTGCCGCTGCCGCTCAACAAGTCTGCCGCATCATCCCTGCCCTTCCGCTTCGAGTTGGCCGTGCCGCCCGGTGGGGGCGGCGACAGCATGAAGCTGAGCGCGGGCTCGCTCTTCCAGGCCCAGTTCCTGCGCCGCAAGGAGGGGGAGCGGCTTGTCATCAGCCGGGGTGGGTTGGCGCTCAACGAGCCGGTACGGATGGCCGACAAGGGTGTGTTGGTGGCGGCCCGGGCTGACAAGCTCGATGCCGATGCATGGCGGCGGGCACTGGCCGGCGGTGCCGCTCCGGCTGGTCAGGGGGGCGCACAGGACAAGGGCTTCCCCCTTTCCGGGCTGGCGCTGCGGGCTGGCGAGCTGCAGATCCTCGGGCAGCGCCTCAGCGATGTCAGCCTGCGCGCAGTGATGGAGGAGGGCGGCTGGCAGGCCCGTCTCGCCAGCAAAGAGGCCGAAGGCGACATCCTGTGGCGTGATCAGGGGCGTGGGCGTCTGCAGGCCCGGTTCCGTCAGCTGGCGCTGGGGCGGGCCGATACGCCCGCGGATGCGGATACCGGACGGCCCGATGGCGAGCGCCTTTCCGAACTGCCCGGCCTGGATATCGTGGCGGACAGTTTCGTGCTGCGTGGCCGTGCCCTCGGCCACCTGGAACTGAAGGCGGCCAACCGGGGTGACAACTGGCGGCTGGAACACTTCAGCATCGTCAACCCGGATGGCGTCCTCAGCGGTGACGGTGTCTGGAGGCCGGGTAGCCGGGAGGAGACCCGGCTCAAATTCCGCTTCCAGGTGGACAGCGTGGAGCGCATGCTGACCCGCTTCGGCTACCCCGAGGCCGTGCATCGGGGCAAGGGGCTGCTCGAAGGAGAGCTGGCCTGGAAGGGGCCGCCCACCGCGCTGCACTACCCCTCATTGGGCGGTCAGATGCAGGTCCAGGTGGAGAGCGGGCAGTTCGCCCAGCTCGATCCGGGAGCGGCTCGCCTGCTCGGAGTCCTCAACCTGCAGGCCCTCCCGAGGCGGATTACCCTGGACTTCCGCGACGTCTTCTCTCAAGGATTCGCCTTCGACCGCATTTCCGGTAGCATCCAGATGGTCAAAGGCGTGCTGCGCACCGACGATCTGGAGATCTTCGGTCCTGCCGCGCGGGTCTTCATGCGGGGCGAAGCCGATGCGGCCAAGGAAACCCAGAACCTGAGGGTCAAGGTCCAGCCGACCCTGTCCGAATCCGTCGCGGTGGGGTCCGCGATCGCGACCTCCGGTGCAATCCATCCTGCACTGGGCCTGGCCGCCTACCTGGTGCAGAAGGCCCTCAGTGATCCCGTGGAAAAGCTGTTCAGTTTCGAGTACGCCGTGACCGGCGGCTGGTCGGACCCGAAAGTCGAGAAACTTTCTGCCCTGCCGCCGGCCTCACCTCAACAAGCCCAGCCTGCAAGGACATTCCCATGAGCACTCCGGCCTGCCGAATCGCCGCCGTCCAGATGGTCTCCGGACCGGACGTGGAGGCCAACCTCGCCGAGGCCGGCCGCCTGATTGCCGAGGCCGCCGCCCAGGGCGCGCGCCTGGTGGCGCTGCCCGAGTACTTTCCGCTGATCTCCGGTGACGAAACCGCCAAGGTAGGCATCCGCGAGAGCGAGGGGGGCGGCCCGATCCAGTCCTTCCTGCGGGAGATGGCCCGCACCCACAAGGTCTGGTTGGTAGGAGGCTCCTGCCCGATGGCGGCCAGCATCCCCGACAAGGTGCGCAACGCCACCCTGGTCTTCGACGACGAGGGGCGGCGCGTGGCCCGCTACGACAAGATCCACCTCTTCGGCTTCCGCAAGGGCGAGGAGTATTACGACGAGTCCGCCACCATCGAGGCCGGCGACGACGTGGTCAGTTTCGAGGGTCCCTGTGGCCAGGTGGGCTTGTCGATCTGCTACGACCTGCGCTTCCCGGAGCTGTTCCGGGCGATGGGCGCGGTGGATCTCATCGTGCTTCCCGCCGCCTTCACCTACACCACGGGCAAGGCGCACTGGGAGCTGCTGCTCCGCGCCCGCGCCGTCGAGAACCAGTGCTACGTGCTGGCCAGCGCCCAGGGTGGCCGCCACCCGAGTGGCCGTCGCACCTTTGGCGACAGCATGATCATCGACCCCTGGGGTGAAGTCGTCGCCCGCCTGCCGGAAGGCCCCGGCGTGGTGGTGGCTGACCTCGACCCCGCCCGCATCGCCGACGTGAGGGCCAGCCTGCCGGCCCTCGCCCATCGCAAGATCGGTTGACCCCAACGTATTCCGGACCCGCACACCATGAGCAAGAATCCGCCCCCCAATCCCCTCAAGATCGCCAGCAAGCTGTTGCTGAAGCCCTACGACCTGGATTTCGAGGATCTGGACAAGGTCTTCGGCAAGCTCTTCCGCCACAAGCTCGACTACGCCGACCTGTACTTCCAGTACCACCGCTCCGAGGCCTGGAGTCTCGAGGAGGGCATCGTCAAGTCGGGCAGCTTCAACATCGAACAGGGTGTCGGCGTGCGCGCCATCACCGGCGAGAAGACCGCCTTCGCCTACTCCGACGACATCAGCCTGAAGGCCCTCAAGGACGCGGCCGACGCGACCCGTGCGATCGCCGACAGCGGCCGCCGCAAGACCCACAAGATCGAGGCAGTGCGCAAGCCGCCGCTGGCCCTGTACCGGGCCGACAACCCCCATGGCTCCCTCGACGACGTGGCCAAGGTGAAGTTGCTGGAGCGCCTGGAAAGCATGGCGCGGGCCGAGGATCCGCGGGTCAAGGAGGTGATGGCCAGCCTGGTGGGCTCCTGGGAGGTGATCCTGGTGGCGCGCAGCGACGGCCACCTGGCCGCTGACGTGCGACCGCTGGTGCGCGTCTCGGTGACCGTGATCATGGAAGAGAACGGTCGCCGCGAGCAGGGCTCGGGCGGTGGTGGTGGGCGCTATGACTATGGCCATTTCAGCGACGAGGTGCTCACCGGCTATGCCAAGGCCGCGGTGCATCAGGCGCGGGTGAACCTCGGTGCCTCGCCGGCCCCGGCCGGCTCCATGACCGTGGTGCTGGGTAACGGCTGGCCGGGCATCCTGCTCCACGAGGCCATCGGTCATGGCCTGGAGGGCGACTTCAACCGCAAGGAAAGCTCCGCCTTCGCCGGCCGGATCGGCCAGCAGGTGGCGGCCAAGGGCGTCACCGTGGTGGACGATGGCACCCTGCCGGACCGCCGCGGCTCCCTGACCATCGATGACGAGGGCAACCCGACCCAGCGTACCGTGCTGATTGAGGACGGCATTCTGACCGGCTACATGCAGGACACCCTGAATGCCCGCCTGATGGGCGTCAAGCCCACCGGCAACGGCCGCCGCGAGTCCTTTGCCCATCTGCCGCTGCCGCGCATGACCAACACCATCATGCTGGCCGGTCAGCATGAGCCCGCCGAGATCATCGCTTCGGTGAAGAACGGCCTGTATGCCGCCAACTTCGGGGGCGGCCAGGTGGATATCACCTCCGGCAAGTTCGTCTTCTCCACCTCGGAGTGCTACCTGATCGAGGATGGCAAGGTGACCCGCCCGGTGAAGGGGGCCACCCTGATTGGCAACGGACCCGACTGCCTGACCCGGGTGTCGATGATCGGCAATGACATGGCCCTCGATCCGGGCGTCGGTACCTGCGGAAAGGATGGCCAGAGCGTGCCCGTGGGCGTCGGCCAGCCGACCCTGCGCATCGATGGCCTGACCGTCGGCGGGACGGGCTGAGCCATGGCCCGGCGGTATCCGTTCCGGGGCGGCGCTCCGCGGATGGCGCGCGGGCTCGGCATGGTGTTGCTGGCGGTGGGCGTGGCGGGCTGCGTGACGCCTTCCGCCGATCCGCGTGCCCTGCGCCGCCTCGATCCGGCCGAGCTGGCACGGATCGAGGCGGCCCGTCCGGGCCGGCCTCTCAGCCTGGATGAGGTGGTAGCCCTGGCGCGCCAGGGGCGGCCCGTTTCCGAACAGCTTGAAGTGCTGCGCAGCACCGGAACCCGCCACGCTCTCACGCCTTCCGAGGCCCTGCGCCTGCAGGCACAGGGGGTGGCGCCCGAGGTGCTCGACGCCCTGGCCGAGGCCCAGGCACGCTGGGCGCAGGACGAGGCGACCGCCGACAAGGTGCGTCGCGAGCAGGCTGCGCAGGCGGCTACCGAAAGGGCGCGTGCCGAGGCCTACCGCCGGGCCTGGCGTGATGCCGAATGGAACTCGTCCCTCTACCTCAATTACGGTGCCCCCTTTGGCTCCCCCTACTATCGATACGGCCGCCCCTGGGGGCCGGGCGGATTGGGTTGGGGTATCCGCTACGGGCGTTGAGTCATCCCGTGCGGGCTGTTGCCGGCCTCAGAAAAGCGGCATCTGGAGCGTCTCTGCCCCGCGCGGCCGGGGTGGCCGGAAGGCTGACGTATTCAGGGCCAGTCGCTTCTGGTTCATCCCGAGGCGGGTGCAGATCCGTTTCAGACGCTGGCTGTACAGATCGGCCAGCACACCCTGGCCGCGCATACGGCGGCCGAACTGGCTGTCGTTCAGGGCCCCGCCGCGCAGCTGCCTGAGCAGGCTGAGCACATGGGCTGACCGGTCCGGAAAGTGGCTGTCGAGCCAATCACCAAACAATTGCTTCAACTCATGGGGCAGGCGCAGCAGCACATAGCCGGCCTGGGTGGCGCCGGCCTGCCGGGCGGCTTCCAGCACGCGCTCCAGCTCGTGGTCGTTGATGGCGGGGATGAGCGGGGCGAAGAGCACCCCCACTGGCACCCCGGCCTCGTGCAGGCGCGCCATGGCCGCGAGGCGACGGGCCGGCGAGGCGGCGCGGGGCTCGAGCTTGCGGGCGAGGCCCGGGTCCAGGGTGGTGATCGAGAACATCACATTCACCAGCGTGTCCCGGGCCATGTCGGCGAGGAGATCCAGATCCCGTTCCACCAGCGCCGACTTGGTGACGATGGACACTGGATGACGGGTTTCGCAGAGGATCTCAAGGAGGCTGCGGGTGAGCCTGAGCCGCCGTTCCACGGGCTGCCAGCCGTCGGTGTTGATCCCGAGGGCGATGGGCTGGCAGCGGTAGCGGGGCGACGCCAGCTCCCGGCGCAGCACCTCGGGGGCGTCGGGTTTCCAGACGATGCGGGTCTCGAAGTCGAGGCCCGGCGAGAGGCCCAGATAGGCGTGCCCTGGCCGTGCGAAGCAATAGGCGCAGCCATGTTCGCAACCTTTGTAAGGGTTGATCGACTGGCTGAAGGGGACGTCCGGCGAGGTGTTGCGGGAGATCAGCGAGCGGCTGCGCTCGACGAGCAGCTGGGTGGCGGGGGCAGGGGCTTCGTCCTCGGTGGCATCCTGCCAGCCATCGTCGAAGCCTTCCCGCTGCCAGTCACTGTAGCGGTTGTCGGGATTCAGCCGGCTACCGCGGCCGCGGGGAGGGAGAGGCGCTGACATCGCAGGGGGGATTTTACTGTATTTGTATACAGTATAAGTGAGCAGGTCTCCAGGGTGTCGCGTGTTTACGCCTTTTTTATATGAGCGGTGCAACAATTTTCGGGTTTCCTCCGCCCATGCGCCCGCCGACCCCAATGTCCTCCACGACTTCCCTTACGCCTTCCGGCTTCCTGACGGTGCTCCGCCGGTATGGGCTGGCGGTGGCCGCGTGCGGCCTGACTGCGGCGCTGGTCCTGCCGTTCCAGCCGGCCCTCGATCTGCCCAACACGGTGATGCTGTTCCTGCTCGCCGTGGTGCTGGTTGCCGTGCTGGCGGGGCGGGGGGCCGCCATGCTGGCTTCGGTGCTGGGTGTGGCGCTGTTCGATTTCCTGTTCGTTCCCCCGCGCTTTTCGCTGGAGGTGAGCCATGCGCGCCATCTGGTCACCTTCGCGGTGATGCTGGTGGTGTCGCTGGTGGTCGGGCAGCTGACCGCCGGGCTGCGCGCCCAGGCTACCGAGGCGGCGCGTCGGGAGCTTCTGGCCCGGGCCCTGTATGACCTGGCCAGTGAGCTGGCGGGGGCCATGACCCTGGCGCAGGTGAGCGAGGCGGTGGAGCACTTCCTGCGGATCAGGGGGGACGCCCGTGGCCGCCTGGTGCTGCCGGCCGACCAGGGGCCGACGCTGCCCTTCTCCGGCGAGGCTGGCCTGGCGGTGCCGGACGAGGTGTTGGAGCAGGTCATGGCGTCCGGTACCCCGACCCAGCTGCTCCGGCCCGATGGTTATTGCTGCGAGGTCTTGCCGCTGTCCGGCACGACCCGCAACCGGGGTGTCCTGCTCGTGCTGCATCGGGCGGATGACACGGGTACGGCACCTCTGTTGGCGGCCCTGGCGGCTCTTGTCGTGACGGCCGTGGAGCGCCTGCATTTTGTCGAGGTGGCCCAGGCCGCCCAACTGGAGGCCGTTTCCGAGCGGCTGCGCAGCACTTTGCTGTCGGCCCTGTCCCACGACGTGCGGACGCCGCTGACCGCGTTGTACGGTCTGGCCGATTCGATGTTGACCGGCCCCCGGCCCCTGCCCGACGAGGCCCGGATCAGCGCGCTGGCCATCCGTGACCAGGCGTTCCGGCTCAACGGGATGGTCGGCAACCTGCTCGACATGGCCCGCTTGCGCAGCGGGCGGGTGGAATTGCGCCGCGAGTGGCAGCCCGTCGAGGAGGTGGTCGGTGCCAGCCTGAAGCTGCTGGAGAGCGTGCTGGCTGGCCGCAGCCTGCAGGTGGGCGGGCTGGGGGCGCTGCCCCTGCTCGAGATCGATGCGGTGCTGATGGAGCGGGTCTTCTGCAATCTGCTCGAGAACGCGGCCAAGTACTCGCCAGCGGAGGCGCCCATCAGCCTGTCGGCCCACGATGCCGGCGAGGCCGTCGAGTTTCGGGTCACCAGCGGCGGCAAGGGTTTTCCGCCGGACCGCCTGGAGCAAGTGTTCGGGCTCTTCGAGCGGGGCCAGCCGGAGGTGCCCATCGCAGGGATGGGGCTCGGCCTGGCGATCTGCCGGACCATCGTCGAAGCCCATGGCGGGCGCATCCGTGCCTTCAACCCCGAGCAGGGGGGCGGTTGCGTGGCCTTTACCCTGCCGAAGGGCTCTCCCCCACCCTTCGAGGTCGAGTTTGCCGTCGAGGTGCCGCCCCATGCCTGAATCCGCCGTGTTGGTGATCGAGGACGAGCAGCAGATCCGCCATGTAGTGCGCCTCGCACTGGAGCGCGAGGGCCTGCCGGTAGTCGAGGCGGGGAACTGTGCCGACGGCCTGGCCGAGGCGGGGCGGTGCCGGCCGGATCTGGTGATCCTCGACCTGGGCCTGCCCGACGGGGATGGGGCCCGCTTCATCGATGCCTTCCGGGCCTGGTCATCGGCACCGGTGCTGGTGCTGTCCGCCCGTTCCACCGAGCACGACAAGATCGGTGTGCTCGATGCCGGTGCCGACGACTACCTGACCAAGCCCTTCGCCGTGGGGGAACTGCAGGCCCGCGTACGGGCTCTGCTGCGGCGCGGCCGCGGGCGCCTGGATGAGGAGGCGATCATCCGCTTCGGTGATGTGGAGGTGGATTTCTCCCTGCGCGCGGTACGCCGTGGTGGAGAGTCCGTGAAGCTCACCCCGATCGAGTTCCGCCTGCTCGGCCTGCTGGTCGGCCAGGCCGGCAAGGTCATGACCCACCGCCAGCTGCTGCGCCTGGTGTGGGGGCCGGACGCCAGCGACAACAGCCACTACCTGCGCATCTACGTGGGGCATCTGCGCCACAAGCTGGAGGTTGACCCGGCCCGGCCCCGTCATTTCCTCACCGAAACCGGCGTGGGTTACCGGTTCCGGCTCTGATTCCGCCCATTCATCCTTCCTTCGTTCATGGAGCATTCCATGCAGAGTTCGAATTCCGAATCCCGTTCCGGCCTTGCCGGCCTGGCCCTGGCGGCGTTGGGGGTCGTCTATGGGGACATCGGCACCAGTCCCCTGTACGCCTTCAAGGAGGCCTTCTCCGGTCCCCACGGCATCGACCCCAGCGAGGTCCATGTGCTGGCGACCCTGTCGGCCTTCTTTTGGGCGGTGCTGGTGGTGGTATCCCTGAAGTATGTGTGGGTGGTGTTGCGCTTCGACAATGAGGGGGAGGGGGGCGTGCTGGCGCTCACCGCGCTGGCCCGCCGGGTGGCCCGCAGCCCCCGCCTGGCGATGCTGGCGGTGGGTGGGGGGATCTTTGCCGCGGCCCTGTTCTACGGTGATGCCATCATCACCCCGGCCATCTCGGTGTTGTCGGCGGTGGAGGGCCTCAGCGTGGCGACCCCCCATCTGGAGCACTACGTCGTGCCCATCACGGTGGGCATCCTGATCGGCCTGTTCATGATCCAGAAGCACGGTACTGGGCAGGTCGGGCGCTTTTTCGGGCCGATCACGGTGATCTGGTTCCTGGCCCTGGCCGCCATGGGCGTGGCCAGCATCGTGCAGGCCCCGGAGGTGTTGCGCGCCCTGGACCCCCGGTACGCCATCCGCTTTGCCCTGGATGAGCCCCACCTGGCCTTCATCCTGCTGTCGGCAGTGTTCTTGTCCCTGACCGGGGGGGAGGCCTTGTATGCCGACATGGGGCACTTCGGGGCACGGCCCGTGCGGCTCGCCTGGTACTGTCTGGTGTGGCCGTCGCTGGTGCTCAACTACTTCGGCCAGGGGGCCCTGGTGCTGCGCGAGCCGGTGGCCATCGAGAATCCCTTCTATCTGCTCGCGCCGGACTGGTTCCTGCTGCCGCTGGTGGGTCTGGCCACCCTGGCCACGGTGATCGCCTCCCAGGCCACCATCACCGGGGCCTACTCCATGACCCTGCAGGCCACCCGGCTGGGCTATCTGCCGCGCTTGCGCATCCTGCACACCTCCGATACGGAGCGCGGTCAGATCTATGTGCCCAGCGTCAATTGGCTGATGCTGGTGGCGGTGATCGTGCTGGTGTTGCAGTTCCGCTCGTCCGGCGCGCTGGCGGCGGCCTACGGGATCGCCGTGTCGGGCACCATGATCATCACCACGCTGCTGACCGCCTTCATCGTGCTGACTGCGGAGGGACGGCTGCGCATCGGCCTGCTGGCGGCCCTGGCGGCCTTCGGGCTGATCGAGATGCTGTTCTTCAGCTCCAACCTGACCAAGTTGGGTGAAGGGGGCTGGCTGCCGATGGTGCTGGGCGCCACCCTGTTCCTGATGCTGACCACCTGGAAGGAGGGAACCCGTCTGGTGGCCGAACAGCGCTGCCAGATCGACGTGCCGATGGAGGGCTTCATCAAGGGGCCGCTGCCCGACGTGCCCCATGTCTTCGGCACGGCGGTATATCTCACCTCCGAGCCGAGCCTGGTCCCGAGCGCCCTGTTCCACAACCTCAAGCACTTCAAGGTGATGCATGAGCGCACGGTGTTCCTGCACGTGGCCAATGAGAACATCCCGCGGGTTCCCGACGACGAGCGGGTCGAGGTGACCCAGCTCGCCCCTGGAATCTATAACGTCGATGCCCGCTTCGGCTTCCGCGAGGAGCCCGACGTGCCGGCCGCGCTGGCCCTGGCGGCGAAGTTCGGGCTCGAGCTTGAGCCGATGGCCACGACCTACTTCGTCGCCCGTTCGACCATCGTCGATGGGCCCGGCAGGTTGCCGCGCTGGCGCTGCAACCTGTTCGCCTGGATGGTCCGCCAGTCGGAGGGTTCCGGTACCTACTTCAAGCTGCCGGCCAACCAGGTGGTGGAGTTGGGGACCCAGGTCATCCTGTGAGCCGGGCAAGGGCATCGCCCCGATAGCCCATGGCGATGGCCCCTGGGTGCGGCCATGGGCTAGAATCATCGACTCACTCTAAGTTGCCGACGGGATTCACCATGCACGCCTCCTCGAAAGTCCATATCGACGATGTCCGTATCCGGGAGATCAAGGAGCTCGCTCCGCCGATCCACATGCTGCGGGAGTTTCCCGCCACGCCCAAGGCGGCGGAGACGGCTTTCGAGGCGCGCACGGCGATCCACCGCATCCTGTTCGGTGCCGACGACCGCCTGCTGGTGGTGATCGGCCCCTGTTCGATCCACGATACCGATGCGGCCATGGAGTATGCCCGCCGCCTCAAGGCCGAAGCGGACCGCCTCAAGAACGACCTGCTGGTGGTGATGCGGGTCTACTTCGAGAAGCCCCGCACCACGGTGGGCTGGAAGGGCCTCATCAACGACCCGATGATGGACGGCAGCTTCCGCATCAACGACGGCCTGCGCATCGCCCGCAAGCTGCTGTGGGAGGTGAACGAGCTGGGCCTGCCCGCCGGTACCGAGTTCCTCGACATGATCACGCCGCAGTACATCGCCGACCTGATCTCCTGGGGGGCCATCGGCGCCCGTACCACCGAGAGCCAGGTGCACCGTGAGCTGGCCTCCGGCCTGTCGTGCCCGGTGGGCTTCAAGAACGGCACCGACGGCAACATCCGCATCGCCGTGGATGCGATCAAGGCGGCCCAGTCGCCCCACCATTTCCTGTCGGTGACGAAGGCCGGTCACTCGGCCATCGTGTCCACCTCCGGCAACGAGGACTGTCACCTGATCCTGCGTGGCGGCAAGGGCCCCAACTACGATGCGGCCAGCGTGGATGCGGCCTGCACGGAGCTGGCGGCTTCCGGTCTGCCGGGCAAGCTGATGGTGGACTTCTCCCACGCCAACAGCCGCAAGCAGCACAAACTGCAGGTGGATGTGGCCCGTGACGTGGCGGGCCAGATGGCCAACGGCGAAGACCGCATCATCGGCGTGATGGTGGAGTCGCACCTGAAGGAAGGCCGCCAGGACCTGAAGCCCGGCGTCGAGCTGGAATACGGCAAGAGCATCACCGATGCCTGCATCGGCTGGGAGGACAGTCTGACCGTCCTCGAGGTGCTGGCCGAGGCCGTGCGTGCCCGCCGGGTCAAGCGCGCTGACTCCGAGTGATCCGCTGATCCCACCGATCCCACCAATCCCTTCCCACTGCCGGCGGGGCCGCTTGCGCGTCCCGCCTGTCCGATGCACTCCCTCGCCGATCTGCGTGCCGGCCGTCTGGCTGGCGCCCGCCACCTGAAGCTGTCCGAAGGGCTGACCGGGTTCCCGCCCGAGATCTTCAGCCTGGCGGACACCCTTGAGATCCTCGACCTGTCCGGCAACCGGCTGACTTCCCTGCCGGACGAATTGCCGTGCCTGCGCCGGCTGCGCATCCTGTTCTGCTCCGACAATCCCTTCGAGGTGCTGCCGGCGGTGCTGGGGCAGTGCCCGCAGCTGGAGATGGTCGGGTTCAAGGCCAACCGCATTCATACCGTGCCGGGCGAAGCCCTGCCGCCCCGCCTGCGCTGGCTGATCCTGACGGACAACCGCCTGACCGCCCTGCCACCGGAGATCGGACGCTGCACGCGCCTGCAGAAGCTGATGCTGGCCGGCAACCGCCTCACGGTGCTCCCGCCCGAACTGGCGGCGTGCCGGGCGCTGGAGTTGTTGCGCATCGCCGCCAACCGGCTGGAAGCCTTGCCGGAATGGCTGCTGTCACTCCCGCGCCTGGCCTGGCTGGCCTTTGCGGGCAATCCCTTCAGCGAAGCCTGGGCCAAGGGGGATGAGCCGGTGGTCGAGGCGCTGCACTGGCAGGCGCTGAGCCTGCAGCGCCTGCTGGGGCAAGGAGCCTCGGGTCATATCCATGAGGCGTTGCTGACAGTCGGGGGGAACACTTCCAGGCTGGCCTTGAAGCTCTTCAAGGGGGCGGTGACCAGCGACGGCCTGCCGTCCAGCGAGATCCACGCCTGGTTGCGTGCAGGCCGGCATCCTGCCCTCATCCCGGTGACCGGCCGCCTCCGCGGCCACCCGGAGGGGCTCGATGGGCTGGCGATGCCGCTGGTGGAACCGTCTTTCCGCAGTCTGGCCGGGCCGCCGGATTTCGAGACCTGCACCCGGGATGTGTATGCCGCGGGCTCCTGCCTTTCCCCGCAGGAGGCCCTGGCGATCGCCCGCAGCATCGCGTCGGCCGCCGCGCATCTGCATGCGCAGGGGGTGAATCATGGTGATTTGTATGCGCACAACCTGCTCCACGGGGGCGGCGGAGCTGTGTTTCTCGGCGACTTCGGCGCCGCATCGTGCTATCCGGCAGAGCAGGAGGGGCTGGCCGAGGCTTTGCAGCGGCTTGAAGTGCGCGCTTTCGGCTGTCTGCTGGAGGAGTTGCTGACGTATCAGGATGAGGCTGCCGATCCCGGGGGAATCCGCCCCAGGCTGGTGGCATGGCGGGACGCCTGCCTGTCGGAGGTGTGTGCGGAACGGCCGCTGTTCGCGGCCTTGGCACAGGGATTGGAGGTGTGAGCGGCGGGGTCGCGGCCACCCATCCTCACTGGAGACCGATCAGGTCACCATCCACCAGTCGCCGTCCCAGCCGGTCACGTTGGCCAGGGCCGTCGCTTCCTGTCGGGCGGTCAGTTGCATGGCCTTCTCGATCCGTTCGGTGATGCGCAGGAAGGCATCCACCACCACCGGGTCGAATTGTTCGCCGCTCCGCTCGCGGATCATCTCGATGGCTTCGGCCACCGGGCGGGCCGGACGGTAGCTCCGCTCTGTCGTGAGGGCGTCGAAAAAGTCGGCCAGCCCGACGATGCGTCCGGCAAGGGGGATCCGCTCGCCCGTCAGGCCCTGGGGATAGCCCGCGCCATTGAAGTGCTCGTGGTGGGTCATGGCGATCTCCGCCGCCAGCTGCAGCATGGGCTCTTCCGATTCGCCGATGATGCTGGCACCGATCCGCGGATGTTCCCTGACGACACGCCATTCTTCTGCGGTCAGCGGCCCTGGTTTGCCGATGATGCTGGCGTGGATGCCGATCTTGCCGATGTCGTGGAGCTGGGAGGCCTTCTCCAGCATCCGGCACAGCCCGCTCGGGCAACCCAGTTCGGCCGCGATCAGGCCGGTGTACAGGCCGATGCGGGTGGTGTGCATGGGGGACTCACCATCATGGCGCTCGGCGCTGCGGGCCAGGTCGAGAAAGGTCTCGCTGCGCAGGTCGGTCAGGGCGCGGAGGGCCCAGTCCCGTTCCCTGCGGATCGCTTGGGCGTCGGCCTCTGCGGCGCTCAGCTGCATCCGCAGGGAAGCCAGTTCACGTCGGGCCTGCTCCAGCTCCTGAGTCAGCGCCGCGGCCCGGGCGGCATCGGTGCCGGCATCCGCCCGCGTAGGGGCTGCTTGCGTGTTCGGAGGAGGCAGGAACGTGCTCATGATGTCTTCCTTGTCCAGTGGGGCGGTGCCGTGATGACGCAACCCATTTGTTCGTGCAGCCATGCTACGACAAGGCCGGAAAGTCATTCGATAAAAATGTCACATTTGTTAAATTTGCTGATTATGTGATTTTTTTGGCCGTCTCGAGGGGGGGGCGGAATGCTGATCCGTCTCTTCGCGGCGCAGCTCATCGTGGTCGATCGATGCGTGTCATCCGGTTGCAACACAGCGACGCGAAAAATCGTTTATGTTCGGGATTCTCGACATATCCAGGCGCATCCCCCCAAACCCAGGCTTCGATACCCATGGCCAAGGATCACATCAAACCCTCATCCTCCCGGGCGGGTGCCTGGGCCATCATCCGGTGCGCGGATACCGGCAAGTTCCTGCTGGGCAAGCGTTCGGGGGAGGTCAATAACGCAGGCGCGTGGAATTTCTTCGGGGGGCGTGTCGACCGGGGGGAGTGTCCGCGCCGTGCGCTGATACGCGAACTGATCGAAGAGGCCGGGCTGCGGGTCAAGGAGAAGCAGCTCGTCAAGCTGGGGTGCGTCACGGGCGGGCGCGGCCGGGATGCCGGCGACCGCGACATGCACTACTTTCTGCTGTCCGTGGATCAGGAAATAGTGCCCCGCTTGAACCGGGAGCATTCGAGTTTTCGGTGGTTCAAGAGAAAGGGGCTGCCGGCGAGGTTCAACCGGCCGACCGTCGTGGCGATCAAGCAGGGCCTGCTCAACAAGACCAAGGCCTGAATCCGTCGCCGGGGAGGGCGGATGCTAGCTGGGGGCCGGCGCGTCAACCACGGTGAAGCCGATACCGTCCTTGGTGGAGTGCTTGATCTCGTACATGGCTTGGTCTGCGATGGCCATGAGTTCGTCCGCGCTGATGGATCTTCGAGGGTTGCTGGTCGCCACCCCGATGCTGAACGAAATCCCCGTGTCTGCGAGTCGGGGCGCGTCCTTCAGGGCTCTGGCGAGGCGATTCATCACCGGCTTGACCTGCTCCTGATCTGTTTCGTGCAGGAGAATCGCAAACTCGTCGCCGCCCAACCGGCCGAGCGCATCGCCTGCCCTGA
Organism: Zoogloea sp.; assembly: GCA_017309145.1. Taxonomy (GTDB): domain Bacteria; phylum Pseudomonadota; class Gammaproteobacteria; order Burkholderiales; family Rhodocyclaceae; genus Zoogloea. Next base: position 4,119 of record JAFLDU010000063.1, on the reverse strand, counting down.
GGTGCGGGCTCAAGGTCGAGGCAACCGCCTTCAGGACCTCATCCCCCTTCTCGTGACCCTGCGAGTCGTTGATATGCTTGAAATTGTCCAGGTCGATGAAGGCCAGGCTGAGTGGCAGATTCTTCCGCTGGGACCGCCCCAACTCCTCGTCGATCCGCTCGAAGAAGGCCCGGCGGTTGAAGGCGCCGGTGAGCGGGTCGCGCGACGCCTCATACTGGAGATTGTCGTGCAAGCGCGCCCATCCAATGCTCATGTCCGCTGCAATCAGGAAGACGGCGCCATTCACCATGGCCTTCCAGGCGATGCCGACCAGATGCACCTGTTCCATCACCTCCAGGTCGATGGATGTCGTGGCCAGGGTGCAGAGGAGGGCTAATCCATGGGCCCAATGCCCGGATAGCAGGCTGCCTGCCATCCAGATGGGCATGATGTAGAAGATGGTGAAGGGAATGAGCGGGCCGGAAAAATAGTCGCAGCCATAGATGAGGGCAAGCAGGCCGAGCAGCAGGGCGATCAGACGGCCCTTGTCCAATCCCTGAAGCGCTTCGCTGGCGCCCATCCACTTTTCGAAGGTGTGTGATCGCACGAAGACCTCCCTGTTGAAACGATCATCCCCAGTCGCTGGCCGCAGGCCCCGGGGTCTTGCATGTGAAGACCGGGGGCGAACCGCGCATCGAACTGTGCCCAATTTGACCACCTAGAGGTCTTGGTCGTCCATGAAGTAAGCCTCACGGCACGCGCATTGGATTCGTCATTCAACGGGCCTGTCATCCGGAGCCTGTCCGGGCCCGCTGTAGCGGTGGACAAGCGTCGTTGCCGCGCTGTTCCCGGGTGTGGCGTGCAGCGGACGACGGACAGAAAACGAAAAAAGCCAGCCCCTGAGGACTGGCTTTTTTGCTGAATTCGTTGGTGGTGATGGGCGGAATCGAACTGCCGACCTACGGGTTATCCGCTGACGCCCTATGTGGCCAGCCTGCTGGCTTTGTTGTCGCGGCGAAATGAATGGATGTTCTCCAGCCCCACTGCAGCGGACGGGAGGTTGCAGGAGCCGCGTATCGCTCAAAACAAGGCATTGGTGGCGGCAGGCCTTCCTCCCCTCTCGATTCATGGATTGCGCCGTTCGTTTGGCACCCTGCCCGAGTGAGAGGTGCCCGCCGGCATCGAGCTGCTGGCAGAGGGGCAGGCGCCGGGGCTGCGGGTGGTAGTTTGAACTGTCCCAATGGATTACACTCTGAACCATGCTGACCGTTGCCGAACTGTCCGAGTACATCCGTACCGCTGACAAGCTGTTGACCGCCATCGAGCGGCAGGATGTGATCCGCTACCTGGCGGAAAACCCGAGGGCCGGCGACTTGATGGAGGGCACGGGAGGCGTGCGCAAGTTGCGCTGGGGACGAGGCGGACAAGGCAAGAGTGGCGGCGTGCGAGTGATCTACTACTTCTACGATGACGCCATGCCGCTGTACCTGCTCACGCTGTTCGCCAAGGGCGACCGTGCCAACTTGAGCAAAGCCGAACGCAACGAACTGGCTGGCCTGACGGCGCTACTCGTCCAGGCCTGGAAAGGAAAACAAACATGAGCACTGCATTCGAGAGCATCAAGCGCGGACTATTGGAAGCCATCGAACACGCAGAGGGGCGTGCAACGGAGACTCGCGTCCATCGCCCGCGCCCTGTCGATGTGAAAGCGCTGCGCACCAAGGTAGGCATGACCCAGGAGCAGTTTGCCGCGCGCTTCGGCTTTTCCACTGCAACCCTTCGCCACTGGGAGAGGGGTGACCGTGCCCCGCATGGCCCGGCCCTGGTGCTGCTGAACGTCATTCAGCACAACCCCGCCGCCGTCATTGAGGCCCTGACGGCCTGACCGAGCACCACCGCCGCGCCTAGTTCGGCCAACCGAAAAGCGGGACACCTTCACCCGCCTGGCGCGGCACCCCATTGGAAGACGGCTTTGAAGGAGCGCTGATCCAACACACAATCAAGATTGCGTCGGCCCTTGGGGGTTGTGCCGGTAATGTCCGCTGCGGCTGCGATGGCATATTCCGCGGCACATCCTCTACACCGGCATGGACGACCAAGTGGGACGAGGTGCCAAATGTTTGGGCGCAGTAGCGCAGCCTCGACTGCCCGAATCTGGCTACACCGTGGCTACACGAACCCATAAACGAAAAAGGCCAACCCCGCAGGATTGGCCTTTTTCGTTGAATCTGTTGGTGGTGATGGGCGGAATCGAACCGCCGACCTACGGGTTATGAATCCGTCGCTCTAACCGTCTGAGCTACATCACCAACCGAAGCCCGCTATAATAGGGACTCATTCGAATTCGGTCAACACGTGATGAAAAAACTCTATATCCGTACCTTCGGCTGCCAGATGAACGAGTACGACTCCGACAAGATGGCGGATGTGCTCGGGGCGGCCGACGGTCTGGAGAAGACGGACAACCCGGAAGAGGCGGACGTGATCCTCTTCAACACCTGTTCGGTGCGCGAGAAGGCGCAGGAGAAGGTCTTCCACGACCTCGGGCGGGTCAAGCACCTGAAGCAGAAGAACCCCAACCTGATCATCGGCGTCGGTGGCTGCGTGGCCAGCCAGGAGGGCGACGCCATCGTGGCGCGGGCGCCCTACGTGGATCTGGTGTTCGGGCCGCAGACCCTGCACCGCCTGCCCAAGCTGATCGCCGAGCGCAAGGCGACCGGCCGTTCCCAGGTGGATATCTCCTTCCCGGAGATCGAGAAGTTCGACAATCTGCCGCCGGCCCGGGTGGAAGGGGCCAGCGCCTTCGTGTCGATCATGGAGGGCTGCTCCAAGTACTGCACCTTCTGCATCGTGCCCTACACCCGTGGCGACGAGATCTACCGTCCGCTGGCCGACGTGCTGGCCGAGGTGGCGGGGCTGGCCGCCCAGGGCGTCAAGGAAGTGACCCTGCTGGGCCAGAACGTGAATGCCTGGCGTGCGCCGGTGGATGGCGATGCGGGTGAGATGGCCGACTTCGCCTTCCTGCTGGACTGCGTGCATGACATTCCCGGCATCGAGCGGATCCGCTACACCACCTCGCATCCGCGGGAGATGACCCAGCGCGTGGTCGATGCGTATGCCCGCCTGCCCAAGCTGGTGTCCCACCTGCACCTGCCGGTGCAGGCTGGTTCCGACCGGGTGCTGGCAGCCATGAAGCGGGGCTACACGGTGCTGGAGTACAAGTCCCTGGTACGCAAGCTGCGCGCAGCGCGGCCCGACATCTCCCTGTCGTCGGATTTCATCATCGGCTTCCCTGGTGAGACCGAGGCCGATTTCGAGCAGACCATGAAGCTGATCGACGACCTGGAGTTCGATACGTCCTTCAGCTTCGTCTACAGCTCCCGCCCGGGTACGCCGGCCGCCGACCTGCCGGACGACACGCCGCAGGATGTCAAGCTGGCCCGGCTGGCCCGCCTGCAGAAGCGCATCGAAGAGAACGCCGCTAAGATCAGCCAGGCGATGGTTGGCTCGGTGCAGCGCATCCTGGTGGAAGGGCCGTCGAAGAAGGACCCCAACGAACTGGCTGGCCGCACCGACAACAACCGGGTGGTCAACTTCCCTGGCAATCCGCGCCTGGTCGGGCATTTCGTGGATGTGACGATCGTGTCCGCGCTGCCCCATTCCCTGCGCGGCGAGATCGTGACCCGGGATTGATGGATTTGATGCGCCTCCCTTCCCCGGCGGGCATCGCTCTGGCAGCATGATGGTGATGAAGCCGACCGAAATCACCCTGCATCCCCTCGACAACGTGCGCCTCGCCAATCTGTGCGGGGCGCTCGACGAGAACATCCGCCAGATCGAGACCGCCTACGACGTCACCATCGCCCGCCGCAGCGAACGTTTCACCCTGCACGGCGTGGCACCCCGTACCCACCAGGCAGCGCGGGCCCTGCGGCACTTCTACGAGCGCTCCGAGGCGGCCCTGTCGGTGGACGACATCCAGCTGGGGCTCATCGAGCTGGCCAATCTGTCCGAAGTCCCCGCCCAGGCGCCGGTGCTGATGACCCGCAAGACCGAGCTGCATGGGCGGACGCCACGCCAGGTGGAGTATCTCCGGCAGATCCAGGAGCACGACATCACCTTCGGCATCGGGCCGGCCGG